>NZ_JBHXSY010000156.1:0-1007 GCF_042715295.1 Streptomyces sp. NPDC058701 | reverse complement strand
ACCCGCACGTCCGACATCGGCGCCACGCTCCAGCAGATCGCCGAGCTCACCGCCGCCGGCTGCAACATCGTCCGGGTGGCCTGCCCGACCCAGGACGACGCCGACGCCCTCGCCGTCATCGCGAAGAAGTCGCAGATCCCGGTCATCGCCGACATCCACTTCCAGCCCAAGTACGTGTTCGCCGCCATCGACGCCGGCTGCGCCGCCGTCCGCGTGAACCCGGGCAACATCAAGCAGTTCGACGACAAGGTCAAGGAGATCGCGCGGGCCGCCAAGGACACCGGCACCCCGATCCGGATCGGCGTCAACGCGGGCTCCCTCGACGCCCGGCTGCTGAAGAAGTACGGCAAGGCCACCCCCGAGGCGCTGGTCGAGTCCGCGCTGTGGGAGGCCTCCCTGTTCGAGGAGCACGGCTTCGGCGACATCAAGATCTCGGTCAAGCACAACGACCCGGTCGTCATGGTCAACGCCTACCGCCAGCTCGCCGCCGCATGCGACTACCCGCTGCACCTCGGCGTCACGGAGGCCGGCCCCGCCTTCCAGGGCACCATCAAGTCCGCCGTCGCCTTCGGCGCGCTCCTCTCCGAGGGCATCGGCGACACCATCCGCGTCTCCCTCTCCGCGCCGCCGGTCGAGGAGGTCAAGGTCGGCAACCAGATCCTGGAGTCGCTGAACCTCAAGCCGCGCCGCCTGGAGATCGTCTCCTGCCCGTCCTGCGGCCGCGCCCAGGTGGACGTCTACAAGCTGGCCGAGGAGGTCACGGCGGGCCTGGAGGGCATGGAGGTCCCGCTGCGCGTCGCCGTCATGGGCTGCGTCGTCAACGGCCCCGGCGAGGCCCGCGAGGCCGACCTGGGCGTCGCCTCCGGCAACGGCAAGGGCCAGATCTTCGTGAAGGGCGAGGTCATCAAGACCGTCCCGGAGTCGAAGATCGTGGAGACCCTCATCGAAGAGGCGATGAAGATCGCCGAGCAGATGGAGAAGGACGGCGTGACCTCCGGCGAGCCCAC
>NZ_JBHXSY010000155.1:0-1029 GCF_042715295.1 Streptomyces sp. NPDC058701 | reverse complement strand
TCTCGCGTTTCGACATGCCCTGTTTCGTGCGTCGTTCGAGGTAGAGACGGGTGCGGGCATCACGGCGGATGCGTGTCACGACGATGCGGTAGAGGGCATCGTTGGCCTGCCGGTTGCCCCCGCGGTTGAGCCTCCGGCGCTGGGTCTTTCCGGAAGACTGCTCGACAGGGCTGACGCCGCACAGAGCTGCGAATGATGCCTCGCTGGCCAGCCGTTCTGGGTTGTCGCCGGCGGCGATCAGCAGGGCAGCGGCACTGTCGGGCCCGACGCCGATGATGTCCAGGAGCTGCGGATGGCAGCCATGGACGGCTTTGCTGACCCGGCGGGTGAGTTCCTTCACCTCGGCGGTGAGCTGCTGGATGCGCCGGGCCAGCAGCCGGAGCGTGAAGACGGCAGCGTCGCCGGCGTCGGGAAGGTCGGCGCACCTGGCGATCAGGGCCGTGTTGCTGAGCTTGGACAGTGCCTCGCGCAGCGCGGGATCGACACCGAGCAGCACGGCCTTGAGCTGGTTCTTTGCCTGCGTGCGGGCCTTGACGGCCGATTCCTTTGCCAGTCGCAGCACGCGCATGTCGGCCGCCGGGCCCTCGCCGGTCTTGGGCGTGACGTCAGCGCGTCCGGACAGGACCGCGCGGGCGGCGGCCTCCGCATCGACGGCGTCGGTCTTGCCGCGCTTGCGGCGCAGGGCGCGGTCGGGCTGATTGACCTCGATGACCTGGACGTTCTCCCGGCTCAGGAAGCGTGCCAGGGCCGCTCCGTAGGATCCGGTGCACTCCACACCGGCTCGGCGCAGGGTACCGAAAGAGCTTGCCCAGGCCAGGAGTTGGCGGTATCCGGCGGCGGTGGTCGGGAACTGCTGGTGGGCCAGGAGTGCTCCGAGCACGGTGATCACTGCGGCGACGTGTACGTCCTTGTGGGTGTCCACCCCCAAGATCATGTCCTCTGCCAGCGGTTCTTCTGGCTGTGCGGGCAGAGTCGGCTGGGGCATGCTGGTGATGGTCACGCGGCTCCTTCATCGGCTGGGGCTGATGG
>NZ_JBHXSY010000154.1:0-1031 GCF_042715295.1 Streptomyces sp. NPDC058701 | reverse complement strand
CGCTCTGCTCGGCGACAAGGGCTACGACTCCAACCCCAACCGGGAAGAGCTGCGTGCCGTGCCGCAGGTAGTCGTGGGTGCGCCGCTCGGGCATGCCCGGCATCATCGGCAACACCGGCTGCGAACGGTCCAGCTCCTGGATCTGGCTCTTCTCGTCCACGCATAACACCACCGCCCGCTCGGGTGGGTTGTGGTAGAGGCCGACGACATCGACGACCTTGACCACGAACTGCGGATCGGTAGACAAATTGAAGGAGTCCTGCAGGTGCGGCTTGAGATCGAACCGCTTCCAGATTCGACCGACCGTGGATTCCGACAGCCCCGTGCGAGCGGCCATCGAAGCCCGTGACCAGTGGGTGTCCCTGCCCGGAGTGGACTCCAGCGTCGCCACGATCACGTCCTCGACCTGGTCGAGGATAATCGAGGGCGGCCGGCCCGGCCTGGGCTCATCGACCAGGCCTTCAAGGCGGTGAGTGATGAACCGGCTGCGCCAGCGGTCGACGGTCGAGGCATCGACACTGAGATCGGCCGCGGCCTGCCGGTTCGTCCCGCCCTCCGCGCAACGCAGCACGACCCTCGCGCGCAGGGCCAGAAACTGGGCGGTCTTCGCGCGCCTGGCCCACCGGATCAGCTGGTCCCCTTCAGCCTCGCTCAGAACGAGCTCGGCCTTCGGACGGCCGATACGCGCGGCATCCTCAAGCCCGGCCATCCCCTCAGCAGCGAACTTCCCACGCCACTTCCTCACCGTCGCGGCGGTCACACCGACCTCCACCGCCACCCGCGCGTTCGGCTCCCCATTCGCGCACGCCAGCACGATGCGAGCACGCTCCGCGAACCGTGGTGCCACCGCCCCACTTGCTCAACGAGACAACTCCGCGCGTACCTCATCGGACAGGCGGACTTCAACGGCACGAGGACCCGGCGACATGACAACAGGCTACAGACTTAACTCCCGGATTTCTGGCGCATCACACTAAGGCCTTGCGGGGAATCAAGGTGTTGCTTCCCGTTCTGGGCCTCGTTGAGGTGGT
>NZ_JBHXSY010000153.1:0-1042 GCF_042715295.1 Streptomyces sp. NPDC058701 | reverse complement strand
TCGTCGGCTGTCTTTGTCCAGACGAAGGGCCTGGGTTGGTCGTTCCAGTCGGTCAGCCAGGTCCGGATGTCGCGTTCGAGTGCCTGGACGGAGCGGTGGACTCCGCGTTTGAGCTTCTTCTGTGTGAGCTCGGCGAACCACCGCTCCACGAGGTTCAGCCACGACGCACTGGTCGGCGTGAAGTGCAGGTGGAACCGCGGGTGGGCCAGCAGCCACCGCTTGATGTCGGGTGTCTTGTGGTCGCGTAGTTGTCGAGGATGAGGTGGACCTGGAGATCGGCCGGAACCTCCTTGTCGACCTTGGCCAGGAACTTTTTGAACTCGGTGGCCCGGTGGCGGCGGTGCAGGGAGCCGATGACCTTGCCGGTGGCGACCTCGAGGGCGGCGAAGAGAGTGGTGGTGCCGACGCGGATGTAGTCGTGGCTGCGGCGTTCGGGAACGCCGGGCATCATCGGCAGGACGGGCTGGGACCGGTCCAGGGCCTGGATCTGCGACTTCTCGTCCACGCAGAGGACCAGGGCCTTATCCGGCGGGTCGAGATAGAGGCCGACGACGTCACGGACTTTGTCGGTGAACAGCGGATCCGTCGACAGCTTGAAGGTCTGCGTCCGGTGCGGTGCCAGGGCGAACGCCCGCCAGATCCGCGAGACCGTCGACTGCGACATTCCCGTCGCCGCGGCCATCGACCTGGTCGACCAGTGGGTCGCGTTCCTGGGCGTCTCCTCAAGCGTCTTGACGACCCGCTCGACGTCCGCGTTGGTGATCTTGCGGGGAACGCCGGGCCGCGGGTCGTCACACAAGCCGTCCAGGCCCCGCTCAATGAAACGCCGCCGCCAGGTGCGGACCGTCTCCGGAGCGACCCGCAGCCGACGGGACACCTCCATGATCGAGTGGCCTTCGGCGCACTCCAGCACGATCCGGGACCGCTGGGCCAAAGCCTGAGCCGTTGTGCGGCGGCGTAACCAGCCCTCCAGCACCCCGCGCTGGGCGTGAGAGATCGACAACGGCGGAATCTTCGGACCTGGACGGCTCATGCCCAACTA
>NZ_JBHXSY010000152.1:0-1066 GCF_042715295.1 Streptomyces sp. NPDC058701 | reverse complement strand
GCAGCCTGCCCGGCACCACCGAAAGATCAGCTACACCACGTCAAGGGACATGACCGTTCCGTTCCAGCGGCCAGTGGCGGGAGATGCCTGCCGAGTTCGGTCCCTGGGCACCGTCTACGGGCGTTTCCGGGTCTGGCGGAACGCCGGCGAATTCTCCGCGCTGCTGGAAGGCGTGATCGCCGAGGTTGCCCGCGCAGAGAGAACCGACTTGTCGCTGGTCAGCGTAGATTCCACAACGGTCCGCGCCCACCACGACGCTGCCGGGATGCGTGTCGGCAAGGGCGCGTGGAAGTACCGCACCTGCTCTCCCTGGCGGGACCTACCGGACGAGCTCGGCTCGTTCCAGACCGCTCACAAACGCCTGATCAGGTGGGCCGTGGACGGCACCTGGGAACGCATCCTCGCGGCAGTTCTAGCAGCAGCCGACGCTGATGCCGACATCGGCTGGACCGTCTCGGTGGACTCCACCGTCTGCCGGGCCCACGAGCACGCTGCCGGTGCCAGGAAAAGGGGGAGCCAGGCCGGGCCGAACCTGACGACCACGCCCTCGGGCGCTCCCGCGGCGGCCTGAGCACGAAAGTCCACCTGGCTAGCGACAGCCGTGCACGGCCTCTGGCCCTTCGCGTCACCGCAGGCCAGGCGGGCGACGCCGGCCTTCGAGACCGTCATGGCAGGCATCCGTGTTCTGCGAAGCGGACCCGGACGGCCCAGCCGGGCCTGACAGCGGCCTTCAGATCGGCCGAAGCCCGGTATGTCCTGTTGGACGCGACTCGTGCCGAGTACGACCGGACCGCCGACGGACGAGCGGACTACTCGGGCAAGCACCGACGGCACGGGGTGAACCCGCAGGTCATCACCACGCCGGACGAAACGCGAGCCTGGATCTCTTCCGCCCTGCCCGGCACCGCGGCCCGCTGACACCCGATCATCGCCACCCGCGTTCACCTCGGCATCCGCGTGGTCACGGACCGCGGCTACCAGGGCGTCGGCGACACGTCGCCCCCGTTATCTTTTTCGGGGTCCTGCAATGGGGCCGCTGGCCTCCGGGCCCGGTGTGACTGTGTCC
>NZ_JBHXSY010000151.1:0-1123 GCF_042715295.1 Streptomyces sp. NPDC058701 | reverse complement strand
CTACGGGTACGGGCTGTCGGCGCCCGCGGCCGCCGGCCGGGGCGCGCGCGCCGGGCAGCAGCCCACCGGGCACACGTCGTGACTCGCCCCCAGCGACCCCATCGCGCACCGCCCGACCGGCTCACCGCGCTCGGCCGCAGCCCGCTCCAGCACCAGCTCCCGCACCGCCGCCGCGAACCGCGGATCCGCCCCCACCGTCGCCGACCGCGCCACCGGCAGCCCCAGCTCCGCCGCCTTCGCCACCGCCTCCGTGTCCAGGTCGTACAGAACCTCCATGTGGTCCGACACGAACCCGACCGGCACGATCACCGCCGCCGCCGCCCCCGCCCCGTGCAGCGCCTCCAGGTGATCACAGACGTCCGGCTCCAGCCACGGAATCTGCGGGGCACCACTGCGCGACTGGTACACCAGCTCCCACGGCAGCCCGAAACCCGTCTCCGCCCGCACCGCCTCCGCGATCACCCCCGCCACATCCAGATGCTGACGCACATACGCCCCACCCACACCGCCGGCCGTGTGCCCCTCCACCGGCCCCGACGTATCCGCCGCCGCCGTCGGAATCGAATGCGTCGTGAACACCAGACGCGCCCCCGCCCGCACCCCCTCCGGCAACGAAGCCAAAGACGCCAGCACCCCGTCCACCATCGGCCGCACGAAACCCGGATGGTTGAAGTAGTGCCGCAGCTTGTCCACCCGCGGCAGCACCACACCCTCCCCCGCCAGAACCGCCAGAGCCCCGGCCAGATCCTCCCGGTACTGCCGGCACCCCGAATACGACGCGTACGCACTCGTCGCCAGCACCGCGACCCGCCGCCGCCCGTCCGCCGCCATCTCCCGCAACACGTCCGTCAGGTACGGAGCCCAGTTCCGGTTCCCCCAGTACACCGGCAGATCCAGCCCGTGCTCCGCGAAATCCCCACGCAGCACCTCCAACAGCTCCCGGTTCTGCCCGTTGATCGGACTCACCCCGCCGAAACCGAAATAGTGCTGCCCCACCTCCCTCAACCGCTCACGCGGGATCCCCCGCCCCCGCGTCACGTTCTCCAGGAACGGCACCACGTCATCGGGCCCCTCCGGACCACCGAAGGACAACAGCAACAAAGCGTCGTAAGGGGCGGCGGGA
>NZ_JBHXSY010000150.1:0-1183 GCF_042715295.1 Streptomyces sp. NPDC058701 | reverse complement strand
CGGAGCCGCGAGTTGATCGATTCGACCATGTTCGTCGAGTAGACCACCGTCCTTATGGCCGGCGGGAACGCCAGGTAGGGCGTGAACTCAGGCCAGGCCGACCGCCAGGTCCGGACGATCGCGGGGTAGCGTTCGCCCAGGTCAGAGGCTGCGAACAGGTCGAGGGCCTGTTCGGCGGCCTGCTCTGTGGGGGCCGTGTAGATGGCCTCGAGGGCCGGCACCAGCTTCGGGTGGTCCCGTGACGACGAGAGCCTGAGCGAGGCCCTGGTCAGGTGGATCACGCAGGTCTGGACGGTGGCCTTGGGCCAGGTCGCGGTGACCGCGTCGGGCAGGCCCTTCAGGCCGTCGCAGACCACGATGCAGACGTCCTCGATGCCCCGGTTCCGCAGCTCCGACAGGACCGCCATCCACGTAGTGGCGCCCTCACCCTCGGCTCCGACCCACAGGCCGAGGACGTCCTTGCGGCCGTCCATGTCGACACCCACCGCCAGATAGACCGGCTTCGATGCCACCGAACCAGAGCGGATCTTCACCCACAACGCGTCGATGTAGATGATCGGCCAGACCGGGTCGAGAGGCCTGTTCTGCCAGGTCACGAGCTCGTCGATCACAGCGTCAGTGACCTTGCTGATCAGGTCGGGACTGACCTCAACCCCGTAGATCTGCGCCAGATGGGAGCGAATGTCACGCACGCTCATCCCGCGCGCGTAGAGCGAGAGGATCCGGTCGTTGAACCCCGCGAGCCGACGGGCGTTCTTCGGAACCAGACGCGGTTCGAAGTCGCCGTTGCGATCCCGCGGCACCGCCAGAGTGACCGCGCCCGCATCGGTGAGGACCGTCTTGGGCGGGGTCCCATTGCGGGAGTTGCCCGACCCGTGACCTGCGGAATCTCCACGCTCGTAGCCGAGGTGTTCGCTCATCTCGGCTTCCAGGGCCCGCTCCAGAACGGCCTTGGTGATCTCCGTCAGGAGCCCGCCCTCACCGAGCAGGGCCGCTCCCGAGGCATCAGCCTTGTCGAGCAGTCGCTCGACCACCTCGTCGACCATATTGTCGCCGGCCACGGACGCGGCCGCTTCGTCTTTGTCTGCCATGACTCGTCCGATCCGCCTGGCCCACAGGCCCGAGGCCGAGCCCCGGGCCAGGCTTCCACATCACGGACTTACACGATCTTTCAGACACGCTC
>NZ_JBHXSY010000149.1:0-1222 GCF_042715295.1 Streptomyces sp. NPDC058701 | reverse complement strand
GCATTGATTGGGTCATCAACTACAACTTCGTTTTCTTCTATGTTGATAGGATCGATCTTTGTAAAGCTTTCCACAAATTTTTCCTGATCTTCTTTTGATAAGGCTTTAAAATCTTCAAGGATTTTTCCAGCTTCCATAACAGCTGACGATATGTACTCTGGAGATACACCGGCTGCTTTAGCTGCATCTGAATCGTAATTTGCGAGGTACTTTTCATAATCTTGGGGCGTATATTGACTCTTTACTTCTTCAGCAGAAGCTTCGCCTGAAGGCAATACTAATCCAAGTGTAACAAAACTGATAATCATAAACAGAATCCATTTCCTCATTTTCACACTCTCCCTTGTATGATTTTGGTACCGAATTCACGTTAACATAGCTTGTATCTGAATATGAATAAAATAACAATATTTCAAATAAATTGAATAAAAATTCCTATGAGGTTGAACTTTTGATTGCGGGCATTTTTGCGGTCTTTATAGTGTGCGAAATACAGATATATCAATGTCTTAATATCATTTTGATTGGGAAGATGGTTTTAAAAATAGAGAAAGTAGCTGCGTGTTGCCGCAGCATACTTTCTTTGATTGAAAATTTGACACATAGAACAATTTGTTCATGTGTCAAATGCTGTGGAAGCAGCAAGGGTTTTTCTGATTTTCTGCCGATCTCTCATCGGCGGAAAAATCGGGTCGGCGGACAGCCGACAAGTGGCACGAACTTTCGATGCGATAGCGAGAATGAGAGAGCCACCAGCACCGCAGGTCGCACGTCCAAATTTGCCATGGGCATAATTTGGTGTAGTGCGTTACACCAAAGATAAACTTTGTGTTACCATAACCCCTATACAGTGGTCTGAATCGGGGGTTTTTCTCATGGCAAATTATGCGGTCATAAGGATGGAAAAATACAAAAAAGATAGATTGAATGGAACACAAAAACACAATCAGCGGGAGTTTCAAAAAAGCAAAAATGAAAATATAGATCGGGAGCGGACGCACTTAAATTATGATCTGGTGAACGAGAAACCGATTAGCTATTCAAAAGCGGTTCATGAAAAAATTGAGGGGCGGGTCAAACGGAAGGTCCGAGCGGATGCTGTCTTGGTCAGCGAATTTTTGATCACGGCAAGTCCTGACTATATGAATGGGATGAGCGAGAAGGAGCAGCGGCGCTATTTTGAAACAGCGGTTGATCATTTGTAAGAGAAATACAGCGCTGA
>NZ_JBHXSY010000148.1:0-1294 GCF_042715295.1 Streptomyces sp. NPDC058701 | reverse complement strand
CCCTTACCTGGCTCGGCCCCGACGAACAGGACGCGATCAGCGACCGCTTCGCCCAGCACCACCTGAGCATGCGCCGCAAGATGCTGGCCGCGACCATTGCGCGCGCGGCAGAACTCAAAGACGAATACGCACACCGCTACAGCCGGCTGTGCCGACGCGCCACCGGGCTGGTGGTCGGCGTCCTCGCTCTCTGGACAGGCGTCCTGACCCTTCTCTGCCGCCGATGACCCACGCTCCCGCAGAGACCTGCGAGGTTGCCCCCGGGCCGCGCCGAGCCGATCGGCGCGACCCGGGCAAGCGGGGACACGGACAACACGAGAACGGACCGCCGGTCCCGCCGGGCTCGGGCCCGGTACCCGCCCGCGCGCTCCTGCTACTCGGCTGCGGTGTCGGCGGTGGCGTCTTCCACGGTGAGTACCCGGTCGGTGCCGGTCACGGCCAGGAGGCGGGCGAGCTGGCGTGGCAGGGGGCCGACCAGACGCAGATCGCATGCGCCGTGGAGGGTGAGGAGGAGGTTCAGGAAGGTGGAGTCGCCGAAGGTGACGCCGCGGACGTCCAGGGCCAGCCGCTCTGCACCGGCCTCCGCGAGGGCTGTCTCGCACGCGGTTCGGATCGGGGTGAGGGTGCTGTAGTCGAATGCGCCCGCGCAACGTACGATTCGCTGCCCGTCACGGTCGGGCTGAACGGTCACCGTCGTCGGTTCCACAACGCCTCCTTGATACGTGTGAAGAGCTCTTTCCCTCTCGGCCTGCCCAAACCCGTGGCCACTCGCTGACGGCCTCAGGGAAGGGGGATTCGGCTCAGGCGCAGGACGGCTCGGATGGTTTTGCCGCCGGGGCGGGGGGTGATGTCGATGTGCTCGGCGAGGCTTGGATGAGCGGTCACCCGTATCCGCCGGGCCGGCCGGGGTCACCCCGGTGGGATGACGGTGTGCGCGGCCGGGGGCGCCGACGTGGCGGCGGGCGGCGGCCGACGTGGTGACGGCCGGCTGGTCGCCGCCCTGAGGGCGGTCCGAGCCGGGTGTGCCGTCGGCTGCTGCGGGCGTGGTCATACCGTGGTCACGTGCCCTGCCTTGCAAGAGTCATGCCGCCCCGGCCTGCTCGGCGGCGGTGTGTCGATCAGGATGTCACGTCCCGCACGGGCATCCTGCGGCAAGCCCGGCGTCAGAGGCCGAGTGCCTTCGGGGAGGTGTCGGTGCGGGGGCCGTGCCAGTCCAGGCACAGCACGGTCGCGTCATCCCTCGGCGGCTGGCCGTCGTAGACGTCGGTGACCGCGCCGACCAGAGCGCGCACGA
>NZ_JBHXSY010000147.1:0-1325 GCF_042715295.1 Streptomyces sp. NPDC058701 | reverse complement strand
ATACGCCGCTTCTCCTTGTTTGTGTTTTTTGGTTTGAGAGCCACATCTCTTACGGGGCGCCGACCACCCCGTTTTGGTGGGGGGGCCCCCGGCGCCATGCAGTGTCCGAACTGCGATGTCGTCGTACGGCTACCAGCGGTACCAGCGGCCGCTGCTGTTCTTCGGACGGGCGACAAAACCGATCAGCCACAGGATCAGGACTGCGATAGCCACCCACCAGAGAATCTTCACCGCGAAACCCGCGCCGAAGAGGATCAGGGCCAGCAGAAGAACGAGAAGCAGGGGAACCATAGTTATCAACCTCCGAAGCGCCTTCTGCCCGGCAGGACCGGGGGCATGCACGCGATTCTCCTTTGATTTCCGCACCGCCGGCCCGTCGGGGCGTTCGCCGTACGCCGCATGGCCCAACCGACCGCTCGGCGGGCCCGCTTGCGGGCAGAGAACCTCCATGGACAGCAATCGCGGGACGGACCCGGCGCACGAGGTGCCCGACGGGGTCGATGAGAAGACGGTGCGCGCACTGGGGGCGCTATCGAAGGCGCTGGAGACCACGGAGCGGGCCCGCGGCCACCTCTACGGGTTCCACCAGCTGACCGGGACGGCGGACTTCGAACTCGGCGACGCGGTCCGGCTGCTGCGCGAGGCGGGCCACGCCGAGCAGGCCGACCGCGTCGAACGCGAACTCGTCGGCCGGAACGTCATCCCGGGACACTGGACCTTCCAGGTGATCGAGGCCTACAACGCCGGCTACTACCGGCCCTTCGCCGCCATCGAACGCGACGTCCTCGACGAACTCGCCGACGGCAGGGACCACCTCTTCGAAGCCGGCCTCAAGGCGCGGCGCCGCACCCCGCACCACCCGGACCACACGGCGTTGCCTCCCGGCTGACGTGGGGGAACGGGGCCGATCGGGTCCTGTGTGCGGCCGATCCTCTGAAGATCGGCGGAATTCCGGATGGTGTGCCCCGCCGAGGGCAGTCGCCCCTTGTCGCCCACGGCCGTGCACGGCCGTGTCGCGAGCGCTCCGGCGCGCCGACGGACGCGCCGGCCGAGGTGCGCCGACCGGCGCGTGCCGACCGAGGACAGGAAGCAGGACCCGACATGACCCCGATCAGCCCCAGCCCCCGTACGACGGTGACCCAGACGGCGACGCGCCAGGCGACCGCTCCCGGCCCCCGCCTGGTAGCCGGCCGCGGCGAACTCTCCGAGGCGGTGACGAGCGCCCTGCGCCACGGCCTCCCGCCGGACTACGCCCCGGGAGCGGTACTGAAGGCGGATCCGTGGGGTGAGGACCTGCAGCTCGCCCTGTACCTGTTGTACGAGCT
>NZ_JBHXSY010000146.1:0-1400 GCF_042715295.1 Streptomyces sp. NPDC058701 | reverse complement strand
CACATGCCTGGTGTTCGGCTTGGTCGCGGTGAAGTCGCGCCGCAGCAGGTCGGGCACCGGTGTCGCCGACGGCTCGGGAACCGTGGTGCGGACCTTCTTGCGCAGGTGCAGCCCGACGATGCCGAATGCGCGCATGACCCGCTCTACGCGCTTGTGATTGACTCGCCGCCTGGCGTCCCTCAGCTCGGCAGTGACACGCGGAACCCCGTAGGTGCCATCCGATTCCTCATGGATTCGCGCGATGCGTTCGGCGAGCTCGGCATCGGCTCGGGCCCGGCCGGCCCGCGCCTCCTCACCGGCCAGGTGCCGGTAGAAGCCCGAACGGGAGACCCGCAGTATCCGGCACAGCCGCTTGACGCCGAAGACGCCACGATGATCATCGACAAACTGAAAGCGGCTGCTCACCAGCTGGTCTCGCCCGCAAAATACTTCGCGGCCCTCCGCAGGATCTCCCGCTCCAGCTCGAGCTCCTTCACCCGCGCCCGCAACTGCCGGTTCTCCTTCTCCATCGCGGTGGCCTCCACCGCTCCGGGCCGGGCGGCCTGCCCGGCGTCCCGCACCCAGGTGCGGAGCGTCCCGTGGTTGATGCCCACGTCCTTGGCCACCGACGCATACGTCCCACCCGGGCTGGCGTGGTAGAGCGCGACGGCATCGGCCCTGAACTCAGCCGAGTACTTCGACGTCCCCAACGGGAACTCCTGTCCTATGGATCCTCACGATCCAATGATCAGGGTGTCCACGACCACGGGGAAACGTCCGGAGCCGTGGGCCGCGTGGTTCGCCCATGGTCCGCTGTCGTCAGTGAACCGCCACATGATCGCTGACAGGAAGTCTCAGGGACCGCAGGCCGGTTCCCGACCGCTCACAGACCCCAGTCGCGGCATCGAACCGGAGCGGGCCATGCCTGCGGCGCCCGACCCGTTGCCCTGGCGTAAGCATGCACCTTCCGTGTTGGTGCTGCGGGGGAAGCGCCCGGCGCGTTCTGGGGCGGTACCACCGATCGCCCCTCTCCCCGATTAAGGCCGCTGTCCAACCCGCCGACCGCATCGGGATTTCCAGGGCTTGAGGGGCGCCACCTCTCCAGCCGCGGTGCCTTCACTTCGGCCCGGGAGGCCATCTCGCAGCCCTCCACCCGCCGCCGGCTGGTCACCCGGAGCCCTTCTGTTTCCGTCCGGCAGTCTGCGAGATGCGGGTATACGCGGTGTCGAGGGCTTCACCGCGCCGGGCGGTGGGGGCTACCCAGTCGATCCGACCGCCCGCACGCATGAGCACCCGGAGATCGGGCCTGCGCCGGTCAGGTGGGTCTGCGTGGGGCAAGCGGTCCGTCCTGCGATTCCCTATGGGGGTTGAGGGTGGTGAGGGTCAGGAGGGTGGCGAGGGTGATGAGGAGGTAGTGCTGG
>NZ_JBHXSY010000145.1:0-1402 GCF_042715295.1 Streptomyces sp. NPDC058701 | reverse complement strand
GGTCATGTCCCTTGACGTGGTGTAGCTGATCTTTCGGTGGTGCCGGGCAGGCTGCTTCCGGTGTCCGGATAGAGGCTGTCCATGCTCTCGATGGAGAGGTAGCGGCGGGGGAAGGCGATCCATTCGTCGTGGAGTTCGGTGAGGACGGCGGTGGCCAGGCGGCTGACGGCGGCGGTGTTCGGGAAGACCTGGACGACGTCGGAGCGTCGTTTGATCTCCCGGTTCAGACGCTCGAGCGGGTTGGTCGACTGGATCTTCTTCCAGTGCTGGTGGGGGAAGTCCGCGAACGCTGTCAGGTCCTCCTTTGCTTCCAGCAGCATCTCCTTGACCTTGGGGAACTGCCCGCCGAGGATGTCGGCGACGGTGTCGAGGTGGGTGCGGACGGCTTCGGCGGTGGGCTGGGCGAAGAGAGTGCGGATGGTCGCGGCGACCATCTCCGCAGAACCTTTCGGGATCACGGAGAACACGTTGCGGACGAAGTGGACGCGGCAGCGTTGCCACGCGGCACCGATCATGACCTTCCGGATGGCCTTGACCAGGCCGCTGTGACTGTCGGAGATCACGAGGCGGACGCCGGTCAGGCCACGTTCTCGCAGGTGACGCAGGAATTGGGACCAGAAGGCTCGGTCTCGCTGTCGCCGACCATCACGCCGACGACTTCGCGGCCGCCGTCTTCGGTGACGCCGGTCGCGATGACGATTGCCTGGGAGACGATCCGGTGCTCGACGCGTGCTTTGACGTAGGTGGCATCGAGGAAGACGTATGGAAACCGGATGTGGTCCAGTGGCCGGGTGCGGAACACCTCGAGCTGTTCGTCGAGACCGGCGCAGATCCGAGAGACCTCGCTCTTCGATATGCCGGTGTCCGAGCCGAGGGCTTTGACCAGGTCGTCGACGGAGCGGGTGGACACGCCGTGGACGTAGGCTTCCATGACCACGGCATAGAGGGCTTGGTCGATACGCCGCCGACGCTCGAGCAGGCTGGGAAAGAAGCTGCCGGCCCGCAGCTTGGGGATGGCGAGTTCCAGGTCGCCGGCCTGCGTGGTCACCGTCTTGTCCCGGTGCCCGTTGCGCCAACTGGTGCGGGCCTCCGTGCGTTCGCCCCACTCGGCCCCGATCCGCGCGGTGGCCTCGGCCTCGATCAGTTCCTGCAGCAGGCGCTCGGCGACCTCACGGACGAGCTCCAGGCTGTCCGCCGAACGTAGTGACTCGAGCAGGCGAAGTAGGTCATGCTGGGACAAGGCACCGTGCACTCCTTGGGTTGAACTGGCCGTTCACCAAGGACATTTGCACGGTGGCCTGCCTGTTCTCAGGGAGCATTAGCGGCAGCCGATGCGCGCTGGAGCACGATGAGGGCGCACTTCCCAGCCAAGATCAGCTACACCACTCGGCGGGACACCATC
>NZ_JBHXSY010000144.1:0-1404 GCF_042715295.1 Streptomyces sp. NPDC058701 | reverse complement strand
TTTTTACCCCCCCCCGCGGCGGCTCCGGCCGCGCCCCCCGCCCCCGCCCCCCCCCCCCCCCCCCGCCCCCCCCCCCCCCCCCCGGGGGGGGGGGGCGCCCGGGGGGCCCCCCCCCCCCCCCCCTCCGGCGTGCGTGCGGGACGTGTCTGTCGGTCGGTCGGTCGGTGCGGGAAGACGTACGGGAGTCGGTACGGGTGCCTCGCGGTGTCCTGTCCTGCGGGGGCCCGGGCGCGGGCTTGAGGGGCGGGGGCCTCGGGGGGACGGGGGACTCAGCCCGCCGCGGCGATCGGCCCGGTCCCCGGAGCCTGGCGCAGCTCGGCGGACCGGCGGCGCATCCGGGCCAGCACCACGCGTCGCTCGGCGGCGGTGAGGCCGCCCCAGACGCCGTACGGCTCGGGCTGGAGCAGAGCGTGCTCGCGGCAGGCGACCATCACGGGGCAGCGGGCACAGACGCGCTTGGCGGCCTCCTCGCGGGACAGCCGGGCCGCGGTCGGCTCTTTGGAGGGGGCGAAGAACAGCCCCGCCTCGTCGCGGCGGCAGACGGCGTCCGCGTGCCAGGGACCGTCCCCGGCCCTGGCCGGTATCCGCGGCTTCGGCACGGCGGCCGGGCGCCCGTGGAGACCCTGAACGGCGGCTACCTGCAGGGACTGATGCGGCGGATGCGGCACGGTCTACTCCTGACGACGTATACGCGAGCGAGAGACGATGCACCAGTCCCTACCCGCTGGAGGCTCCCCTATGCACGGAGTGCCACCGCGCGCCGGAGGTTCGTCCGAAACGCGATCCCGCGCGCGCGGGCGTCCGGACGGCGCGCACCACCGGGGCACTTGGCCCGCGAAGGCCCCCCGCCGCGGCGCGTGAGCGGATGCGCGGGGCGCCGCCGGGAACCGTGCGGCGCGGGGGCGCTCCCCCCGCGGTCATGGCCCGCGGGCCAACGCGGCGGCGCGGTCGCGCGGGCGACCGTACGCGCACGCCGCCCGCGCGCGGGGGCGCGTGAGCGCGGAGCGGGCCGGGCGAACCGCGCTCTGGCGGCGCCGGAACGGCCCGGGCCGGCCCCGGCGGCCTTCCGGGCACCGCCCGGGCCCTCCCCGTCCGTCAGGCCGGAACTCGCCGTACCGCGCGACGGATCCGGCTTCGGTGAGGTCGGCGGCCCGGGACCGTCCCACCCTCGGGCGGCGGTTTGGCGGCCGGCCGGCCGGCGGGCGGGCGGGCGGGCGGCGAGAACCCGGCCGGGGCGGGACGTGAACGGGCGGACGAACCGGCGGACGGACGGGGCCGCGGGCGGGTCAGCCGTCCCGGCGCCCGCGGCCGGGGCGGGACGCGAGCGGGGCGGGACGCGAGCGGGCGCGCGGGCGGCGCGGGGTGCGCGCGGGCGGCGCGGGGTGCGCGCGGGCGGCGCGGGGT
>NZ_JBHXSY010000143.1:0-1409 GCF_042715295.1 Streptomyces sp. NPDC058701 | reverse complement strand
CTAGTGCTCTGACCGCATAGGTTCGCCGGGTTGGCGGTCGTGGCGGTTGGATGTGCGGTGACGTCCGATCCGACCGCTGGAGGCGCGGTGGCCGAGCCTGTCCGTGTGCGCAGACTGACTGACCAGGAAGGGCGGCGGCTGCAGCAGATCGTGCGTCGGGGCAGCACCCACTCAGTGCGCTATCGGCGCGCGATGATGCTGTTGGCCTCGGCCGGCGGGAACCGGGTGCCGGTGATCGCCCAGCTGGTGCAGGCCGACGAGGACACCGTGCGCGATGTGATCCACAAGTTCAACGAGATCGGCCTGGCATGCCTGGACCCTCGATGGGCGGGAGGCCGTCCCCGCCTGCTCAGTCGTGACGACGAGAACTTCGTCGTCCAGATGGCCACCACCCGCCCCACCAAGCTCGGCCAGCCCTTCACCCGCTGGTCGCTGCGCAAACTCGTCGCCTACCTGCGGAAAGTCCACGGCCGGGTCATCCGCATCGGCCGCGAGGCGTTACGCGGCCTGCTCGCCCGCCGCGGTGTCACCTTCCAGCGCACCAAGACATGGAAGGAATCTCCCGACCCGGAACGCGAGGCGAAGCTGGACCGGATCGAGGAGGTCCTTGACCGCTTCCCGGACCGAGTGTTCGCCTTCGACGAGTTCGGCCCGCTCGGAATCCGGCCCACCGCAGGCTCGGGCTGGGCCGAACACAAGCACCCCGACCGTGTGCCGGCCACCTACCACCGCACCCACGGAGTCCGGTATCTCCACGGCTGCTACTCGGTCGGCGACGACCGCCTGTGGGGCGTCAACCGCCGCAAGAAGGGCACCGGAAATACGTTGGCCGCGCTGAAGTCGATCCGCGCCGCACGGCCCGACGGCGCACCGATCTACGTGATCATGGACAACCTGTCCGCCCACAAGGGCGCCGACATCCGCCGCTGGGCGAGGAAGAACAAGGTCGAGTTGTGCTTCACCCCGACCTACGCCTCGTGGGCGAACCCCATCGAGGCGCACTTCGGACCGCTGAGGCAGTTCACCATCGCCAACTCCAACCACCCCAACCACACCGTGCAGACCCAGGCCTTGCACGCCTACCTGCGCTGGCGCAACGCCAACGCCCGTCACCGCGACGTCCTGGCCGCCGAGCGTAAGGAACGCGCACGCATCCGAAGCGAGAAAGGCATCCGCTGGGGTGGCCGACCGATCTCAGCAGCAGCCTGACCAGGCAACCCCGACCGAACCTCTCCTCTGCGGCGGAGACGCCTGAGCCTATGCCCGGGGTGTGCCGTCCCAGCGCCATGTGCTGAGACGGGGGTGTCCGGGTAGTTCGGCGCGTCCGGTGGCCCACAAGAGGGTGGGCCAGGTCTCCGTGGACGACGGTGCGTCCGGAAACAGCCGAGCGAGTACCCGAGAGCACAGAT
>NZ_JBHXSY010000142.1:0-1434 GCF_042715295.1 Streptomyces sp. NPDC058701 | reverse complement strand
TGACGCCGACAACGAGGGGCAGTCCGTTCGCGTCCGACAGGACGTGCATCTTGGAACCCGGTTTGCCCCCTTGGGTTCTAGCGATCGTTGCAACACCTCTTCTTGAGGGGTGTGATGTTCGAGATCCGCAAGGACCGGGCCAAGGCTCTGGGCGGCCGCAGGCGCCTGGTCCGCGAGCGGGAGGAATACTTCCGGCTCGTGGACCAGGGTTACGGAAACACCGAGGCCTGCCGACTGGTGGGCATCAACGAACGAACCGGTCGTGAATGGCGCAACGGCAGGACGGCAAAGGACCGGTTCCGCGCACCGGCTCGTCCGGCGTCGGCTCCCGTTGCCCCGAGCCGTTTCCTGACCCAGGCTGATCGTCTGCACGTCGCCGATCGTTTGCGGGAGAAGGCAACGGTCCGGGCCATTGCCGCTGAGCTGGGCCGCAGTCCGTCCACCATCAGCCGTGAGATACGGCGCAACGGCATCCCACTACGTGGAGACACCTCGCGCTGGGCCTACCGGCCCTACGCGGCTCAAGCTCGTGCTGATGCACGCCGCCCACGGCCGAAGCCGGGAAGGATCGGCCAGAACTCCCGACTGCGGGACTACATTCAGGAGCGTCTGACCCGCCGCTGGAGCCCAGAGCAGATAGCCGCCCAGTTGCCTCGCGACTTCCCCGACGACCTGGAGATGCGTGTGACACACGAGACGATCTACCAGGCGCTATACGTTCAGGGGCGCGGTGAGCTCCGCAGGGAACTCGTTCACGCGTTGCGCACGGGCCGAACCCGTCGCAAGCCCCACCGGCACGCAGCCAGGCGTCAGCCGCGCTTCGCGACGCCGATGGTGATGATCAGCGAACGACCGGCAGAGGTCGCTGACCGGGCCATTCCAGGGCACTGGGAGGGCGATCTCATCGTCGGCCCTGGCCACCGGTCTGCCATCGGGACACTTGTGGAACGCTCGACGCGCTACCTGATGCTCCTCCACTTGCCTGACGGCGCACACAAGGCCGAACACTTCCACCAGGTGCTTGCCCGCACGATTCAGACGCTGCCATCGCAGTTCAAGCGCTCTCTGACCTGGGACCAAGGCACGGAAATGGCCGGCCACGGCGCGTTCACCATGGCCACCGACATGCCTGTCTACTTCTGCGACCCGGCCAGCCCATGGCAGCGCGGCTCCAACGAGAACACCAACGGCCTGCTGCGGCAATACTTCCCGAAGGGAAGCGATCTCTCCAGCCACAGCCTCGAACACCTCGCTGCCGTGGCTGCCGAACTCAATGGCGGCCCACGGAAGGCGCTCGGCTGGGAGACCCCAGCCGAGCGTCTGGCTAAGCTCCTGGCAGCAAGCTGATCAGCAGTGTTGCAACGACCCCTTGAATCCGCCCCCGGTCCACGGGGCTCGGACCTGTGAGTTCGCCCCTTTTTTAGCCCTCACGTG
>NZ_JBHXSY010000141.1:0-1628 GCF_042715295.1 Streptomyces sp. NPDC058701 | reverse complement strand
CAGACCCGGGCCGACGCCCTCCGTGAGGCTCTTGCCACTCGTGTGGTGGTGGCCGATGGTGCGATGGGGACGATGCTGCAGGAGCAGGATCCCTCGATGGAGGACTTCCAGCAGCTGGAGGGCTGCAATGAGGTTCTGAACGTGACGCGGCCGGACATCGTGCGCACGGTCCACGAGGCGTACTTCTCGGTGGGTGTGGACTGCGTCGAGACGAACACGTTCGGTGCGAATTACGCGGCGCTGGCGGAGTACGACATCGCGGAGCGGAACTTCGAGCTGTCCGAGGCGGGTGCGCGGATCGCCCGGGAGGTCGCGGACGAGTTCACCGTGGCGACGGGGCAGCAGCGGTGGGTGCTGGGCTCGATGGGTCCGGGCACCAAGCTGCCGACGCTGGGCCACATCACCTATGGGCAGATCCGTGACGCCTATCAGGTCAACGCGGAGGGTCTGATCTCCGGCGGTGCGGACGCCCTGCTGGTGGAGACGACGCAGGACCTGCTGCAGACGAAGTCCTCCATCGTCGGTGCGCACCGGGCGATGGCGGCGCTGGGTGTGTCGGTGCCGCTGATCTGCTCGGTGACGGTGGAGACGACCGGGACGATGCTGCTGGGCTCGGAGATCGGCGCGGCGCTGACGGCGCTGGAGCCGCTGGGCATCGACATGATCGGTCTGAACTGCGCCACCGGGCCGGCGGAGATGAGTGAGCACCTGCGCTATCTGGCGCGCAACGCCCGTATCCCGATCTCCTGCATGCCCAATGCGGGTCTGCCGGTGTTGACCCGGGACGGCGCGCACTATCCGCTGTCGGCTCCGGAGCTGGCGGACGCGCAGGAGATGTTCGTGCGCGAGTACGGGCTGTCGCTGGTCGGGGGCTGCTGCGGTACCACTCCCGAGCATCTGCGTCAGGTCGTCGAGCGTGTCCGGGGGGCCGTACCGGCCGCCCGCGACCCGCGTCCGGAGCCGGGTGCGGCCTCGCTGTACCAGACGGTGCCGTTCCGGCAGGACACGGCGTACATGGCGATCGGCGAGCGGACGAACGCGAACGGGTCGAAGAAGTTCCGTGACGCGATGCTGGAGGCGCGCTGGGACGACTGTGTGGAGATGGCCCGGGACCAGATCCGTGAAGGCGCCCACATGCTCGACCTGTGCGTCGACTACGTCGGCCGCGACGGCGTCGCCGACATGCAGGAGCTGGCCGGGCGGTTCGCCACGGCCTCGACCCTGCCGATCGTCCTGGACTCCACCGAGGTCCCCGTCCTCCAGGCCGGTCTGGAGAAGCTCGGCGGCCGCGCGGTGATCAACTCGGTGAACTACGAGGACGGCGACGGTCCGGAGTCCCGCTTCGCGAAGGTGACCCGGCTGGCGCAGGAGCACGGCGCCGCGCTGATCGCGCTGACCATCGACGAGGAGGGCCAGGCCCGCACCGTCGAGCACAAGGTGGCGATCGCCCAGCGCCTCATCGGGGACCTGACGGGGAACTGGGGCATCCGGGAGTCGGACATCCTCATCGACACCCTGACCTTCACGATCTGCACCGGCCAGGAGGAGTCCCGCAAGGACGGCATCGCGACGATCGAGGCGATCCGCGAGCTCAAGCGCCGTCACCCGGAGGTGCAGACGACGCTGGG
>NZ_JBHXSY010000140.1:0-1640 GCF_042715295.1 Streptomyces sp. NPDC058701 | reverse complement strand
ACCGATTCGGTGATGGAGGGCATGGCCGAATGGCAGGCCCGCCCGCTCGACCGCGGGCGGTTTCCATCAGTGATTGCGAATCAGCTGGTCAATGGTCCTGTCAGCCATCCTCGCATGGCCTCGGCGGGTGTCTTGTCGCCGAGGACCAGACGGGGCCTGCGAATCAGTTGGCCGGCAACATCGCGGAGGTCACGGGCGGTGTGGACGGACAGATCGCTGCCCTTGGGGAAGTGCTGCCGCAGCAGCCCGTTCGTGTTCTCGTTCATCCCACGCTGCCAGGGTGAGTGCGGGTCGCAGAAGTAGATCCGGAAGCCGGTGACTGCCTCGATGTCCTCGTGCAGGGTCAGCTCACGGCCCTGGTCCCAGGTGAGTGACTTTCGCATCTGGGGCGAATACCCGCGGTCTGCGCGATGAGCGCGTCGCGGACCTGCGGGGGCCTTCCAGCCGTGCGGCAAGTGGATGAGCTGGACGTGGCGGATGGTCCGCTCCACCAGCGTGCCGATCGCTGAGCCCTGGCCCCGTCCGATGATGAGGTCGCCCTCCCAATGCCCGGCAATCACAGGGTCGTTGACCTCGGTTGACCGCTGATGGATCAGCGTCATGTTCTTGATCTTGTTCAGCGTTGGGACGCCTCGTCGCTGCTTCTTGCGGCGGGTGCGACCGGTGCGGATCTTGCCGGGGCGGCTGCCAAGCAGGCCGGCGAACAGGGCTCGGTAGATCGTCTCAGTGCAGGCCCGCATCGCCGGATCGCCTGCATGGGTGCGGGTGAGGAAGCGCGAGATCTGCTGGGGTGACCACTTGTCGGTGAGCTTCTCGCGGACGAGGGTGCGTAGGGGCTCTGAGCCGCGGATCTTCTCCCCCTTGGGACGGTGTCTGCGCAGGAGGGCCTGGTTGTGGGCCCACCAGGGTTGGTAGCCGATGCCGGGCCTGCTGCCTCGCTCGATCTCCCGGTAGACGGTCTGGAAGCTCTTGCCGACGGAGATGGCGATGTCCTTCACGTTCCGTTTCGCGTGCAGGCCGTCGGCTATGGCGATGCGATCGTCCTGAGTGAGGAAACGCGGTGATATCGGGCCTGGGTCTGGAACGATCATGCCTCCAGCTTCCAGAAACCACTTGGAGCCGCAGCTGGTGGACACCCCCACTGCCCGGGCGGCTGCCGCACCCTTGCGGCCCTCCCTCACCAGCTCGAAGTACCTCTTCTTCACCGAGGTCGGCATCCTGTTCGGGCGTATCTGGGCATCCGAACATCCCTCTCCGGAAACGTTCGCAACCACCGATAGAACTCAAGCCGTCTATCCGGTGGTCTTCATCGACTGCATCAACGTGAAGATCCGCGAGGGCCAGGTCGCCAACCGGCCCGTCTGTATGGCCCTTGCGGTCACGGCCGAAGGTCACCGCGACATCCTCGGCCTGTGGGCCGGCGGTGAGGGCGGCGAAGGCGCCAAACACTGGCTCCGTGTCCTGACCGAGCTGAAGAACCGCGGCGTCGAAGACGTGCTGATGCTGGTCTGCGACGGTTTGAAGGGCCTGCCCGACGCGGTCGGCGAGGTCTGGCCCAGAACGGTCGTGCAGACCTGCGTCGTCTATCTGCTGCGGGCGTCGTTCCGCTATGCCGGCCGCCAGGACTGGGACAAGATCAC
>NZ_JBHXSY010000139.1:0-1665 GCF_042715295.1 Streptomyces sp. NPDC058701 | reverse complement strand
AGATATCGCAGCTGCAAAGGTCACACAGGCCGCCCAGCGTAGAGTTGGGGCTCCCGTCCAATCAATTGGCGTGATTGTTGGTGCTGCCCAGCCACGTCAACGTCATAATCCAAACCCACCAATAAGCCTAACTGAAAAGGCTATGAGGAAGCGTGGTATTTACGATCAAGCGGCTCTGCTACTGGATCAACAAGCATTGCAGGAAAGTAGCCCAGAACGTGCTATGCAAGCCCGTAAAGCAGCGCAGGCAGCGAAAGAACTAAGTTCTACCCAGCAACTTGAATTTGACTTCTTTGGAGGTGGTAACGTGTCCATTGCTTTCCAGTACCAGGACGCCGTTACTGAACGGCTATTTGAATCCGCTAAGACCACAGCGCAAGCATATCACGCTCAGGCCGTTCTATGGCAAATCTGCCGTAATCTTGGCTGGCAAAGTTACGAATGCACCAAAACGGCCGCAGATCTCTGCGAGACAATGCGAACTGACAAAGCACAAATGGCAAGAGCATTAGATTTGCTTGAAAAAGTTGGTGCAATTCATCGCGTTAAACGTGGTCGAGTAAAAGTTATAACTGTAACACCTGAAGGAGCTTTTCGTGGGAATGTAAATAACCACGCTAAAGCTGTTGAGCGCTTCCGTCTGGACGTTATCGACGGCGGTTTATCGCCTGAATAACAGCTCTTATTCTGCCCGATTAATGAGCTACAGAATTTTATAATTCTTTGACTTCTAAAGCCCTCGTTTGAGGGCTTTTTTTTGAGTTTTTTAGGTGTAACGCTGACAAGTTGCATTTCCTGCTACACAGACGTTTCAGAAAAACAGCCGGCACAAAAATCACCTACAGCGCGATTTTGGGGCGCGGTGTTTTTGTGCCTATTCGACAGTGCTTTTTGATGAATTTAATTTTGTACCACAAAATTACGTATCCTGCCTATGAACACAGGACAAAAGTCGCAACGCAAGACATAACGTCCCCGCGCCTTTAAATTGCGCTGTAGGGGGCGTTATGTCGTTCGAGCCTGTTGACTACATTGAATATGATAAAAACGCTCACACGGCGATTTATGGAGCTATGAGGGGCATTAGAGCTCCCACCCTTCATCCATAAAAGCCTTTTCATCGAAAGGAACACGATTATCCCCTCTAAGGCTTTTAATTTTGGCTTGTATCTCTGCTACTCTTTCAGTCAGTGATTTTTCATTCTGCTGATCAGAATCCTGTGATTTTTTTTCTGTTTTCTTCATTTCACAGTCTCCCCAATCTAGTTTTTATTTAAATATCTCATGTAGGTCGATGTAACATAAAATGTAGTTCGTAATGTAACATCACATGTAACATTTTTTGCACTTGTAAGTGTCAGCACACACGCGGTTTAGCTTAAATTTTTAGACTGTTTTTTTGCTGTTTTTCATTAAAACGATGATTACCCATAAAACTCATAATCTTAAGCGTTTTCACATACGTTTGTTGATTAAAAAGTTGTCTCAAAATTGGGACTTGTTTTCGATGGTTATAGGTAAATCGAAAACCGGCAGTGCTGCCGTCCTGCGGGCTGTCCAGTAGGTCAGTCCTCGGAAACAGCATCTCTGCCGTTATCACATGCACCATTTTTTTAAGCTATTTTACGAAGCGACTAGCTTCGTTCCGCTTAATCTATTTAAGAT
>NZ_JBHXSY010000138.1:0-1695 GCF_042715295.1 Streptomyces sp. NPDC058701 | reverse complement strand
AGGGCTTGCAGATCATTAACACGTTGTCTTGATCTTGTTGTTGGGCTCGCCTACCTGGGTGAGGACCCGAGTCTGGAGGGCCGCGAGAGCCAGGGGCGGGGTTGTCGCGGGTGCGATGGCAATGCCGTGTTTCTCAAGCAGCCTCCGGTTCTTGAGGAGGGTGCGGTGCATGGCGGTCCGACTACTGCCGAACAGTACGGCGAGAGGTTCTGCGGCAAGGGCGACCCGCAGGTGGAGCACGGTAGCCAGAATCTGGTCGGGGAAGGTGAGCTTGGGCGGGCGGCCCCGCTGGGTGTCGCCGTCGGGGGCCAGAGTCTGGGTCAGGGCATGCAGTTGCCGGCGGGACATCCCGGTCAAGGCGGGATCGGAGAGCAGGGCATGGTCCCACTCCGGCTCCGCCGTCTGCGGGGTCCGGGCCGCCGGGATTGCGAGGCATGGCCGAGGGTGCAGGGCATAGTTCCAGTCGCCGTGGAAGGCGTGCCGGGTCAGCGGCAGAGCGGCCATCTCCGCGTCGCCGATGTGCACTCCGGTCGGGTAGGCGTTGGTGTCGAGTTCGGCCGTCACCCTCAGTCCGGTGCGGGTGGTGGTCGCGGCGATGGATTGCACGATGACTTCGTGGCTGGTCAGCGGGCGGCCACGCCAGTTCATGGTGATGTGGGAGAAGAGTCGGTGTTCGATCTTGTTCCACTTCGATGTGCCCGGAGGCAGGTGACAGACGGTGATCAGCAGTCCGGTTTCGGCGGCGAGCCGGGCGAGTTCGAGTTTCCAGGCCCGCGTGCGGTAGCCGTTGGAGCCGCCCGCGTCGGCAGTGATCAGCAGTCGTGTCGCCTGGGGGTAGGCGCTCTGGCCCTGGCCGTTCCACCAACGGCGAATCGATTCCACGGCGAAGGCTGCGGTGTCGTGATCGGTGCCGACGTTGACCCACCCGGTGTTCGCCGCGAGGTCGTAGATGCCGTAGGGAACGGCCTTGCCGAGCTGAGGATCGGCGAAATCGTGGACACCCACCTTCACCGGCTCGCCGGTGGGCTGCCACTCGCGGCCGCTGTTCTTGAACTCGCCGACGAGTTCCTTCTTCTTGGTGTCCACGCTGATCACGGGCTGGTCCGCGTCCCGGTGCCCACGGACCTGCTCGTTGAGGTAGCGGAACTGCGCGTCCCTGTCCAGGTGCTGTTTCCCCTCCAAGGTCTTGACGTTGGCCTGCAGGCTGAAGCCCTCCTCCCGCAGCAGGTCGGCGACGGTGTCCGCGCTGACCTTGTGCCCGGCCTGGGCCAGCTCCGCCGCGAGCGTGCGGGTCGACTTCACCGTCCACCGCAGCGGCGACATCGGATCACCCCGCACATCGGGTTCGACCAGCGCCAGCAGTGCTGGCCGCAGCCCCGGATCCAAGACCACGACACGTTTGCGTCCCCCGCCAGGACGCCGGATCCGCCCCAACGGCTCCTCGCCGGATTCCAGCTCGAACACGCCATTGCGGACCGTCGTCTCGCTGACCCCCGCCGCCCTCGCGACAGCGCGGACACCACCGTGCCCCAGCAGCCGGGCCTCGGCCCCCATCAGCAGCCGCCGCTGCCGCTCGTCCAAATGTGGGAACAACACCCCGAACCGTGCAGAGAGTTGGTCACGGGTCTCGTCCGGGATCGCCATACCACCTCAACGAGGCCCAGAACGGGAAGCAACACCTTGATTCCCCGCAAG
>NZ_JBHXSY010000137.1:0-1784 GCF_042715295.1 Streptomyces sp. NPDC058701 | reverse complement strand
GGCAGCCGTACTTGTTGTCGAACTTCGACTTCGTCACGGCGTCGTTCACGTTGATGGCGGGGAAGAGCAGGGTGCCGTCGCGGTGCATCTCGTAGAGGCGGTGAACGCCGGTGGTGGTCTCCTCGGTGACGCCGCGGATCTCGGCGGCCAGGGCCGTCCAGTCGATGTCCGTCTTGCCCAGCAGGTCCAGGACGAGGGCCATTTCCTCGTTGTCGGCGGTGGAGGGGTCCGGGACGGCGCCGGCCTTCTGGTACTCGACGCCCTTGTGGACCAGGAGGGTGGCGTCGCCGCCGTCGTCGAGGATCATGTTGGGGCCGGTGTGGCCGGGCCAGGTCAGGGCCTGCTCGGTGCACCACCAGTACTCTTCCAGCGTCTCGCCCTTCCAGGCGAAGACGGGGACGCCCTGCGGGTTGTCCGGGGTGCCGTGGGGGCCGACCGCGACGGCGGCGGCCGCGTGGTCCTGGGTGGAGTAGATGTTGCACGACACCCAGCGGACGTCGGCGCCGAGGGCGACGAGGGTTTCGATGAGCACGGCCGTCTGCACGGTCATGTGCAGGGAGCCGGTGATGCGGGCGCCGGCCAGGGGCCGGGCGGCCGCGTACTCGGCGCGGATCGACATCAGACCGGGCATCTCGTGCTCGGCCAGGGTGATCTCCTTGCGGCCGAAGTCCGCGAGGGAGAGGTCGGCGACCTTGAAGTCCATGGGATCTACTCCGTGATGGTGGTGGCTGGGTTCGGGCTGACGTTCAGGTTCTGATGGATCTCTAGAGTCGCGGTGGACTTGTTGAGGGTGATGTAGTGCAGGCCGGGTGCGCCCTCGGCGAGGAGGCGTTCGGACATGGCGGTCGCGTAGGCGACGCCGATGCGGTGGCCTTCGGCGGGGTCGTCCTGGGCCGCTTCGAGCCGGCGGGCGAGCGCGTCGGGGAAGCGGGCGTCGCTGAGTTCAGCGAAGCGGCGGATCTGGCGGAAGTCGGTGGCGGGCATGATCTCGGGGATGACCGGGGTCAGACAGCCCACGGAGGCGAGCCGGTCGCGCAGGCGCAGGTAGTCCTCGGCGTGGAAGAACATCTGGGTGATGGCGTAGTCGGCGCCGGCCCGGCACTTCGCGGCGAAGTGGTGGATGTCCTGGCTCCAGGAGGGTGAGCGGGGGTGGCGTTCGGGGAAGGCTGCGACGCCCACCGTGAAGTCGCCGAGCCGCCGGATGAGGCTGACGAGTTCGTGGGCGTGGTGGAGGCCTTCGGGGTGGGCCGTCCATTCCCCTTTGGGGTCGCCGGGCGGGTCGCCACGCAGGGCCAGGACGTCGCGGATGCCGGCGTCGGCGTACTGGCCGATGATGTGGCGCAGTTCGGTGATCGAGTGTCCGACGGCGGTCAGGTGGGCGACGGGGCGCAGGGTGGTCTCCGCGGCGATGCGCTTGGTGACCTCGACGGTGCGGTCGCGGGAGGAGCCGCCGGCGCCGTAGGTGACGGAGACGAAGGAGGGGGCGAGCGGTTCGATGCGGCGGATGGCTGCCCACAGGGTGCGTTCGCCGGCGTCGGTCTTGGGGGGGAAGAATTCGAAGGAGAAGGTCTGCCGGCCCTGGGCCAGCAGCTCGCGGACGCCGAGGGTGGCGGGGGCGGACGTGCGGGGGCGTTCGGCGGTGACGGCCACGGCTGCCGGCATGTCGGGCTCCTTTCCGGATCGCGGGGTTCAGCGTGCGTTGAAGTACGTGGCTTCGGGGTGGTGGATGACGATGGCGTCGGTGGACTGCTCGGGGTGGAGCTGGAACTCCTCGGAGAGGTGGA
>NZ_JBHXSY010000136.1:0-1899 GCF_042715295.1 Streptomyces sp. NPDC058701 | reverse complement strand
CCTCCAGCACCTGGCGCCGCTCGGCCCCGCTCAGCAACTCCAGCTCCGAGAGCGGTACGTCGGGAGCGGCGACCACGTGCTCCAGGGTGCGCCGCAGCATGCCCGTCAGCCGCTCGACCGTCGACGCCTCGTACAGGTCGGAGCTGTACAGCACCGCACCCGTCAGCGGACCGTCCGGCTCGGCCCGCAGCAGGAACTCCAGGTCGAACTTGACGGCCCCCGTCGCCAGCGGCTCCGCGACCCCGGCCCGCAGGCCGGCCAGTTCCGGCGCCACCGCCGGCCCCGACTCCAGCGCGAGACAGACCTGGAACAGGGGATGCCGGGCCAGCGAACGGGCCGGGTTGACGGCCTCCAGCACCAGGTCGAACGGCACCTCCTGATGGGCGAAGGCGTCCAGGTCGGCGGCGCGCACCCGGGCCAGGAGCTCGCGGAACGCGGGATCGCCCGAGGTGTCGGTCCGCAGCACGAGGGTGTTGACGAAGAACCCCACCAGCCCGGACAGCGCCTCGTCCGAACGGCCCGCGACCGGCGAGCCGAGAGGGATGTCCGTCCCCGCACCCATCCGCGTCAACAGGGCGGCGAGCGCCGCCTGGAGCACCATGAACGGGGTGCACCGCTCGACGCGCGCCAGCTCCACGATCCGCTTGTGCAGTTCCGGGCCGAAGTCGACCTGCACCGCCCCGCCGCGCTGCCCCGCCACCGCGGGCCTGGGCCGGTCGTGGACCAGCCCGAGCTCCTCCGGCAGCCCCGCCAGGGCGGTCTTCCAGTAGGCGAGCTGGTCCTCCAGGGCTCCGCCGTCGGCCAGCGCGGCCCGCTGCCACAACGCGTAGTCGGTGTAGTCCGCGGGCAGCGGGTCCCAGTCGGGGGCCCGGCCCGCCCGCCGCGCCGCGTAGGCGGTGGACAGGTCGTCGAACAGCGGGCGCAGCGACTGCCCGTCGGTCGCGATGTGGTGCAGCAGGACGAGCAGGGAGGACTCCGCCTCCCCGGTCCGTACCAGCGTCACCCGCAGCGGGTGCTCCGCGGCCAGGTCGAACGGGTGCCGGGCGGCCGCCAGCAACTCGGCCTCCCGATCCGACGGCGCGACCGTACGGACCTCGAAGACCGGCTCGCCGACCGGGTCGACGACCTGCCGCGGCTCGCCGTCCACGGTGGTGAACCGGGTCCGCAGCGGCTCGTGCCGGCCCACCAGATCGGCGAAGGCGGCGCGCAGCGCCCCGACGTCCACAACCCCGTCCAGCGGTACGGTCATCGGCACGTTGTACGAGGTCCCTCTGTCCTGGAGCCCGGACACCAGCCAGAGGCGCTGCTGGGCGAAGGAGAGCGGCGGCCGCTGCGGTCGCACCGCGGCCCGGGTCAGCGGCGGGAGTACGGGACGGCCCGACGCGGCGGCGATCTGCCGCGCCAGTGCGGCCGGTGTGGGGTGCTGGAAGACGTCGCGGAGGGTGAGGGTGACGCCGAGGGTGGCACCGATGCGGTTGGCGAGGCGGGCGGCGAGCAGGGAGTGGCCGCCGTGGTCGAAGAAGCTGTCGTCGACGGACAGCGGTACGGGTGACTCCAGGACCTCGCCGACCAGCGTGCGTACGATCTCCTCCAGCTCGGTCCGCGGCTGACGGCCCCCCGTGGTCAGCGGTGCTTCGACGGCGGGCAGGGCCCGCTTGTCGATCTTCCCGTTGGCGGTCAGCGGCAGCCGGTCCAGGACGGCGAACCGCGAGGGCACCATGTGCTCGGGCAGGTGCTCGCGCAGCCAGCTGCGCAGGGCGGCGGGGGTGAGGACGGGGCCGGGGGTCAGGGTGACGTAGGCCGTCAGGTCGGTGGAGTGGACGAGGGTGGCCCGGGCGACCCGGGGGTGGGTGGTGAGGACGGTTTCGATCTCGGTGGGTTCGATGCGGAAGCCGCGGA
>NZ_JBHXSY010000135.1:0-1912 GCF_042715295.1 Streptomyces sp. NPDC058701 | reverse complement strand
CAAATAACCCTTCGGGAAATAAAAAAAACGGCTCCATAAAGAGGAACCGTTTTGCTTCAAAAATCACGTTTTGTGTTATACTGGAGAAACGAAATTGTGTTTTCAAAATTGTCATTTTCGACATGATAACTTTTCTCGTAGTGTGGTTTTGCCGAACCCACTACTTTTTTTATGTCTCCGAACTTCATTTCTTCCCGTTCCGGCTTAACAATCCCTTTTGATTTTCGATACATATTCATTCCGGAAGGATACATGTGCAGCCGTCCGCCTTTTAAAAATTTCTTTTCCCGACCTTCTACGATCTTTGTTTGCACCTCACAGCCCTCTGAAGCCACTTTTAAGGCTGTTTCCCTGTCTTGGACATCTTCTAGGTCTATATCAGTCAAATAAGCGCTCAAATAGGCTCCTATGTTGTCTATATCCTTTAATGACTTGATTGTTACAAATCCTAAACCCCATAGACTCCTTAATTCAGCATTTTTAATATAAATCTTATCCAAATCATTAAAGCGCATTAAAACATGACAATGCCAGGCTCCACGTCCTTGTGGCTCTACCACCGATAAATAATCTATCGAACTTTCTTTCTTGTATTTATAACGCAACCTGTCGATAAAATTTTGAAAATCACTATAAAGTTTTTTCGTGTCCGTCATATTTTTCTTGTATGTCAAAGTTATATGTAATTCATTTGGCCGTCCTATAAAATTGTTATTTATCAAATAACGCAGCTTCTTAAAGGTTTGTCTCAAAGAATTATAATTTTCCTGCCGATTTTCCGAATGCTCGAACTCCCGGATCTCCCCAGTAGAGAGGTCTACAAACCTATCCTTGTCCAATTTTTTGATATTATTTTTCCGGTTCATCTTCTCCATATGCTGAACTTCAATGACGTGATTCATAGTGGTCACTTTTACAACATCATTTGGAGCTATGAAAACCGCGTCACCATTGCGTTTATCCATCCATTTCCCCTCAATTTTTCCTGTAATGTTTAATTAAAATCAAGTTAATAATAAAGAACCCCAAATCCGAAGTCAGTTTTTCAACAAAAATTAGCGTCCTTTTCCCAAATAGTCCCTATACAATTCCTTAATAGCAAACTCAATTACAGCATCTTTTGAAACTCTTCCAAATTCATTGTGTTTTGTAAAATGTTCGGCTAATAACTCTAGCTTTTTAAATGTTTCAACAGTAATTCGAGGTCCAATTTGTTTTTTCTCTTCCATCCAAACACACTCCTAACAAGTTGTTAACATAATTCTAACATTGGAAATAATAGAATTCAAGAACAGAAAAAAGAAGCACACTCGGAATGATATTTCGTTTCCTTTTGATTCCGAGCCTCCACCCCTTACAATCCCCAAAGGCAACCGACAAGGGAAAATTCGTCCCTTATCGGCACCTCCGGAAATTGTACAGCAAGGGGTCACTCCCAATAAAAAGACTACGACATATAAAACAGGTTTAGCTTCAGAGAAAAAGAGCATAAGGAAACTCGGTGCCACCCTAAAAAAAAGGGTGTCAAACAGGCTGTGCCTGTTGAGTTTCTATGCTCTTAGAACAGGTGCCGTTTTTGAAGCCAAAGATATAGCATAGATACCCCATAGATATAGCAGGGATATACCAAAATATCTCTAGAGATACGGGTATCTATGCTATATCTCTCTACAAGATTCCTCCACACGCTTGACGGAAATGCTTCAGCATTTTAGCACTCACTCGACAGAGTGTATAAGTGCGCCATTCGGAATTTCAAAGCTTCAAATTTCACAGAGAGTGCCCATTTATACACACCCCCTAAATCGTGGTGTGACAATGGGTTCTCGCCGGCTCGAAATCGGTTTGTCATTCTGACAAATAACCCTTCGGGAAATAAAAAAAACGGCTCCATAAAGAGGAACCGTTTTGC
>NZ_JBHXSY010000134.1:0-1988 GCF_042715295.1 Streptomyces sp. NPDC058701 | reverse complement strand
GAACCCCCAGGTCAGAGTCAAGATCTAGAGTCTCTACCGAACCCGGAACGGTTCAGGCGGACAGGTTCGGGGCGGCGGCCGGTTCCTTACGTGCTCACCGCAAGCGTTCGACGCCCGTGCGTGCGAGCTCTTCGAGAACCGCCTCGGTCAAGGTCCCGGACAGGACGTACAGCATGGTCTCGCCCTGGACGACGCACAGCGCCCTCTGCGTGACTCCCGCGGTCGTGTCCACGTAGCTGAAGGCACTGTCGCCCAGCCGCGGAACGTCACGGACGTGTTGCTGGGCGCGTATGGAGGCGGCTTCGCGCCGCCCCGTTTTGGTGCTGGTCCGCACGAAGACATGAGATCGGAAATAGGTGCAGCTGGAGATGCCGTCACCTGGCAGCGTTCCGACGTTGCCCGACTCGGCCTGCTGCCCGGTGATCTTCTGCACGTCGCCAGACGTGATGGTCGAGCAGGCGCGGTCGTCGCCCCGGGAAGAAGCGTCGTCCGTTCTCCGCTCGGTGGCGTGATCGTCCACCGCTGCACCGCCCTTGCCGACACAACCGCCGAGTCCCAAGACGAGAGCGCACCACATGCTGATAATGACTACGCTTCGACCCCTGCGCTGGACGCCCCGCATCCTCGGCTCGCCGATCGCTTCGCTCGCAACAACCTCCATGTCCATCTCCTTCCGCGTTCTTCCCATGACATCTTCCTAGCCTCCGCCGCACCCCCGGAAGAGTAAGTGCAGCTCCCTCTGCAGCCATCGCGGGCTGGCCTCATTCGAGTACTCATTACTCGGCCGCCACCGATCCCGGTGAGGTTGAATCCACGTGCACGAGGAACCCGGATCCGATTCTTTCTGACCGTCGGAACGTAGGGCCGGTCCCCTCATTTCCAATTGAAATGGAATTCGTGATGCGCATAACACAGGCCGTGAGGGCGCTCGTACCCGCGACCGCAGCAGTCGCCACCCTCATCACCGCGCCAACGGTGGCGCACGCCACCGACTACTGGGCAGACCGCCCCTGTCTCGGACTGACGAACTACCAGCACGTCATGACGACACAGAACGTCGCCTGGCCCATCGAGTTCGAATGGACGATCAAGAAAAACAACGGTCGCTATTTCGAGTTCAGTTACAACAGCATCGCACCCCCCTTCCACATCCAGCAGGGGGTCACGGAGTCAGACACGGCAAAGATCATGATGCCGCCGACCGGATTCGCCGACATATTTCTGTGGTGCAGCGCTCCTGGGGTGATCCACAGAAATTACTGAACGACGTACCTTCGTGGCGGAAGGTCGACAGCGGACCTCCCGCCACAAGAATCCGTTGTGCCAGCGGACGCTCCGGGGGCGGGACGCGCCGATGACGTCCTGTCGGGCATCGTCCGGGTCGTGTCCGTCCCCGGCAACAACCACCACGCAGCACCGCGGATCCGCGCCGGGATGTGCGGCGCGCGTACTCTCGCATCGACGTGCTGCCCGCCTTGGTCTTCTCCGACATCGACAGCCACATGCCGTTCGCATTACCAGACCTCACGGCGCGCGAGGGCCGGGAGTTCGTTGTCACCCTCGGCTTCGGGTCGCTGGGCCACGACATCCCGGCGGCACTCAGAGCCGCGGTAGCGGGCGGCCAGTGGTCCGGGTGGTCGGGATTCCCGTTTCGAGATGAACGGCATGCAGCTGCTGGCAGCCTTCCCGCAGGGATTGCTCGTCATGGATCGTGGAAGGCTCGATCTCCGCGGAGGAAGGGCGCCTCGGCCGTAGTTGCGACCGCCTCCCTTCGCGGCGCCAGTCGTAGTGGCACGCCAGAAGGCGGAACTCCCGCTCAGGGGTGTGGCAGATGTGGTGTGGCTACCGGTGCTGACCGTTACCGGCAGGCCGGCCCCCAGCAGCCGAGCTGCGGGGTGGTCGGCCAGCCCGTCCACGGCACCCGTATGGACTTAGACCGTGTCCTATGTGGTGAGGCGTCGTTGAAGTCGGTATGGGGCGGGGTACTT
>NZ_JBHXSY010000133.1:0-2062 GCF_042715295.1 Streptomyces sp. NPDC058701 | reverse complement strand
GGCGGCGCGGCCCGTCGCGGACGTCGAACGGTTGTGGATCGTGGACGGCACGCTGATCCCGGTCCGTGACCGCAGCGTCGCGGAGAAATCGAATATTCTGCACTCTGGGTGCACCTGAGTTGATCGGGCTCTCAGCGGTCCTACTGTCGGGCGAAGGGCCCGTTCAGGGCGGCCCACTGCAGGAGCAGGATGGTCTTGCCGTCGGTGATGCGTCCGTCGCGGGTCATGGCAAAGGCCTCGGTGAAGGGAAGTTCGAGGACCTCGATGTCCTCTCCGTCCGCCTCGAGCCCGCCTCCCGTTCCGGTCCGGTCGGCCGCCGTATAGGGCGCGGCGAAGAAATGGAGGCACTCGGTGACGGAGCCCGGGCTCATGTAGGCGTCGACGACGTGGGTGAGGGGGCCGAGGGTGACGCCGAGTTCCTCGGCGCTCTCCCGGCGGATCGCAGTGTGCGGGTCGTCCGCGTCGAGCAGCCCTGCCGCACATTCGATGAGCATGCCGTCCCGGTGGTCGTTCACGTAGGCCGGGTAGCGGAACTGGCGGGTCAGCAGGACGAGGCCGTGTCGGGTGTCGTAGGGCAGGACGACGGCGCCGTTGCCGCGGTCATAGGTCTCGCGCGCCTGTGTCTCCCACCGTCCGTCGCGGCGGCGGTAGTCGAAGGTGGTGCGGCGCAGAACATGCCAGCCCTGCGAGGTGAGTTCGACGTCGCGTATCACGATGTCGGGGTTGCGGTCCAGATCGCGCCCGGCCCGGTCGAGGTCGATACGGTCACGATGGTCCGGGACGTCAATGCCGGGGCGGGGCGTAACCGTCACCGTGTCTCCTGAGCGACTCGGCGCGGGATCTCCGCTACATCGTGGTAGACGGGCAGACCCCGACGGCGGGCGGTGGCGACGTCCCCATCGGCCCCGGCGGACTCGCCGGGCAGACGCAGCACCGCATCGCACCGCGCGAGTAGGCGCTCGGCCGTCGGGTAGAGCACCTCGTCAGCGAGCGGATCCGTGGGCCCGGCGCCGACAGAGCTCAACACGGGTAGGGCTATCCACTCTCCGATCACGGGAAGGTGGCCGGCGGCGAAGACCGGCCAGGCTGCGGCTTCAAGGCGGACAAGGTTAGCGGCCAGGGCCTGCGGGTCACCGTTCGTTCCGGAGCGGTAGGGGCCAGCGATCAGAATGAGCATGGGTTTGTCGTTCATGGGCGCTAGGATACACGCAGAAACGTGCAAGAACAGGAGAGAACGTACATGCTGCCTGCTGAACGACGTGACTATCTGCTCGGTCTGCTCGCCCGAGATGGAAAGATCACCGCCAAGGACGTCGCCGCCGAGGTGGGCATTTCCGAGGACAGCGTGCGGCGCGATCTGCGTGACCTCGCAGCCGAAGGGTTGTGTCAGCGGGTCTACGGAGGGGCGCTGCCTGTGTCACCGGCGGTGGTCGATTACGTCACACGGCAGAGCGTGGCCCCGGACGGCAAGCAGCGGGTTGCCGCGACGGCTGCAAAGCTGGTCCGGCCGGGCGGCGTAATGATCCTTGATGGGGGAACCACCGCCCTCGCTGTGGTCCGCGCGCTCCCGCGCGACCTCGCCTGCACGGTGATTACCCACAGCCCGACGGTCGCCGCAGCCTTGCTCGACCATCCCCACGCGGAGCTCTTCCTGCTCGGCGGGCGCGTTTTCAAGCATTCGGCGGTTGCCTGCGGTGCCGCCGCGGTCGAGGCGGCGCAGAACGTCTCCGCCGACCTCTGCCTGCTCGGCGTCACCGGCGTACATCCCGAAGCGGGACTGACCACCGGGGACGTCGAGGAGGCGGCGATGAAGCGTGCCTTGTCCGCGCGGGCGGCGGACACCTACATCCTCGCCTCTTCCGAGAAGATCGGTACGGCATCGCAGTTCCGTGTCCTGCCCTGGGAGAAAATCAGCGGACTGATCACTGATGCCGCTCCCCAAGACACGGTCATCGGGCAGCTCAAGGCAATCGGCGTGGTGGTGCTCGAAGCCAGCTGACGGACACACGGGTCTGTCAAACGAGCGGTGTATCTCGGGTTGTTGAGGGCTACTGACGAGCTA
>NZ_JBHXSY010000132.1:0-2152 GCF_042715295.1 Streptomyces sp. NPDC058701 | reverse complement strand
ACCCTGGTCGCCGAAATCCGCGAGATCCACACCGCCACCGCGGCACTTACGGAGTACGCCGGATCCATGCCGCGCTGCGGGGCTCCGGACACACGGTCAACCGCAAGCGGGCCGAACGCTGATGTGCCGCGAGGGGATCGAGGGCTAACACCTACGCCGGTGCGAGCGCACCACGATCCCCGACCGGCTCGCACCACCCGCTCCGGACCTGTCACATCGGTGCGGACCCGGCGCAGGCCCGGTCTTCCCCGAACCCTCCAGACGGGTCGGTCGAAATCCGCTCGGAAGTGAGCCGCTCCGAACCAACCGAAGGTAGTGCGCTCTGCCCGCCGCGACCAGGTGCGAACCCCCGCCGTCGCAGGGGGTGTCGCGACTACGCGCCTAGCTGCTACTCGAGGCCGCGGTATTCGGCGATCCCCTTCGGACTCGAGCAGGAGCCCGACCTGCGGAGTCGCGGAATGAGTATCCATCGCCCATCCGGCCTGGCTCTTTCCATAGCTGAATCGTTCCGGAACCGTCGTCGGCTCGTTTCGGACGGCCCGGCACTCACCGTTCGGCGGTGTCGTCTTCATCTGCTCAGGAGTCCCATGCGTCCCCATAAGCACAGTGGCGAGATCCATCGGTATCTCGCACCCCGAGACTCGGTCCGCCGGAGCAAGCGAGAGAGTGCCCCCGGGCTGGCCGCCGAATCTTCGTGCCAGGGCGTCCTGGAGCGAACGCTGCGTGAGCTGAGGGTACTTGCGGCGGTGGTCTCTTCCAACGCCTTGATCGCCATCCTGCCCGCCCTGCTTACCACCCTGGCGGCGGCCCGTTCCTCTGATACGCACCCGGCCCCCGTGCTGTTAGCCGGAGGCATCCATGCGCTGTTGGCCATCTTCGTCTTCGACCTGTCCAACCAGATCACCGGCGTGCCGGAGGATCGCATCAACAAGCCTTCGCGCCCGCTAGTGACAGGCCTGTTGAGCATGAGGGGCGCTTGGTGGCGCCTTGCTGCGGCCATTTCCCTCCTCCTGCTGACGGGCTATCTTCTGGGCATCATCCACCTGGCACTGCTTTGGGTGGCCGTAGCAGGTGCCAACAACCACCTCGGGCTCGCCCGACGTCCCTTCTGTAAGCCGCTCGTCGTCGGGGTCCAGGCAGCGAGCCAGCTGCTGTCCGCGTGGGAGATCGGTGGCGGCCGGTCCGACCGATTCCTGCCCTGTGCCATTGCTGTATCGGCGCTCCTAGCTGTGCTCATGCCGCTGCAGGATCTCCGCGACATCGAGGGTGACCGGAACGTGGGGCGCAGGACGCTTCCTATCGCCTACGGCTCCTGGCCCGTGCGGATCTACATGTGCGTCGCCCTGGTGCTCACACCTGCCATCGTCCGCGGCTTGGTGGAATGGAATATCCTATGGTCTGGAGGGTGGCTCGAAGTTCTGGCCGCTGGAATTTGCGCATGCGCAGCGGTACGGGTGGTCGCGCTGAGGAACGCCGCAAACGACGACAGGACCTACCGGCTGCTGGTCCTCTGGTACGCGACCATCGCGACATGTCCTCTTATAGCGACGCTCTGACTGTGCGCCGCTGCAGGGCCGGACCCGACACGAGAAGGCCAGGTGCGCCCACCTCGCGCGGGAGCGCATGTGCAGCGGTCCGGACGGCGAATGGGCAATGCCTCCTCGGTCCGTACTGCGCGGGTACGGGCTGTGCAGCCACGTCAGCGGATGAGTAAGCCGGGAGCGAGGATGGCGCCTGGATCGAGGTCGGCCGTACTGATCGTTCCAGAGCGAGGTTCTGAGTCGGTGTAAGCAGAGCATGCTGCAGACGAGTTACTGAGGATTTCGGGGTGGGGTCGGTGGGTTGATGGCCAGGCCGGTGGCGGTGAGGCAACCGTCGATGAGGTGGGGTCGGAGTTGGATTCTGCGTAACTCGCGGCGGAGTTTGCGGTCGAGGTCGTCGGGGGTGTCGAAGGCGGTGTTGGCCATCGCTCTGCGCACGAGGGACCAGACGGCTTCGACCGGGTTCAGGTCTGGTGCGTATGCCGGGAGGCGGATGGTGGTGAGCCAGTCGTGTTCGGCCTCGTAGCGTTTCAGCCCGGCGGCCAGGCGGGTGTTGAGGATGCCCCTATGTTGCGTCAAGCGGCAGATGACGAGGCAGCAAGGGCCGACGG
>NZ_JBHXSY010000131.1:0-2318 GCF_042715295.1 Streptomyces sp. NPDC058701 | reverse complement strand
AAAGACCACCCGCCTGAATCAACCGGGCTGCACAACTGAACCGCGGACAAGGAGCGGGCTTGATCCGCTTTGACGGACATCTGAGATCAGGGCTTCGGTCCTGGAAGGATGATGTTCATCATGGAGAGCATGGGGAACAGGAAGGCGCGTCCTCGGCGCTCGTTCACGGCGGAGTTCAAGGCCGAGAGCGTCGAGTTGTGCCGACGGGATGACCGGTCGGTCGGTCAGGTCGCCAAGGACTTCGACCTGACCGAGACCGCGGTCCGCGACTGGGTAAAACAGGCCGAGATCGACGCAGGCGCGAGGAACGGTTTGACCAGCAGCGAGCGGGAGGAACTGGCCGCGCTGCGGCGGGAGAACCGCCGACTGCGCCAGGACGTCGACATCCTCAAGCGTGCGACAGCTTTCTTCGCGGCGGAGACCCGGTGAACGTGCACCCGTTCGTCGAGGCGGAGAAAACCGCAGGTCACAACGTCAAAAGGACGTGTGAACTCCTCAAGGTCTCCCGGACCGCCTACTACGCCCGCCGCACTGGCATCCCTGGCCCCCGGGCCGTGCGGGACGCCGAGCTGACCGAACAGATCACCGCTGTTCACCAGCAGTCCCGCGGCACCTACGGTGCCCCGCGCGTTCACGCCGCCCTCAAGCGCAAGGGCGCCGACTGCGGACGCCGCCGGGTCGCACGGCTGATGCGGCAGGCCGGCCTGACCGGCAGGCACCGACGACGCCAGCCCCGCACCACCATTCCCGACCCACGCGCGTCCACCCGCCCTGACCTGGTTCTTCGTGACTTCCAGCCCGATTTCTCTGCTCTCGACACCCGCTGGTGCGGGGACATCACCTATATCGCCACGAGTGAGGGCTGGCTCTATCTGGCCACCGTGATCGACATCGCCTCACGCCGCGTCGTTGGCTGGGCGACGGCCGACCACCTGCGAACCGAGCTCGTCGCCGACGCACTGCGGACCGCCTGCCGTCGGCCGGCCAGTCCGGTGATCTTCCACTCCGACCGCGGCTGTCAGTACACCAGCCGTGAACTCGCGCTCTTGAGATGAGTTCGGCATTCGCCTGTCGGTCGGACGCACTGGGCAATGCTGGGACAACGCGCTCGCGGAATCGTTCTTCTCGACCCCGAAGAACGAGCTGGGCGACACCGACCCCTGGCCGAGCCGGGCTGCTGCACGCACGGCGACATTCGAGTGGATCGAGAGCTGGTACAACTTGCACCGGCTTCACAGCAGCCTCGGCTACCGCAGTCCCGCCGAATACGAGACTGCTCTCGCCGCCTGACCACCACACCAAAGGTGTCCGTCAAACCGGAACAAGCTCACGGGATCATCAGCGTGTCGCCGCTGGTGACTCTTGCCAGGCAGCCGCAGGACGGTGCCTTGCAGTGCTTGGCTCGCCTCAAAGACAAGCAACATGTACTCACACCGCGCGAAGGACACGCCGCGTTTCTCAGAGCAGAAGCCCATCTACTGGAAACTTTGCAGGGCCATCAGGCAACTGCCAATGTTAGGAGTTCGTATGCCCAGGTCGCGTGTCAAGAGCCTCGGTGCCCTCGTGGCGACACTGACGGCGGCAGCGTGCATCGCTGCCACACCGAACGCTTCGGCAATGGCTGTTGGTGTACCTCTCGTCTCGCCCGGAGTCCTTCGTGGAATTCCGGCGGGACAGGATGGTGACCAGATTTCCGCCTCTGTCACTTACAACAACATGAACGTTGCGCGGTACCGGCTCCACTCCGACGACACGTGGCTGAAGGACGTCTATGTAGTGGACGGGAACGGTAATCAGTTGCTCACCAAGCACCTCATTGTAGTGAACGATCAACACGACACCCTCTTCATGCAATTGCCCGCCTCCTACTTCAACCAAAATTACACCTTGGTGTTCCGCAAGGCGAAGGCATTTGGCCTTCTCAGTAACATGTTTCAGATTCCTCTCATCAACGACCCCTCCAGCGGCGACCCACTCATGAACCCTGTCGGCAAAGACACTTTTCTCAATTGGTACAAATGGTAATCGCCGCCATCAGGAACTTCTGGTCGAGGCCCAGGCCGTGCTTGAGTTCCCGGTAGTCGTGTTCGATGCGCCATCGGACGTTGGCCAACCGGACCAGCTCGGCGATCGGGGTGTCGGCCGGGAGGCTGGAGAGCCAATAGTCGGTAGGTGACTCGGCGCTCTCCGGCCATTCGACCAGCAGCCAGCAGTCCGGCAAGGCCCCGTCCCACCAGCCCTGAGTGGACGAGGCCGCGGCTTTGGGGCCTTGACCCCGGATTTTGAACACGTCTATGCGGCTTGGGTCAGGGTAGTTG
>NZ_JBHXSY010000130.1:0-2746 GCF_042715295.1 Streptomyces sp. NPDC058701 | reverse complement strand
GTCCAGGGCGTGGAGGTGTCCTGGCCGGCACTGTTCGAGGGCACCGGCGCCCGCAGCATAGACCTGCCCACTTATCCCTTCCAGCGTCGGCGTTACTGGCTGGAGTCGCGTCCTTCCGCGGCGGTTGTTCCGTCGGGGGTGCAGGACGGTCTGTCGTATGAGGTGGCGTGGAAGAGTCTGTCGTTGCGGGAGTCGGCGCGTCTTGACGGCCGGTGGCTGCTCGTCATGCCCGAGGACCTGGATGCGGACGGCACACGGATCGCCCACGACGTTCAGCACGCCCTCACCACCCACGGCGCCACCGTGCACACCCTTGTTCTTGACCCCACCACGGCGGACTTCGACGGCCGTTTCAGCAGGATCTTCGAGGAGACAACGGACGTCACGGGCATCCTGTCACTCCTCGGACTGGCTGTGGGCCCGTACCCGGAGCACGGCGAGGTGCCGCTCGCGGGAGCCGCGTCGCTGACGTTGATGCGCCAAGCCCTGCGAGACGGGTTCGGTGTTCCGGTGTGGGTGGTGACGCGGGGTGCGGTGTCCGTCGTGCCTGGTGAGGTGCCGGAGACGGCGGGTGCGCAACTGTGGGCGCTCGGCCGGGTCGCCGCTCTCGAACTCTCCGATCACTGGGGTGGTTTGATCGATCTCCCGGCGGACGCCGATGCGCGTACGGCGGGTCTGGCGGTACGGGCACTGGCCGCCGGGATCACGTCCGGTGAGGACCAGTTGGCGGTGCGGCCCTCGGGTGCCTACGGCCGGCGTCTCGTACGAGCCACTGCCCGTTGGGCACGGAAGGACTGGCGCCCGCAGGGCACGGTGCTGCTGGCCGGGGACCTTGACGCCGTCGGCGAGCCACTGGCCCGATGGCTGCTCACGGACGGTGCGGACCGCGTCGTACTCGCCGATCCCGCCCTGATGGAACTCCCGGCCGCGCTCTCGGACGTGGCTCAGCGCGTGACGACCGCTACGGCACCCGATCTTTCCGACCGTGCGGTCCTCGCCGCCCTCGTCACCGAGTACGCCCCTGCCACGGTGGTCGTCGTTCCGCCCGCGGCGGAGCTCGCTCCGCTGGAGAGCACGAGCCCGGCCGACCTCGCGGCGGCCGTCGCCGCCAAGTCCGCGACCGCCGCGCACTTCGACGCACTGCTCGACGGGCCACACGTACCGGAGCTGGTGCTGATCTCCTCGGTCGCGGGGATCTGGGGTGGTGTTCGGCAGGGTGCGTACGCCGTCGGCGCCGCTCACCTCGATGCCCTGGCCGCCCGCCGCCAGGCCCGGGGCCTGCCGACGGTCTCCGTCGCGTGGACGCCCTGGGCGGGTTCCGTCACCGCGGACGGCTCTGCCGCCGAGTCGCTGAGGCAGTACGGCATCGCTCCGCTGGAGCCCCAGGTGGCGCTTGCGGAGCTGAACCGGGCGCTGAACCGGGCACTGGGCGGCGGCGCGGGCAACGCCGCGGTGGCCGGCGTCGACTGGGAACGGTTCCTGGCGTCTTTCACCTCCGTACGCCCCAGCGTCCTCTTCGACGAGCTGCCCGAGGTGCGCCGTCTCCGTGAGGCGGAGGCGGCGGCCATGGCGGACCAGGCCGCCCGGACCGGAGCGCCCGGCGGCACAGAGCTGGCGCGCTCTCTGCGCGACAAGCCCCGGAACGCCCAGCGAAAGGCCCTCCTGGAGTTGATCACTGCCCACGTGGCGGCCGTACTGGGTGAGGGCGCTCCCGACGCGATCGACCAGAGCCGGGCGTTCAAGGACATCGGCTTCACCTCCATGACCGCGATGGAACTGCGCAACCGGCTCAAGGAGGCCACCGGGCTCACCCTTCCGGCCTCCCTCGTCTTCGACCACCCCCACCCCCGCGCACTCGCCGACCATCTGCGCGAGGAACTACTGAACGAGGACGATGCGGAAGGCACCGATTCCGAGCCGGCCGCCCCGAGCGGTCCGTCTCCGGCGGGCCAGGACGAGCCGATCGCCATCATCGGCATGGCCTGCCGCCTCCCCGGTGACGTCGGAACACCCGACGAACTCTGGGAGCTGCTCGAAACCGGCCGCGACGCCATTGCGGACCTGCCCGTCAACCGGGGGTGGGACGTGGCGGGGCTGTACGACCCGGATCCGGACGCGGCGGGGCGTTCCTACGTCCGGGAGGGCGGGTTCCTCCACGACGCGGGGGAGTTCGACGCGGAGTTCTTCGGCATCTCGCCGCGTGAGGCCCTGGCGATGGACCCACAGCAGCGAATCATCCTGGAACTCGCCTGGGAATCGTTCGAACGTGCGGGCCTGGACCCGGCCGGCCGGCGCGGCAGCCGTACCGGCGTGTTCATGGGAACCAACGGCCAGCACTACATGCCGCTGCTGCAGAACGGCAATGAGAGCTTCGACGGTTACCTCGGCACCGGCAACTCGGCCAGTGTCATGTCGGGCCGCATCTCGTACACCCTTGGCCTGGAGGGGCCGGCGCTGACGGTGGACACGGCGTGTTCGTCGTCGCTGGTCGCGCTGCACCTGGCGGTGCGGGCGCTGCGCAGCGGCGAGTGCGACCTCGCCCTCGCGGGCGGCGCGACCGTGATGTCGACGCCGGAGGTGCTTGTGGAGTTCTCCCGGCAGCGCGCAGTCGCCGCCGACGGCCGCTGCAAGGCGTTCTCCGCCTCGGCTGACGGCTTCGGACCGGCCGAGGGTGCGGGCGTGTTGCTCGTCGAGCGGTTGTCGGATGCGGTGCGTCATGGGCGTCGGGTGTTGGCGGTGGTGCGTG
>NZ_JBHXSY010000129.1:0-2761 GCF_042715295.1 Streptomyces sp. NPDC058701 | reverse complement strand
CATCACACCGGTTACGCCCGACCAGGGCATCTCACCAAGATCCTGTTACGAGCTCGAAGGGGCTGAACGTGGACGGCGGCTTCGAGCTGCGGTAGATAGCCAAGCAGTAACACGCAGGAGTTCAACACCCCACCTTTCCGGAGGCCGGGCGCGACACGTGACTTGTCGCGCCCGGCATCTGTATGTCAGCGGCGTGTCCGCCGTGTGACTTCGCAGTCCTGGAAGCGGTGGGTCCGAGTGACCGCCCGTTCCGCAGGACGAGCCGGTCACCACAGCTCATCGGGCCAGGCGGCTGCGGGTTGAAAGTTGAGCAAGGACTGCTCAGACCTGCGGGATTGGGCGCTCCGTACTCAGTCATGTAACTGATCGTGAAAATTCCCGGGCTGCCCGCCAGGGAGCGCGGGTGACCGGCGGGACTGCCGGCCCGCTTCGGAATAGGAGTAGCAGATGCGCTGTCGTACTGCATTTTTGGGAGCGGCGATCCTCGTCGTAATGACGTCGACCGTGGCGTCGGCAGCTCCTGCTGTCGATCCGGAACGGAATTCAACGGCGATCACAGGTTGGGGCACGTTCAACAGCACCCTCCCCACCGACATCAACAAGTGGGCGACGGATAACAACGCCCGCGTCATCGACATCGAGCCCGAGGCCGGTGGACGATTCACGGCCCAGCTGGTCCAGAACAGCGGCGTCTTCCAGCGTGCCCTTTCGGGCAGTACTTCGTGGACCTACGGCGAGACCTACGCGTCGTTGATGCTGAAGTTCATTAAGGAGAAGAAGCGGCCTATCGACGTGGAGCGCTACGTCGACTCCTCCGGTGCGGTGAGGTATGCCGCGGCCATGGTGGAGAACACGGGGGACACGCAGCGCACGTTTACGGTCATCACCAACAAGACGCCCACAGAGATCACTTCGGCGCAGTCGACGTTCCAGGGCAAGGTCGTCGACCTCGACCCAGTCGGCAGCGGACGCTATGACGCGGTACTGCTGAAGAACACCGGTGTCGACGCCACCGGCGGAAAGTGGTTCACCAGCCAGTCCCCCACGCAGTTGCAGAACCTGGTAAAGAGTGGCTGGCGGTTCGTCTCCCTGGAGCCTGACTCCCCCAGTACCTTCGCCGTAGTCGCCGAGCCGGACGGCATCAACGGAGGTAAGGAGTGGTGGAACCTCATCAACGTCACGGATCAGCAAATCTCGGACCTCCAGGCTCAGACCGGCGCGCGCGTACTTCAGGTGCGGCATTACAAGAACGCCTCCAACCAGCCGCGAGCGACGGCACTGTTCATCGACGACCAGAGCGCCCAAATCGCACAGATCCGCAGGGACATGGCCAACGTTGCGGGCGGCAACCCGTACGGCATCTACCTGAAGCAGGTGGACGGGCCCGTGTTGGTCGACCTGAATGGCCAACGACTCCACGATCCTGCCAGCGCGGCTAAGGTGCTCGTCCACCTGACCGAGGCGATGCGCATCAGGGAAGGTAAAGACGAGTACAGCAACATGATGAAGTACTACGCCAACCCCTCGGCACTGTCGGATGTTGAGGTGTGCGCCTACAACGATGACGGAACGCCGATCCTCACCAACCCCATCGAAGCTCCGGTGTTCACGACCGCCAAAGCGATGATGTGGGCTTCGGACAATCGCGCGACGGACGCGCTGCTCGACCGGGTCGGTGGGCTGCCAGCAGTCAACTCGACCGCTGCTAAGCTCGGCATGACGAAAACGAAGTACGAAATTCGCGTGGGATGCTCGGTTAAGGCTCCGGGGCAGACCTCAGATGAGAACTCGTTTACACTCCAGGACTTCGGCAAGCTCTACGAGCAGGCCTTCCACCCCACCAAGTCCGTCCTCGGGCCGAGTGACGACACGACGCGCAAGGCGTTCGTCGACAGCATGGTCAACGGCCAGCCGCTATTCAAGCAAGCCATCGATGAAGAGGCCGCCGCCATTGGCCGCCCGGACCTCGCGTCGGCGTTCTACACCACTGTGGAGGGGCGTCTGAAGGGCGGCGCGTACAACAAGATGTACTGCGACGGGACGACGCAGTGCGACACCTGGAATATCACGCGCTCCGCCGACGGCTGGGTCTCCCTGCCCGTCCGCACCTCGACGGGTGCCGTCACGAGGCGTGACTTCGTCCAGGGGTATTTCTTCGAGGGGCCGATGAAGTGCACGGGAGGTACCACGCCTTGCGACGGTCATGACCCGAAGTTCGAGAACTTGGTCAAGGCCGGCGACAAGGCCATGATCGACTCGCTTCGCCCGCAGATCCGGGCGGCTCTCGAAACCTGGAAGTAAGTCGGCGCGCACGGTCGTGCCCCGGTGTGCCTCGGCGAAATCCGCGGGGAGCGCCGGGGCTCTTCGTCGTATGAGGCGGAATTAGCGAGGACATTTTCGCGGTCACTGATCGAGATCTCTTACCGACGATACTGTACCTGTCCGGATAGTTGGCTGAACGACTGCTCGGCATCGGCTACGGCTTCAGGGAGAACGTTCTGCGCAATGCGATCATTGGCGATCTTCTGCCAGGTGACTCTGGCAAGGACTCGCTGGAATGCCAGTACTTGGGCGGCCAGTCTCGGTATTTAGAAGTGCAGCCGATGAAGGCCACCACCTCAGGCGGTCCTTGGGGCCCGTAACGGGCTCATACCGAATGGGAGGCCGGCCTGGAAGTGCTGGCGCAGTGCCGTCACCAGCCTGATGCTAAGAGCTCGTAACAGGATCTTGGTGAGATGCCCTGGTCGGGCGTAACCGGTGT
>NZ_JBHXSY010000128.1:0-2773 GCF_042715295.1 Streptomyces sp. NPDC058701 | reverse complement strand
GTCTCATCTGCTGGAGACGCCTCAAGAAACACGATTCATGATCGTGTTACGAGCTTTTAGGCACTGTCTTCAAAGGGTTCTGATGGGGAATCATGTGTTGCATGGTGCGTCGTCATGAGCTGTCGGATCTGGAGTGGGAAGCGTTGTCCGCGCTGTTGCCGCGGTCGTCGTCGGGGCGGCCGCGGCTGGATGACCGGCGGGTGCTGAACGGGATCGTGTGGAAGCTGCGGACGGGTACGGCGTGGCGTGATGTGCCGGCACGGTACGGGCCATGGCGGACTCTGTACACGCGTTTCCGCAGGTGGGCGCTGGACGAAACGTTCACACGGATGCTGGCCGCGGTGCAGGCGGAGAGAGACGCGGCCGGTGACATCGACTGGCTGGTGTCGGTCGACTCCACGGTCGCGCGGGCCCATCAGCATGCCGCCGGCGCCCGCAAAATGGGGCAGGGCAGGGGGACGAAGTATGTGATCACGCCCTCGGGTGATCCCGAGGCGGACTGACCACGAAAATCCACCTCGCCTGCGACGGTCGCGGCCGTCCGCTCGGCTTCGTCCTCACCGGCGGCAACGCCGCCGACTGCACTCGCTTTGAGGAGGTCATGGACACCATCAAGGTCCGCCGGCCCGGGCCCGGCCGGCCTCGCACCCGCCCTAATTATGTCTTGGGCGACAAGGGCTACAGCTCCCGCAAAATACGCGCCTACCTGCGTAAACGCGCAAATCGGTCACAGCATCCCCGAACGCCGTGACCAGCGCGCCAACCCATCCCGTCGAGGCCGTGCCGGAGGCAGATCGTGCGTCTTCGACAAGCTGCTCTACAAGAAGCGCAACGTGCTGCTTCAATCGCCTTAAACCGTTCCGGGCGATCGCCGCTCGCTATGACAAAACCCGCGAGTCCTACCAGGCAGCCATAGCCATCGCGTCCCTATTCCTTTGGCTAAAACCCTAGGCGCTCCCTGTAGTAACGAGACGCAGGTCCGTCGGCCGTCGAGGCGTGCATTGCAGGACTGCTACCTGACCCGGACTGGGGTCACCGTCCAGGTCAGCTTGACCTTGCCAGTCCCCGTCTGCTTCCACATGTTGAAGGTCTGCGTCTGAGTCTCCGCCGCATTGAACGTGAACTGGTGGGTGAGCTGACCTATCTCGTCGTCTCCCCACATGTCGTCGTGGTCCCAAAGGTTCATACTGATGAGGTACGTATCGCCGCTCGTCAGCTCCGGGACCGTCAGCGTGTCCACCTTCTTACCCGCTTGCCAGACGGCCCTGGTCGCGAAGTAGTCCATCTGTTCTTCGCTGTCGCCGAGCCCGAGCCCGCCCTCGAAGGTCTTGGCACCGCCGTTGGTACCTTGCCCGAGAGTGCCGATTCCATGAGCGCCAGCCTTGAAAGTGCGGTAGCAGCCGCGCCAGTCGACACAGTCGCCGAACCACTGGTCTCCGGATCCCGGCTCACCCTTCCAGCGTTCGGTGGTTAGATATGCTTTCTCACGGGTGCCGTTCATCCGGTAGCTTCCGTGCGGCGTTGTGGCGCCGAACGATCCGTACATCTCGACATTGTCGCACCCGACCGCCTCAAGGAAGTCGCAGTCATGAAGTTCCGACAAATCGACGCCCTGGAACTTTACCTGGAGGTCATACAGCGGCGGCAGAGCCTCAGCCGCCTGTGCAGGACCGATCGTGAAGAATGATCCGGCGAGCGCCGCAACCGCAGCTGCAGCGCGCAGAATGTTTCGCATGTAATCTCCAAGCCTCTCGGGTCAGCACCTGCAGTTTCGCACCCTCCGCTCGACGCGCGGTAAGTATTCTCTCCTCCAATAGGGGCAACATCGTCTCGTCGATTCACATTTCTCATCATCTCTTCCGAGACGGCGCGCGTCGGCCGGACCAAGCCACGCGTTCCTCGGCGACGGTCCCGCTGGATGCGATCCGCCATCTTGTGGACGACAACATCGACCTGGGCAACCCGATCGCAACTTTGCCGCCATCATCGAACGGCCTGGGCGCATGTCCTGGGGTGGAGCCACAGTCCGCTAGATTGATGACCTGCACCTGCTGGCGTCGTCGTCCGGTCTCCTCCTGCACCAGCCCGTAAATGCATAAGCGGTCCAACTGACCGGAGCGGTCCGCTTCGGTGAGTCGCTGGCGACGCCGCGCACGCACGCCCCCAGTACTCCAGTGAAACTTCGTGTCCTGAGCTGGTTCCTCTCCTGTAGTGGCAGTGCCGGGCGGTTGTTTGGGGTTGTCGTCGCCAGGTGGACCAGTTCAGTGCGTGGTCTCGGGGAGGGCTGTGGGGTCGGGGGCGGGGCCAGAGAGTGTCCAGGAGTCGGCGGATCTCCGCCACGGTGAGAGTGACGAAGCCGCTGTTGGGGTCGTTTCTGCAGCCCCCTTTACCGCTTCGTCCGCGGCCAGGGCGGCGAGGAATGCATGAGCGAGCATGGCCAGGGTGATGTGCCGGTACCAGCCGGTCCTGGACGTCCCCCGCATCGCCTTCGCCGACTCCTCCATGCTCAACCTGCTCGTCCGCATGCTGCACACCGGCCGCCTGGTCAGCCCGGTGCCCGTGCAGCTGGGCCGTCTCCTGGACCTCACCCAGGTCCGCGACCTGCTCCCCACCGCGGACGGCATCGATGCAGCGCGCACCGTGTAGAGGGAGCCGGCGCCCGGCACCCGTCCTCGCCACGCCCGCAGCGACCAGGTCGACTCCACCGCCGTGCCGTTCTACTGAGGATTTCGGGTTGTCGTCGGTGGTGACGGTTCATGATCCCTGCGGTATG
>NZ_JBHXSY010000127.1:0-2936 GCF_042715295.1 Streptomyces sp. NPDC058701 | reverse complement strand
TGTCCATCCGATCCTCTCAGACCGCGTGGACGACCCATCGGACAGGACCTAGCCGGGGAGGGCGTCCCAGCCACCAGGTGTCCGTGATCTCGTCGTCGATCTTCACATACAGTGCGGTGAGCAGGGCGTCCAGGTCATTCGTCACAGAACAATCTTGGCCGCCCTGTCTGTCTCTCCGGCCGCCGGCAGGGTGCTGCCCGATTGCTCGGCTTCACGCTTGAGCAGGCCGACAAGCTTCGGGAGACCGGACGCCACCGCCATGGCCGCCCGTGCCGGACCTCCCGGTCCGCGCTGTGGCCAAGAGCGCCCAGGGCAGGGCGAAGATCTCAGATCTTCCGCCGTCTGCTGCCCGCCGTTGTCGAAGGCTGCGACGACCTGGCCGTCTGCGTGTCCCGGTCCGGCCCGAGATTGCCGAACCCCGCGCCATGCTCATGCCATCGGTGTCATAATCGGACCTTGTGTGGACAATGCTTGCGCCGCTCATCGGCGTCCTGCTCGGCGGGTTCATGTCGATGCTGGCCCAGCGCTCGGCAGGACGCGCCTTGGAACGCGGCGAGGCGCGCCGCAGTGTTCGTGAACTTGCCGAGGCGCGCCGCAACGAGCGTCTCACTCACCTCATCGAATTTCTGTCTGCGGTGCAGGAAGCTGAACGAGTCGCGGTGGATCGGCATCACCACAACCTGGCTGACGAGCAGTGGCAGGCCCGGGCAAGGCAGGTCCTTGACAGGGTGTGGGTGATGCAGAAGACGATCCACGTGCTGTGCACGTCTGAGGTCAGCGAAGCGGCACGTAGCCTCGCGTGGGCAGTACAGGAGGTGATCAGGAAGGGCCCCGAAGACCCGGGAGAGCCACAGGATGAGAAGGTCTGGGCGCACATCCGTCCGAGCCGACAGGCATTCCTTGATCTCGTGCGCGACCAGCTGAGTTGAAACCCCGGGGAGGGATTCGGCAGCTGCCGTGAGCGGCCCGGGGCAAGCAGCACCAGCTCCGGCCTCCATTGTGCGGCGAGCATCATCTACTTCGCCGGCTTCTCGAGGGACGCAAAGCCCGCCTTGGCGCAGGAGGCGTGCATGTCCACGGGCCAGCAGCAGGCCATCGAATGGCCCCTTGGCCCATCGACAAGCTGAGCACGATCACTTCGGAATGACTCGTCTAGCCGCACTAGACGCAGTACGTGAACACTCCGTGGCGCTCCCCGCGGCCCATGTTGCCCCGCTGACCAGCGATGAATGGCCTTCGGAGGCGCCCTCTGCTGGGGAGAATCTGGGGAGAATGAGGCCCCGTTGGGGAGCGGCTGGGGAGGATCGGCCGTACAAACGGGCAGCACCGTGAAAGGGACGGAAAGCTGATCGCCGCAGATCAGAGGGCCTCTCCGGGCGCTTTCCGCAGGTCAGCGGTGTGAGAGTGACGACTTCAAGAAGATCTCCGCCTGGGCCGCCATCCTGTTCGCCCCCACCCTTGTCGGGACGATCTACGGCATGAACTTCGAGACCATGCCGGAACTCAAGTGGGCGGCCGGCTACCCCTTCGCGATCCTGCTGATGGCGGTGGTCTGCGTCAGCCTGTACCTCGTCTTCAAGAAGCGCGACTGGCTGTAGACCACACAGCAGCACCATTGATCAACTTAGCTCCTGCGAACGCTAGGAGTGGCCCGCAGGACCCCGTGGGGAGAATCCGCAGCCCGCCCATGCCGGTCGCTCCCCCGCACCTTGGGGCCAGCCTTCCCGCACCGCCGACCACCTTCGACGGCAGGCGATTGCGGAGGGTAACGAAAAGGCCTGTCTTGTCTCCTCGACGACTACAAGCCGGCAGTCGTCCAACGACCTTGCCCGTGGGGCGTCGATGTCTGACCCCCTGTCTAGCCTGTCTCCGTGAAGCCCACCGATGACCGCCAGTTCCCCTCCGTGCTCGCCACCGCGATGGCCGTTCGATTCGACTACGCCGACGGGAAGACCGGGGTCGACTTCGAACCCTTCCCGGCCTTCCTGTCCGCTGCCGAGACCACCGACTGGTTCCAGGCATGGACCGGGAACAGCGAACTGGACGGCAACGACTTCCGCGTGTTCGGACAAGACGGCACGGGCGGATACGCGGCGATCTGGCTCATCCGCCCGGGCCGGCCTCTGGCCGAGCAGCCCGTGGTCTTCCTCGGCTCCGAGGGCGAGACCGGTGTCGTAGCACGCGACCTGGGCGACTTCCTATGGCTACTGGCCGACGGCTTCGGCCCCTGGGAAGCCGCCACGTCCTACGAGCCGGACTGGAAGGCGCAGCCCAATCCGGAGCTGGCAGCCATCGCCGAAGGATTCACACCGAACCAGCGCCGGTCAGCCACGGCCGTGATCGAGCTGGCGGCCCAGGAGTTCCCCAACTTCTACGACACCATCATGGAACTCTGCCGCTGAACCCAGCGTCGTCACCTGCACGACCAGCCGGAATCACGGGAATGACGGAACGGCATGATCCCGTGGTTTCGTACGGGGAGCTCACAAAGATCTTCCTGCTCTTCACGCAGACCCGGTTCCGGGACGGGCCCCGAGTTCTGGGCGGCCATGGTTACGGCTGGGGAACTTCTGGCGACCGAGGACAGCCCGGACCAGGCGGAGGCGCCGTCGGGACTGGAACATTGCCGGGCGCAGGCGACCGCTGTCGGTACGGGCTCTCAGATGCTGCCGTGAGAGGAGACGAGGCCCTCAGGTACGTGCTCGGGCACCGTGCCGAGCAGTGCGTCGATGGCCGCGCGGCCCTTGCCGCCGGCCTCCGGCATGAAGTGGGCGTAGTGGTCGAAGATGATGGTCGGGCTTGAGTGACCGAGCCACCGGGCTAGTGCTCTGACCGCGAACCTCCGCCGGTTGCTGGGCCTGCGATCAAGAAAGGAAAGGTGGCTCCCTCCGGTCGCGGTACGGTCCTGCCATGTCCCGATCAGCCGATATCGCCCT
>NZ_JBHXSY010000126.1:0-3027 GCF_042715295.1 Streptomyces sp. NPDC058701 | reverse complement strand
CGGCCCGCACGTCCGCTACGTCCTCGACGAGAACCCTTTGAGTTTCTGATCAATAGTGACCCGAGTCAGAGACTCGGTGGCAGTAGGTGGCGACTTTGTCGAGGATCTCGTCGGCGGTCTTCGTCCAGACGAAGGGCTTGGGCTGGTCGTTCCAGTCGACGAGCCGGCTCGGATATGGCGTTCGAGGGGCCTGGACATAGCGGTGGACGCCCCGCTTGGGTCTCTTCTGCACAAGCTCGGCGAACCACCGCTCGACCAGGTTCAGTCATGACGCGCTGGTCGGCGTGAAGTGCAGATGGAACCGCGGGTGCGCCAGCAGCCAGTTCTTCACGTCCTGCGTCTTGTGGGCCGCGTAGTTGTCCAGGATCAGGTGGACCTTGTTGATCTTGGCTAGGAACTGCCGCAACTCGACAGCCAGTTGAAGGCGGTGGAGGGGCCGATCACCCGGTCGTGACCTCCCGAGCCGCGAAAAGGGTTGTCGTGCCTGCCCGGATGTAGTCGTGGCTGCGGCGCTCGGGAGCACCGGGCACATCGGCAGGATCGGCTGGGACCGGCCCAGGGCCTGGATCTGCGACTTTACATCCATGCAGAGGACCAGAGCCTTCTCCCGCGCATCGAGGTAGAGACCAACTACGTCGCGAACTTTGTCGATTAGCAGCGGATCCGTCGACAGCTTGAGCGTCTGCGACCGGTGCGGAGCCAGCGCGAACGCTTGAGACCGTCGACTGCGACATCCCCGTCGCCGCCGCCATCGATCTCGTCGACCAGTGCGTCCCGTTCTTCGTCGTCTCCTCCAGCGTTTTGACGATCACCCGCTCGACATCCGCGTCGGTGATCTTCCCTGGGACACCCGGCCGTGGCTCGTCACCCAGCCCGTCCCGACCACGCTCAAGGAAGCGCCGCCACCAGGTCCACACCGTGTCCCTGTTGATCCGGTGGGACAGGGAGGCCGATGAGGTTTTGGCCGACGTCTCTGACTATGTGGACGAGCTCCTGGCCTTGACGATGACCCAGTTGGGGCAGGTGCTGCTTCGCGACCTATTTGCGAGGTTTTTGGTTCACCCCGCCCTCTGGGCACCGATGGTCGTAGTCAACCCCTCAGGGGGTGTGCTTTCGGCACTCTGTCTACGGAGCGCCGGCGGTACACGGATTGCCCGCACAGAAGCACGGCGTCCCCCGTGTCCGGTGTGAGCCGGGCCCGGGGGGACGACGGTTCAGCTTACAGTGCCGTTGATATGGGCGCGCATGAAGGAGACGGCGATGTTCGCCACCTTGTGGCCGGTCTGTGCACCGTAGTAGGTGGCATCAGGGAAGTGGACACCGGCCCACATTCGCGACTGGCCGCAAGTGCGCTCGAAATCGGTCCAGGTGTCGTAGCGCAGTTCGAGGTCGGCAGCCGGTGTGATGCCGGGCTCGATGAGGGACGAACCCTTCGTCACAGGGATCACCCAGCCGAGGTCGTCCGAGCCCAGGTACGAACGCATCACTTGTGCGGTGGCCGAGCAGAAGGCGGCCGAGCCGGAGGGGTATTCGGGATGATCGCCTGTGTTGATGTAGCTGCGCCATTCGTTGCCGGTGATGTCGTTGACCGTTCCCTTGCCAGGGCCTCCCCAGGCGGTGATTTTCTTGTCGCCGTAGAGGTAGCGGACCGTACTGACCGGCCGGATCGCGTCGTACCGGCGCTTCTCCGACCAGACGACGACGGATGTGTCGAATTGGGCAAGGGTGATGGTGGCGGCGAACTGCACAACCTGGTCAAGCGTCTGATGCCGACTCTTGGCGATGAAGCGGTCGACACCGCCTAGGCTTTGGTATTTGTCGTTGAAGAACTCTGCCGCCATCTTCTGGCTGTCGGTGAGATGAGCTGACGCATTGAGGATTTGGCGTGTCTGCTGACGGTAGCCGGCAGCGCGGGTACGAGGGTCGCTATTGACGGGGGGCGGGACACGCAGGTCTTCGAGTTTGCTGCGAGGGAAGGTGTAGGGCTTGGTATTACCCAGTTGGGGGGTGACGAACTGCTGGGTCTGGATTATGCCATTGCCCTTAGGGACGAACAGGGGCTGCCAGCGGGATGGGTCGCGGAGCTGGTAGGCGGTGTTGACGGGCTGGTATCCGGTGTAGTCGCGGTAGCGCACCCGGTTGTACTTAACCCCACCTTCGTCGCCGAGCTGGTTCATGCCGTCGTGCAGGCGAGCGGCGACAACGGCGTTGCCAGCTTTGTTGCCGATCCCAACGGGGTCGGTGGTGCTCTCATGCGTGTCATCCGAGTCGAGGCCTACGGAGGTCAGCATCTCCCGCCAGACGGACACCGTATTGGGGAACAAGCTGATATGTGCACGGTACATCCCATGCAGGAGAGCTATGTTCTTGTACCGGTTCGTCGCCCGCTCCGAAGTCGGCCGCCGTCCAAGGTTCGAATAGACACCGATTGCGGTCGGGTGATAGGGAGCGATGGAGTCGAAAGCCGCGAGGTCCGTCACCGACACCCAGCGCAAGGCGATTGTGGGATCGTCGCCGTCAGGAACCTCAAGCGTGGGGATGGCTTTAAAGGCATAGGGCAGGAAGACCTCGGTGTACGCGTTGCCGGTGTCAAGATCGAAGGCATTTGCCGCCTTCGCGCTGCCCGATGCACGGGCTGGCAGCAGAACCGCAGCCACCATCACCAGCGCGGCCAGAAATGCCAGCGCCGTTGCGTTAATCCGCCGTCGGGAGTTGTTCTGCTGCGGCAAGTGAACCAGCGAAAAGAGGCGCGCATGCCTCATCATTCCTCCAACCGTCCGGGGTCGTGTGGGCAGAACGGAGTTGCCAGACCACACTCTCGCCACGGCAGGTGCTTCGGGTTGAGTAGCGTCTACTCAACCGCCGACGACCGCGCCGCGTGGTGTCGAAAGACGGCCGAACCTAGCCGGCGACGAGGCGCCGCTACGGCCCTTCCGCGGCGGCCCGCTCGTTTCGAACTGGCTTCAGGGCAGGGGACTGTACGAAGAACGGTGTAACTCCGATCATGGAAGAGTGCACCTGTGACCA
>NZ_JBHXSY010000125.1:0-3099 GCF_042715295.1 Streptomyces sp. NPDC058701 | reverse complement strand
CCAAACAGTCCCATACCAGGCACCACGTCCTTGACGAAGGACATAGAGGCACCCCATTACCGTTTTGGTTGCCTCGCAATGGGGCGCCCGGCCTCCGGAGTTGGCATGACTTTCTCCCCCTGTCGATCGCATGTCTTGGGGGGTGGTGTCACCGGCTCCGGAGGCATCGACAGACCGCTGATTAGCGGTCACACACATTCATGCCTCTGTCGAGCCACACCGCGCGGGTGCCGGACGGCGGCGGCACGCTAATCATGAGCCAGCCCGGGGGCGGCATGAGGCTATGCGAGCCAGTGCCGTCCGGCACCCTGGACGCTACGGCTGCAGACCGGGCGTCTGGGGTCGATTCAACAAGTCAGGGGCATGACCACCGGCCTTTCCGCAGGTCGGGAGGCTCTTCGTAATGTGGATGTGGCGATCGGTGCCGTGGGACGGCCGGGCGAAGAGGACGACCGGAGGAAGCGCGTGATCGACATCAGCGGCATCGGCGCCTTCCTCGGCCTGGACGTCGGCAAGGGCGAACACCACGCCACCGCCGTCACCCCGGCCGGGAAGAAGGCCTTCGACAAACGGCTGCCCAACAGCGAGCCCAAGCTCCGCGAGGTCTTCGGGAAACTGCAGGCCAAGCACGGAACGGTGCTCGTCGTGGTCGACCAGCCGGCCTCGATCGGTGCTCTGCCGCTGGCGGTGGCCCGGGACATGGGCTGCCCAGTCGCCTACCTGCCCGGACTGACGATGCGAGGATCGCCGATCTCTATCCCGGCGAGGCCAAGACCGACGCCCGCGACGCGTTCGTCATCGCGGACGCGGCCCGCGTCATCCCTCACACGCTCCGCTCGGTCGATCTCGAGGAAGAGACCATCGCCGAGCTGGAGATGATCGTCGGCTTCGACGACGACCTCGCCGGTGAGGCGACCCGGATCAGCAACCGCCTGCGGGGCCTGCTCACGCAGATCCATCCGTCGCTGGAACGGGTCCTCGGCCCGCGAGTGCAGCATCCGGCCGTGCTCAAGCTCCTCGACCAGTCCGGCTCCCCGGCGGAAATCCGCAAAGCCGGAAGGCACCGGCTCGTGGCCTTGATACGCCCGAAGGCGCCGCGGATGGCCGAGCGCCTCGTCGAGGACATCTTCACGGCTCTGGACGAACAGACCGTCGTCGTCCCGGGCACCGACGCGGCCGCATTGATCGTTCCCAGCCTCGCCGGTTCGCTCCAGGCAGTGCTTGACCAGCGAAAACTCCTCGCCGCCCGAATCGAAGAACTCCTGGAGGACCACCCTCTTTCGAAGGTCCTGACGTCCATGCCGGGTATCGGCGTCAGGACCGGAGCCCGCATCCTCATCGACGTCGGCGACGGATCCAACTTCCCGTCCGCCGCCCACCTCGCCGCCTACGCCGGCCTCACCCCAACGACCCGCAGTTCCGGTTCGTCGATCCGCGGTGAGCAACCCTCCCGACGCGGAAACAAGCAGCTCAAACGGGCCTTCTTCCTCTCCGCGTTCGCCGCCCTCGCCGACCCGGTCTCCCGGGCCTATTACGACAAGAAGATCAACCAGGGCAAACACCACACCCAAGCCCTTCTCTGCCTCGCGAGACGACGAGCCGACGTCCTCTTCGCCATGCTCCGAGACGGCACCTTCTACGACCCACAACCCGCCCCATCACCTTGACCAAACCCATAGGGGCACCCCCCCGGAGAAAACCGGAAAAGGACTTCTCACCGAGACAGAAGTGCGCTAGCCGAGCCCACTCCCGTCTGCCTGGCCAGTCGAGCGAGCGATCCCGTCGATCAAGGCCAGGCGCATCCTACGCAAAGCCCGATGTCACCCCACCAGACTCACGTCAATCACCAAAGCCATCAGCACCCTGCTGCCAGGATGTGGCTGCCGGTTCCCCATTTTCCCGGAGATTCTCCGAGTTTGTCCAAGCGGCGATGAGCCCGCGAGAGGCGTCAGCGCACCGCGCCAACGCCACCCCCAAAGCTTCGGCCGCCGAGGCGTAGTCCAGCTGGGCCCACCCGCACAGGGCCAGCACCTCGTGGTCCTTCCGCGGCGTGCGGTCCATCGCCTGGCGCACCGCCGCGATCCGTTCCTGGTCCTCCAGCCGGCCAAGGACCTCGTCGGCGAGGTCTGTGTCAACGACCCTGCAGTTCGGCTTCGAAGATGGGCAGGAGTTCGTCCCCCCCTGGCAGCCGGTTGGATGCAGCCACCGTCAGCCCCAGCACTTGAGAGCCCCAGTGGAAGCGATGGCCGCTTGACCCTTGACGCAGGTTAGGGGGTCTGCGATGCCGTCACCGAGACAGGTTCACAGATCCTTGCCATCGTCAACAGTCACCGACGGCCGACCGTCAACGACAGCCCACGAGCCGAACTTGCGGCTGTCGGAGGCGCACGCCGTGCAGGTGCGACACCACGTCTCGTTGCATGCGGTGAAGGTCGTTCAGCAGCTTCATCAGCGTCGTTCGCATGTTGCCCGGTTCACGAACAGGTGTCGCACCTGCCGCAGTGTGGCCTGGCTCTCGCCGTGCTTGCCGGTCACCACGACCCGCTTGATGCCCGTATTGGTGCCCAGGCCGGACAGCGCCGACAACAGTCGGCGCCGCAGGACGTTCTTGGACAGGTTCTCGCAGGTGGCCACCGAGGCGGATTCGCCCGTGCACCCGGTGTGTAACTCCGCGCACTTCAGAATGTCCGGCAGGTCGGCACCTGACGAACTGGTGATTTGAGTAGTGGCTACTCATGCCACCCCGGACTGCATGCATCACTATTTCCATTCGTAGGGCCGGTAAACGTGTGTTGCGGGAACGTGGGGTTCCCTCAATACTCGCGGCCATGCCTACCACCATGCTCAACGAGTGGGGCGCGGTGGACTCCGAGTGCGTCGGAGTCGTGGGCCGGGGTCTTCCCCCGGCCCACTCGGCATCTGTTTGAATCACTTCAACACCCTGCGGATCAAACGAGTGTGGCTCCACGGTGCGTCCGTCTCCGCTGACAGGGGCCCTTCTGCAGACCTCATGCTGAGGCAGGTGATGGTCAGATCTCAAGTCCGGGTCTGTCAAACGAGCGGTGTATCTCGGGTTGTTGAGGGCTACTGACGAGCTAC
>NZ_JBHXSY010000124.1:0-3101 GCF_042715295.1 Streptomyces sp. NPDC058701 | reverse complement strand
CTCGTCAGTAGCCCTCAACAACCCGAGATACACCGCTCGTTTGACAGACCCGTGTTGGGGGCTGCCCGAGATCCAAAGGCCGACGTGCACGCGAGCTTTCAACTCGCTCCTTGCCGCGATCGTCGATGTCGCCCTGGCGGCCGTGGACGTCGCGGGTGGTGCTCGTGATGAACGGCCGCGGCCGGTTCCACCGCCGGCACCTGCTGGCCGAAGCGCGCTGTCACCTCGCCTGATCCTGCGCGGCCGCCGCCGCGATCCCGGCCTGGATCAGGACATCGTGCGGGCCGCCATCTCCACGTATTGCCTGGACACCAGCGAGCCGAAGACCGCACGCGGCCGACTGGCGGACTACCGGCTCGACACCGCCCGGTGGGCGCTGCGTACCCACCCGGCGACCACTGGCCCCCGTGCTGGACCCGGACCGGCTGCCCCCGACCAACCCGGGCTCCTCCTCCTTGGCTGCGTCCCGACCGGCCGGCCCGTTCCGTCCCGTAGGTCAGCGCTTACAGAGAGCGACCCACTGCACAGGGGAGCCCCGTCAGCCTTTGAGATGAACTGGAGTTCATACAGCATGACGCAACCACCCTCATCCGACGAGGGGGCCGTAGGTCGGCCTCCTCGCCGTGACGCCTGACGCTGGAGGGGGTGGCGGTTGATGTGCCGGCTGCACAGGGTCTTGTCGGCCAGAGCTTCGGGGTTCTTCCTGACGCTCTTATGCCTGTGCGCCGCGCCGTCAGCTGGAAAGGGAGGTTCGCCCGGGTCCGGGTCCTTCGGTGAGACGGGTGTGGTCGAGGTGGTGTTGTGCTTGGTGGAGGGCGTTTATGGCCTTTCTCCGGTGGCCGTGGGCGAGGTGGTCGTGGGCGGTGAGGAGGTCGGCGGCGGCCATGCTGGCGTGGGCGGCGGCTTCGGTGAGGGGGCCGGGGGGTTCTTCGAGTCCGGTTTCCAGGGCGGTGCGGGTGAGCCGGTCGACGAGGAGGCCCAGGTGGGGGGTTGGGGCTTGTTGGTGGTAGCCGGCCAAAAGTCGGGTCAGGCGTGCGGGTGGGTTCTGGCTGACGGGAGCCCGGGCGGCAGTGTCGGTTTCGATCTTGGCGAGGAGCATGCCCAGGAGGGGCAGCACGTCGGCGGGTCTGGCCCCGGCGGGGTGGATGCCGAGTGCGTTCAGGGCCGCGGACAGGGCCCGCGCAGTCGCGGGGGCGCGGGGCGTGGGCCCGGTCACGACACCGTTCCGGCTCGGTCAGCGGGGGGCCGCGGTGCGTCGCCGTCGGGCCGGTGTCTTCCGGGTCTTGGCGGGCGGGGTGAGAGTGGCTTTCCGCATCCGTTCGTAGGTGCGGGTCATGTGGGCGATTTCGTCCTGGAACATCGCCAGCACCTCGTGCTGAGCCACGGCTTCCCCGAGGGGGTTGATCGCGCCAGAGAGGATCCGTCGTAGTTCGGTGTCGACGCTGCGCATGCGCAGGCCCGCGCTTTCGGCGATTCGGTCGGGGTCCTGGGTGATCATGTAGCCCCCGCGCCAGGTCAAGAATGCGCGGCCCTTCTCCATGGTGATGTGGTCACGGATGTATCCCTTGGCGCGCTCGAACTGAGAGTCGGTGGCGCCCAGCCGCTCGGTGATCGTCTCGCGGTGGACGATCGTGTCCTCGCCGGCCTCGGCGATCAGGTTCCAGGTGAGCTCGGCCAAGTGCTGCGTGGCTACAGGTGCGGTTCTGCCCTGTGGGTGGAGCGAGGGGGTCGTCCTGACGGGGGTCATCACTACTCATCGCCTTCGGCGAGGATGGCGGCGAGCTCCTCGTCCATGGTCGTGTCACCGCTGGCCAGCGCGGTGTCGCACCAGTCCAGGGCCGCCCGGATGCGCCGGTGGTTGTCGAGGATGGCCCGGATCTCCCGATCGGTGAACTCTTTCACGTGCAGTCGCGGCACCATGTCCTGCAGGTCCACCAGGAAGGCCGTGCCGCTCCCGATCAGCTCCAAGGCCTCCCGGGATGCCCGCCGGTAGTCCACCGCCGGCTGCCGCAGCTTCGTTCCACGCAGGACGGGCGTCTCCTCGACCTCTTCGTCGACTTCGCCCTCCTCCTCATCAGGCTCGGGTTCGCGTTCGTGCGCCGCGGCCAACCGCAGGGCGGCGGCCTCCATCCGCTGTTCTTGGTGAGCCTGGTAGAGGATTCGCTGGTTGGTCGGGTCGGCCATGATGCGCTGCGCCACGTCTGGCCGGCGGATGATCTCTTCCGCCGCGCCCAGCGCGCTCTCCGAGTTGGTGAGCAGCGTGCGTACCCGGTCGAGTTTCTCTTTCTTGGACAACGGATGGTTGGGCAGTCGTCCCGCGTACCGCAATGCGGCGTCCTCGGTCCAGTGCGTTGCCCCGCCGGGAGGGTTCTTGATCATCTCGAAACGGTCCTCCACGGCATCCAAGGCTCGGTGGACGGACCAGGATTCGTCCTTCACGCGGTACTCGGGAGGCCAGTGGATCGCGGCCTTTCGGTAGGTGAGCAGGGTGTGGACGTTGATGCCGATCTGGTCGGCGTACCGGTCCAGGACGGGGAAGACCCCTCGGTGCTCACCCGGCTCGTTCTTCGGGACCATTTTCAGTGTGATGTCGCCGAGGGCGAACTGGATCCCGCTCTCCTCTTGGATGAGGTCCCGGCCTTGGTGGACGTAGCGTGCCCACTGGCGGTCGGTGTAGCGCTGGGGGAAGGGGCTGGGGACTTTCTCCCTGACGGCCATGGTCGATCACCCCGTTCGAGGTCTGGGGCATGGGGGAGATCCGGACAACGAGGGTCCGTGGCACCCTCCCCTGTGCATCAAGTGTATGCCTCTTCAGTGAGGCGAGATGATCATGTCCGATGGTCTCTTCGGAGCCGGTCGCGAGGTCGCTGTGAGGCTACAGCGGCGTTGTTCGGGCCCGGAGAGCACGATCCCGGCAAAGCCTGGTCTGTTGCCTCAGCGTTCTTGCCCGGGGTGGTCTGCTGAACCGGCTGTCGGGCGAGGGCGACGTTCCTCCAACCAGGCGAACCCCGCCATAATCTGCAAGGGCTCGAGCTGTGTCTCCTGCCCTAGTGACCTGAGTCAGAGATTCGGTGGCAGTAGGCGGCGACTTTGTCGAGGAT
>NZ_JBHXSY010000123.1:0-3109 GCF_042715295.1 Streptomyces sp. NPDC058701 | reverse complement strand
GGCTGGGGCATGCTGGTGATGGTCACGCGGCTCCTTCATCGGCTGGGGCTGATGGCCGACGCCGGGCCGGGTGGGCGGTCAGAACTGTGATGGTGCCTTGTGCGGCAAGGCCCCTATCGGGACACGCCCGCCGGTCCGGCGGCAGCAAGCACCGCCCGGGACCACGGGCCGACAGATCCTGAACAAGGCAGCCTGGGCCAGTTGTCCCACGGGTCAGACCCTGGCCCCGGACGACGCCCCATGAGTCTCACAGTTGTCCCAGACCACCTCGATGGGGCCGTCGAGCTGGATATGGGCCCTCACCAGCAGGTCGCGGTAGTCCTGCCAGGAGAAGGAGAAGCTCTTACGGGCGCCCTTGAGCAGGAGATGGTTGCGCTGGCGGTGGATGAGACGGCTCTTCTCGCCGGGTTTGTAGCAGTAAGGGACGGCGACCGAGGTCCGACGGCGGGAGCGGCCGCGGACGCGGATGACGGGGGTGTGTCCGCGCCGGCCCCAGGTGCGGGCGCGGGGCGGCGTCATGGAGAATTCGGCCTCGTCCTCGAAGACGAGCCATGCCCCGGACGCCGCCGCGAGGCTTTTACCTGGGGCCAGACCTCCTTCTTCCACAGCTCCACCGCGTGCTCGTCCCGCTCGAGTGCCTTGCGGGCCGGTGCCTGCCAGGACCAGCCGTGCCGTTTCAGCAGCCGCCGGACCGTCGCCACCGAGAGACTCTCACCCGCAGCCTGCGGCGGATCACCGTCTGGACCCGGACCCGAGTCCACCGTTCATCCTCGAAGCCGTGCGCTGACGGGCTCTTGCCGAGTTCCTCCTCGAGCATGCTCAACTGGGCATCGGTGACGGTCGGGGGGTTGGCCGGGCCCGTTGAGTGCAGGGCCTCTATGCCGCCCTCGCGCCAGGCACGACGCCAGCCTTCCACCGACCGCACACTCACCCGCAGGTCCTCCGCGATCACTGCGGTCTTCTCACCCGCCGCGAACCGCTCGCCGGCCTGAAGCCGGATCCCCTCACGGAACGCCCGACGCTCAGCGGTCAGGCCCCCACCCTCCGGACAAACACCAACCGTCAGCGCCTACGACAAGCAACCAGTCAGCAGTAGCAGCAGCCACTAAATGATCTGAATGCACACGCGCCTGCCTACAAGGCCGGCGGGACCTAGCGGGCGCCTCGCAGCAGGTGACGATTCCCAACCAGTAATTCAGCCGGGATCTCAGCTGATCGACACTAGCCGCGACGTCGTCGGGATTCATTCCGCTCTGCCCGCCGATTCGCGGTGTTAGTGGTAGATGAGAAACTGCAGATCTGAGCCTTGGAACGGACCGCGCTCTTGCTGGCTACGCTGCTAGGATCCGAAGACGACGGAGCTTCGCCTATGTCCCCCGTGGCACTGTTGACGTGTTCACTGCCTTGGAACTCTTGGACGGACGAAGTGATCACGCACCTATCCGCGCAGCATCAGACTGACTTCCTCGACGAGATCGACCCCCAAACCGCCCGTGAAACTCATTTTTGACTGATAGTCACGGCTGAGTTCGATGCAGAAAGGACCGTGTCGTCGCCGCACCGATTGGTTGAGCTCGCGTAATCACAAGACCCCTCGGACAACCCCGGGCGGGACGATAGTTTGCTGCCTAAGATCTCGCAGGTCAGTGACGTGCAGCCACGTGTCTGCTATCATCAGCTGTTCCGAAGTAGGTCGGGCCACCCGCGTTCGTCCTGCTATCCCAGATATGGACGACCCGCAAGGTTGGATGCCGCCGAGCCGGGCTCTACAATCTCCCTATGGCGCAGAAAATTGTTACCATTTATACCGATGACCTGACTGGTGAAGAATCACAGGAGGCCTCGCCCCATACACTCGTACTTGACGGTGTAGCGTACGAGATTGATCTTGCTCCGGATAGTTATGACAAGCTGCTCGAAGCGGTCGCCCCGTTCATGAAGGTCGGCAGGAGGACCGGGCGAGCACGTGCCAATGCGCCGAAACCCAGTCAACGCGGCAAAGTCGGCCACACAGCAGAGATCCGTGCCTGGGCCAAGGCGAAAGGGTTCGAGGTGAACGACAGGGGACGCGTACCGAAGGGTGTGCGCGAGGCATACGAAGCGGATCACTGAGATCCGGTTTGGAGATGAGGGTCGCGATCCATGAAAAGTAGCTACGTCGGCCCTCATCACCTGCTTTGCGCCCGGCTGTGCCTCCGTGAGCTCTTCCACGTTCCCTGGGGGGGGTGTCTCTATGTCCTTCGTCAAGGACGTGCTGCCGGGTGTGCGGGTGTTTGGGAGGGTCATGCGGCGAGGGTGATGGCGGGGGTTCTGGACTCGTAGAAGGTGCCGTCTCGGAGCATGGCGAACAGGACGTTGATGCGTTGGCGGGCGAGGCGGAGGAGGGCCTGGGTGTGGGTTTTGCCCCGGGCGCGTTGGCGGTCGTAGTAGGTGCGGGAGGCGGGGTCGGCGTTCATGCAGGCGAAGGCGGAGAGGAACATCGCGCGTTTGAGCTGCCGGTTTCCGCCTCTGGGTGCGTGTTCGCCGTGGATCGAGGTCCCCGAGGATCTGGTCGTGGGGGCGAGTCCGGCGTAGGAAGCGAGGTGGGCGGCGCTGGGGAAACCGGTGCCGTCGCCGACGGTGACCAGGAGGACGGCGGCGGTCCTGACTCCGACTCCGGGCATCGAGGTCAGGACCGGGTGAAGAGGGTGGGCCTCCAGCAGGCTGCTGATCTGCGTTTCCAGTGCCCGGCGCTGGTCATGGACCACGGCGAGGGAGGCGGCCAGGGACGGGATCACGATGTCGAGGGTGCCGGTTCCCGGGACCACGACGGTCTGTTCGTCGAGGGCGTCGAAGACGTCGTCGATCAGACGCGCGGCCATGCGCGGGGCTTTCGGGCGGATGAGTTCGACGAGTCTGCGGCGGCCGGCTTTCCGCAGGGCGGCCGGGGATCCGTATCGCTCGAGGAGCCAGGTGGCGGCCGGGTGGTCCAGCCGGGGCCCGAGCACCCGCTCGAGGCTGGGGTGGAACTGGGTGAGCAGACCGCGTATCCGGTTGGAGGTGCGGGTGGCTTCCGCGGCGAGGTCCTGGTCGAAGCCGGTCAGCACCGTGAGCTCGGCGGTGATCTCGT
>NZ_JBHXSY010000122.1:0-3150 GCF_042715295.1 Streptomyces sp. NPDC058701 | reverse complement strand
GTACATCGGCGTCGACGTCGACGGCCCGTACAAGCCGGACCACTACCGCTACTGATCCCCGCGGATCGCAGCACCCGTCAGTCCGAGTCAGGCCCCCGGCACACCTGCCGGGGGCCTGCCCCGTGCGCACGCACGACCCGCGAACGACCCAGGGAGTACGCCATGCCCCGCGGCCGCTACTCGCTCCACGACCCGCACGACCACACCCCCCTCGGCGAGGAGCACTTCCACTGCGCGCCCGGCCCCTCCGGCTGGCGCTACGTCTCCCAGCTCACCGCCCCGAACGGCGACCACCGGGGCTCCGTGGACCTCGCCGTCGACGAACTCGGCCGCCCCATCCGACTGGAGGCCAACGCGTCCAGCTGGCAGGTCCGGGGCGCCGCCATCGACGGCGTCACCTGGATCCGCACCGACCCCGCCGGCGCCGAGGCGACCGAGGGCAACGTCCGCGCGCCGGGCTTCACCGGCACGTCACCGGCCTTCCTCGTCGCGACGGCCCGCCTGCTCCGCCCCGCCGCGGGCGCCCCCGCCACCCGCGTACGGCTCGTCGCTCTCACCGACCCGGTCCTGGCCCCCCGTACGGTCGACCAGGCCTGGGCCCTGCTCCGGCGCGAGGAGCACCCCACGGACAGCGGCCCGCTGCTGGTGGACACGTACGAGGTCAGCGCCCTGGACACCGGCGAGGTGCACACGGTCCACATCGCCGGGGACGTCGTCCTCTCGGCACCGGGCATCGAGCTCGAACACCTGGAGACCCCGCCCTCGACGTTCCCGGACCCCGCCGACTAGGCGGGCGGCGCGAACCCGCCGCGGTTGCGCGGCGCCTCCGGCGCCGGGGGCCCGGCGGGGGCGGTGTACACGGGAACGGCCGGCGGAGCCGCCGGGGCGACCCCATCCGGAACGGGAGCCGTAACCGGGACCGGAGCCGCAACCGGGACCCGGCCCGGCGCGCCACCCGCAAGCCCGTGGCCCAAGCCCGGCACCGCGCCCGCGAAGGCCCGCGCCGCGTCCCGCGACTGCCGCTCGTGCACCACGGCCATCAGGTACGCGGCAGCCGGCACCCCGGCCGGCGGCGGCGTACCGGTCCGTGCCACCAGGTCGTCCGCGAGCTTCGCGGCCATCGCCGCGCCGACGTGCGGATCCAGCTGGGACATCCGCGTCAGGTACTGGCGTATCGCGAGCCACAGCCCGTCCGGCACCGCCGACAGGTCCAGCCCGGCGAACCGGCCGGCCAGCCACGGGGGCGGCGGCGGAACCGGCGTGACCCGCGCCCCGGGCACCCGCTCCCGCACCACCAGCGTCCCCGCGAACACGTCCCCGACCCGCCGCCCCCGCTCGGACACGAGCGAGGCGATGCACGCCACGGACCCGAACGTCATCAGCAGCTCCACGACCCCCATGGACCCGCGCACCAGCGCGTGCCGGAAGCGGATCGGCCCGCCGTCGTCCCGTACGACCCGCAGCCCGCAGGCCAGCTTCCCGAGCGAGCGCCCGTGGCTCAGCGTCTCCACCGCGATCGGCACACCGACCACCAGCAACAGCCCGCTCGCGACCGCCACCGCGGCCTGGGCGGCGTCGTCCAGAGTGGACATCGAGTACGCCAGCCCGATCATGACCACCAGATAGGTGAGCAGGTAGACGACCAGGTCGAGGACGTACGCCAGCGCCCGGCTCGGCACCCTCGCGGGCCGCAGCCCCAGGACGACCGCGTCCCCCGTCACCAGTTCGCTCACCGCAACACCCTTCACCTGACCTGACCCGCCCCGTCGGCATCCAGTCTGCCAAGCTGAACACATCAGGAGTAGGCAGAAACTGGGGACCTGGGGCAGGGGAGCGGCAACCGGATGGATCTCGACGTCTTCGTGACGGCACACCGTGCGGAATGGGACCGCCTGGAACAGCTCCTGGGCCGCGGCCGAGGCCTCACCGGCGACGAGGCCGACGAACTCGTCGCGCTCTACCAGCGCACGTCGACGCACCTCTCCCTGATCCAGTCCAGCGCCCCCGACCCGATGCTCACCGGCCGGCTGACCCAGCTGGTCGCCCGCGCCCGGGCGACGGTGACGGGCACCCGCCGCGCGAGCTGGCGCGACGCGGCCCGCTTCTTCACCGCCGGCTTCCCCGCCGCGGTGTACCGCAGCCGCCGCTGGTGGATACCGACCGCGCTGCTCTCCACGGCGGTCGGCGTGCTCATCGGCTGGTGGATCGCGACGCATCCCGAGGTCCAGGGCGCGATCGGCGCCCCCGAGGACCTGAAGGCGCTCACCCGGCCGGGCGGCGAGTACGAGACGTACTACTCCAGCCACCCCGCGGCCTCGTTCGCGGCCCAGGTCTGGACGAACAACGCCAAGGCGGCGGCGATGTGCCTCGTTCTCGGCGCCTTCCTGGGCCTGCCGGTGCTCTGGATCCTGTTCCTGAACATGGCCAACGTCGGCGTGGGCCTCGGCCTGATGTCGGCCGCCGGCCGGCTCGACGTGTTCCTCGGCCTGATCCTCCCGCACGGCCTGCTCGAACTGACGGCGGTCTTCGTCGCCGCGGGTACGGGCCTGCGCCTGGGCTGGACGGTCATCGACCCGGGCCCGCGCACCCGCCGCACGGCCCTCGCCGAACAGGGCCGGGCCGCCCTGGGCATGGCGCTCGGCCTGGCGGTGGTCCTGTTCGTCTCGGGCCTCATCGAAGGCTTCGTCACCCCGTCCGGCCTGCCGACCTGGGCCCGCATCCTGATCGGCGTAGCCGCCGAGGCGGCCTTCCTCGTCTACGTGTACGTCCTGGGCGGCCGCGCCTCCCGCGCGGGCGAGCTGGGCGACGTCGAAGCCGCCGACCGGACGGCGACGCTCCCCACCGCGGCCTGATGTGCGTACGGGCCCGCTGAGCTGCTAGTCTCCTCGTCGTCCCGCAAGGACCGTTGACACGGGCCGAGCGGGGAGGTAGATTCGAACGGTTGCCTCGAACTGGACAAGTTCGGCAGCGATGGTTTAAGGTCTCTCTCGCCCCAGGGAATTGAATTCCAGCGGGGCCGCATTCGACTCCTCATCACAGGAATCCGAAGCCGGGAAATCCGGTGGAAATCTTCTGATAGAGTCGGAATCGCCGGAAAGGGAAAACGCGAAAGCGAATACCTGGAAAGCGAATCCCGCTTCGACCGGGAAT
>NZ_JBHXSY010000121.1:0-3229 GCF_042715295.1 Streptomyces sp. NPDC058701 | reverse complement strand
TGCTGTCCTTTTCCGGCGCCGAAAGCGATCGGCCTGCGCCCGATGGACCGTGTCCAGGATCCGGGGTCAAGGCCCAGGTGAGGTGATCTTTGTGGTGTGGACACACCTGACAATGGATCTTGTTGATCCTGGAAGGTGTAGACCACGTGGCAAGGCCCTCGAAGTACAGTGCGGAGTTCCGGTCCGACGCGATCGCGTTGTGGCGGGCTTCGGCCGGCCGGCGGACGTTCAGGGACGTCGCGGCCGATCTGAACGTCAACCCCGAGACACTGCGGACCTGGGTGCGTGACGCAGACGGCCGTCCGGCCGCGGCCGGCGCGCCGCAGGACACCGAGGCCGAGCTGGCCCGGCTGAGAGCGGAGAACGCCCGGCTGGCCAAGGCCGAGAAGGAATGGCAGCTCGAGCGGGAGATCCTGCGCCGGGCAGCCGCCTGTTTCGCCCGGGAGATGAAGTGAAGACCGCCGCTTGGGACTTTGTCTCCGCCCACGCCGAGGTCTTCGGCATCAAGCGGATATGCCGGACGCTGGAGGTCTCCCGTTCGGGCTACTACCGGTGGATCGCCGGCGCCGAGGTGCGGGCCGCCCGGCAGGCGGACGAGGACGCCCTGGCCGCCGAGATCCGCGACATCCACGCCGAACACCACGGCAACTACGGGGCACTTCGCGTCCATGCCGAACTACGCGGTTTCGGTCACACGGTGAACCGCAAGCGGGTCGCACGGCTGATGCGCAAGCACCAGATCGTCGGCCGCCACCTGCGCAAGAAGAAGCGCACGACCGTTGCGGACCGGCTCGCGCCGCCGGTGCCCGACCTGGTCCAGCGGGACTTCACCGCCGGCACACTGGATGAGAAGTGGTGCGGCGACATCACATACGTGCAGGTCGGAGCCACATGGCTCTACCTCGCCTGCGTCATCGACATCCGCTCCCGCAGGGTACTCGGCTACTCGATGGCCCCGCACATGCGCGCCGGACTCGTCATCGACGCGCTCCGGGCCGCGATCGCGGCCCGTGGGGGTGACGTCACCGGAGTGATCTTCCACGCGGACCGCGGATCGCAATATACGTCCGCCGCGTTCGCCCAGGTCTGCGACCAATACGGCATCCGCAGGAGCATGGGCAGAGTCGGCTCGAGTTACGACAACGCCCTCGCCGAGAGCTTCTGGCAGGGCCTGAAACGAGAAACGATGAACGGGAAGCTGTTCTCGACGATGCGGCAGGCGAGGCTGGCGATCTTCGAGTGGCTCATCTACTACAACGCCCGCCGACGCCACAGCGCGCTCGGCTACCTTTCCCCGATGGAGTTCGAACAGCAGCACCACAAGGCAACTAAACTCTCACTCGCAGCATGAACCCCTGTGTCCACACTCCGGGGGTCACCTCAAACCCCAGTACCCCCCGCGGGGCGGTCTGTGGGAATTCAGGCTCATCGCATCGACCTGGTGCACGCCGGGAGCTGGCGGCTCGGCTACCTCGCCGTGCCCCCGCCCCGCCCACGCCCGTGCCGTGCGGGCTGTTCAGGAGGCCACCGCCGTGCCCGAATCCGTGCAGTACGCCGGCCTGGTGGTACTGCACGGCCTGAAGGCAGCGGAACGCAACAGGCAGCACGTCATGGACAACCGCGATGCGGTGCTTCCCGGTCCTGATTGCGCTCGGCCTGACACCCGACACGCCCGACGGGGGTGGTAACGCCTGCTGGACTGCTCCCGGACCGGGGTGGCGGCGGACGCGTCCGCGGACCGACTCCTGAGGGAGAGGAGGCCGTGGTGGTGGCCCCCGCGGACGGCTTCGCCGGCCCACCCGTGCCGGACGGGCGGGGTCGCGTGATCACCTCCACGTGCGCTTCCCCGCACCAGAGCCTGGTCCGGATCTCCCTGTGCGGCGATCCCGGCGTGTTCCGGCGAAAAGTGGAACTCCTCACGGACTTCGTCGGCGAACTCACCGCTCACATCAATGGATCTCTGTGATCACCCACGCCGATTGACGGCTACTCGATCCGCTCCATCCGCCGCGACCCGGCCCGGCTTCGTGGACCCGAACCCCTGTCCCTGGGCACGGGGTCGCGCCTCCCATGGCCGCGACCTCGCCCGTCCGAGTCCGCAGGCGAAGACCATCGCCAGGGCATTGACGGCGTACGGCGCCGTCGTCGCCGACAACGGCGCCGCTTGACCAGCGGTACGCAGGACGCTGCACCTGACCGCGAACTGATGGGGCGGCCCCCACCGCGCCTCTGAACCGGACATCCTCCGTGGCGAATGCCGCACCCCAGGAATGGAGCATTTCTTACTCTCATACCGGAAAAAGCGGACGGTACGCTGCACGCACAAGGAGGCACAACAGGTGAATCACATACAGAAGATCGCGGCATCTGCCGTCGCGGCAGGCGCTCTGTCCTTCTCCATGACTATGTTCTCGGCGTCCGCCGCGGAGGCCTCGACGGGTTGGTACGACATAGAGGTACAGTTTGACAACCTGACGCTCAGCGACATCCACGACTGCGATTTCCTCGAAGCCTACGGCTGCGAAAGCGTCGAGATGTACGGCGCCTTCTCGATGGTCAACGCCGAGAACCCGGACTGGCACAATTACGAGCCGAATTCCACCTACCGAGACTTTCTCAGCTCGTACAACTGGGAGCGATCGGGTAGGGCAGGCACCACGTGGACAGACTGCGGATACTGGGACCAGTGCTATCTGACGGGCGTCAACGCCAACAAGTACAGCGTCCCCAATGACCTTGTCTCGCGGTCGACGGCCAACGTCCCCTACGGCCTCTGCCACAGTGACAGGCGGGACACGTGCACCAACTTCGACTTCGCCACGAGCGGTAGCTCCAGCAGCATCAAGATGCGCGCACAGATCGGCAACCACTTCTCGATCGGTGCGGACTGGTGGGACCATGACGACATGTGGGGTGACGACGCCGTTTGCGTGACCAAGGTGGACAAGGTGCTGGACACCACGCTGGCGAACACGCCCCTCTCCTCAGGGTCCTTCTTCGGCGCGGAGGGCACCGCTGACTGCAAGGTGAACTACACCATGAAGGTCACGCGGGTCTCCTAGGCACTGCTTCTTGGATCATGTCCGGAGCCAGATGATGAGGGCTGCGAGGGTGACGGTGCCGAGGTATATGTAAGCGCGTTTCTCGTAGCGTGTGGCGACGGCGCGGAAGCCCTTAGAACTGCTATCGGAATGACTTCAGGCGTCGCCAGCAGATGAGCGAGCAGGCG
>NZ_JBHXSY010000120.1:0-3347 GCF_042715295.1 Streptomyces sp. NPDC058701 | reverse complement strand
CACCGAATCTGACCTCAGCAACCAAACCGGTTACACCGTTTACTGGACAGACCCCCGCGGCGCGAGAATGGGCACAACGGCACTTCGACCAGCTCCTGTCTTTCCAAGCAAGGGGTCAGCAATCGGCGATGAGCGGTCCACGAGACCCGCCGTGTGGCAAGCAGGCCCCTCACCAAAGCCGGATCGAGAATATGCTCATAGGCTACGAAAATCTTGTCAGAACCGTTCTATTTACAGTGCCTGGTCCCGCTGATAGATGCCGTATTGGTCGACCCACATGGTCTTGGCGGTCCAATCAGTTAGAATTCGAATGGACTCTTCGCGTAGCAGACCTCCATGCATTCCGATGCCGCTTGCGTCCAGTGCGTCAAAGCGAGCAGGGCCATCCGGTAATTGACGGAAGCCCGCTCGGTCGGCATCCTCGATGCTAGCGGCATAAAAGATTTTGGATATCTTTGCCCAATAGCAGGCCGATAGACACATGGGGCACGGTTCGCAACTGGTGTAGAGAACACAACCTGACAAATCAACCTTTCCGACATGCTGGCACGCGAGGCGGATTGCATTTATCTCTGCGTGGCGCGAGACGTCGAGGTCTCGAAAAACCGTGTTGTGACCGATACTGAGGGTTTTATTTCCCAGCACGACGCACGCCCCGAAGGGCATTTGGGCGTGCCGTGTTGCTTGAATAGCCTGCTCTAGGGCTATCCGCATCGCTTGCAGATCCGCCCCATTTTGCCCCCATGCAGGATTGTCGCCTTTCAGTAGGGTCATGAGGTCGGCGCTGTGTAAGTGGCCTCGACGGTCTGTTCGCCCATCAGCCTCATTTCTTTGATCCACAACCCATGCTGTTGACCGAGCTCTGCCAGGGCCTGCTGTAGGCGGTCGTGAAGGTAACGTACCAGCGCCTCGAACGTGGGCGAGAAATCCACCGCAACATACTTGAGTTGGCCTTCCTTCAGCACTGGTTCAAGGCGCGGAAACAGCGGGTCCGAACGGTCAATAATAAACGCATGATCAATCTCGTCGAAAATCGGCCGGAAAGCTCCCCCTATTAGATCGGTATCCATCAGGAAATATTGATCATCCAGTACATGCCCCTCCAGAGTGACGGACACGAAAAGGGTGTGCCCGTGGATGTTGGCACATTTATTTGCCACGGCAGAGCCGTCATAGAATTCATGACCACGACTGGTGAGCATGTTCTGCGTCCACGTACGATGCCCCACTTCGACGCGAAAGGTCTGCTTGATGGTGTAGCTCATTGAATGGCTCCTAAACGTGGTCTACATAGCTACGTGGCAGTGCGAGATGAGCGTAGGAATTGGATGGAGAGAACGGAGCGTTCCGGACGCCTTGTGGAAGTTGGAAAGGCTGTCGTCCAGAGAGTAGTAAATTCGTGATCATCTACGTCCCGGTCAGTGGTTGTGCCTGGCCGGACGTTTTCGCCGTGCCTCGCTTGGAGTGCAAAATTGAACCCGTGCGCTGCGCTGCCGATTCGCCTTCTCGTCTCGTGCCGAAGTGCCGGAGCCGAGGCGGCACACACCACGCCGTACTCGACATCGCATGTGTAAACAATCTGATACTCGCCAGGTGACGTAAAACGAGCAGGTTACCTGCCGTACTGTAGGTTATCTACAGGACGACTCTTTAGGCCGCGGTTTCTGAGTTACGTGCGCTCGTGGGTCGCTGAGAGGGTGGTAGCGCACTCTAAGCGGGCCCTACGCACCACTACGCCCCCGACTTGCATTCCTTCCGATATTTTCTCGAAAAAATACTTCGCGAGACCTTCTAGCGTCGGATTGAAGTCAACAGGGAAAATTTTGTCGTCAATCCCTGCCGACTTGCACAGATGTTTCAGTCCAGGATAAATTGGGTCAAGAGACCAAATTATAAAAGAGTGATCCACTTGATCGATTAGAGAATTGACAACTACTGCAAGATCATTCGTGTCGAATATCGATTCGCGTTCCCCGAGTTCTTGCGTAGCCTCAATAGTGACGGTCAAACGCCATGTATGTCCATGAATAGTCTCCTCTTTCTTGTAATCAAAACCGAGAGCGCGATGTCCTGCATCGAAGCGAAATGTTTTTTCGATACTTCTGGTAGGCATACGCTCCTCGTTTCTCGATTGAATAGAACGGTGGTGCGAGGCTGGCCCGAGTGCCGAGGCGGCTGTGTATACGAGCCTCCTTCCGCGTGCACGTTTGCCCTTCTGTGCGCGGAGCTGAGTCGTCGTTGCCGCAGGCGTGCACTGTTTCAATTCAGCCCATCGTGGATGTGAGTGAAGAATCGATTACCGCAGCCCCTCGATAGGGTAATATATACATATGGTCTATCTGTGGTCGGGCTCCCGCGTGGCAGGGACTGGACCTTTGCTGCAGTAGTAAATCGCGTGTTTTATTATCGGCGCCTTATTTGCAAGTGTCCTGAGTAGTCACTACTCATGTACCTGGCGAGGCGACCCTGCGTAGCCGTGCGGCTGGCGGATGCGTCGGTTACGTGCATCCCAGAGCTTCCGGTGGCGGTCCACACCTGCCACGCCCCCCGGCCGCCCTGGTGGCCCATCCGTTTGCATCACCTCGAGCAGTACCGAAGCCAGTTCGGAAAGAACATCGTCAACTCTCGCCGCCCCTCTGTCCTGGGGGCGCACCCACCGAGAGCGGAATCGACAAGACGATCAACGTCTACGGACATTTCAGGGGAGCCGAAATCTTCAGAGCCCTCTCTGGTATTGCACGTTCCCGTCGGATATATCTGCCTTCATTGCGGCATGGATCTCCCGCATTCGGTGCAGACCGGTCGGACCACGGCTGCGGGTCCCGCAGTGTGCAAGATCTTGCGAGGCGGACGACTGAGGTTGCTTCGGTTTGGCGGACACCCGAGAGCGGGGAGCGTACCCGAGAGGATGTCCATGATGGAGAACATGCCGAAGAAGAAGTCGCGTCCCGGGCGGCAGTTCACGGCCGATTTCGAGACCGAAATTGGGGAGATGTGCCTGCGTAGTGACCGGTCGGTGCCCCAGGTCGTCAAGGACTTCGACCTGGCCCAGACGCCGTCAGGCCGTAGCCGGCGCAGGCTGACGAAAACCACCGGTCCAAAGACGTCGAGTGTGACGCGGGCGGAATTGGCCGGTCTGCGGGGGAGAACCGCCGCCTGCGGAAGGACATCGAGATCCTGAAGCGAGTCACGGCCTTCTTCGCGAAGGGGACCCGGTGACGGTCGACCCGTTCACCGAGGCGGAGAAGTAGACAGGTCACAACGTCAAACGCACGTGTGAGCCCATGGAGGTCGGGGGCTTCCCCTTGATCGTGGCCACCGGTTGTTATGCGGCGGTGGCCAGCGTA
>NZ_JBHXSY010000119.1:0-3414 GCF_042715295.1 Streptomyces sp. NPDC058701 | reverse complement strand
AGGCACTGAACCAGTTCTCACTCTTCTTCGAGGACCGGCTCAGCATCCAATGACACCAGACGACTTACACAAGATCGCTGACACGCCCTCAGTGGCGGGCCGCACCGGACGCCGCCCCCGTATCGTGTCCGCGCCGTACGCGGTGGGAGGCGTGGTGCGCGGACCCGAAGCCCTTCCCCTAGGCGACTACCGGACCCCCGCCGTCTACGAGGGGGAAGTCGTCGAGGTCGGCAGCGGCTGGAACGCCGTCGACGCGGACAACTCCTACCTCTGGGTACGTTTCGCGGACCGCACCGAACGCCGCCTCGCCATGACTGATCGTTTCAGAATGAGATTCGTTGCGGGGCTTGGCAGTTGGGTGTGGTGTCGGCAGGGTCTGGGGTGTGTCTGTTGATCTCGTGCCTGATGACTTGTGGGAACGTGTGGCCCCGTTGTTGCCGGGGCGTCCGGCCAGGCGGTTTAGGTATCCCGGGCGACTGCCGGTGGATGACCGTGCGGCGTTGAGGGCCATCGTTTGCCTGCTGTGCAAGGAAGTGAGCTGGCGGGACGTTCCCGCCGAGCGGATCGGCTGCAGCGGTGTGACGGCCTGGCGCCGGCTTCGGGGGACCGAGGCTGGCGTGTGGCCCCGCCTCCACCAAGTCCTGCTGAGCGAGCTGCGGGCCGCCGGGCTGCTGGACATGGATGACGCTTCGATCGACGCCTCGCACGTCAGAGCTCTCAAAGACATCTCAGGGAGCCAAGAAGTCAAGCTGCCTGCCCTTCGGAGAGCGCGAGTAGTGGGCTGAAGGCGTGTTGTTCGTCGTAGCACTTGCCGGTCTGAAGGCAGTGGTGGAGCTGGCCGAGGAAGCGGTTGAGCAGGTTGCGTTGAGCGGCGTTGTGCCAGTCTCCGTGTTCGCGTCGGCGCCGGTAGTGGGCGTCGGCCCCCGGTGAGGCCTGGAGGGCGGCGAAAGCCCAGAGGAAGCCAGCGTTCATGAGCCGGTTGTTCTTGACGAAGCGGCGTCCGACGAAGCGTTTCTTCCCGGAGGCGCGCGTGATCGGTGCGGAGCAGGCATAGGACTTGAGGGCTCTCGCGTCGCTGAAACGAGCCCGGTCGTCGCCGATCTCGGCGAGCACCCTGGCGCCGAGCAGAGAGCCAAGGCCGGGAAGCTGAGCAGGATCTCGCTGTCCGCGTGCTGGTGGAAGGACGCTTCAGCGGCGGCGGCGAGGTCGTCCGCGGCCTGGCAGGCCGCGGACCGTTGCGTGAGGAGGGCCTGCAGCTGCTTACCGAAGGCGTCTTCGACCACCGGAATGTGGCGGGCGTACTCGGCGCGGAAGACGGCCTGCAGGCGCTCGGCTTCGGCGTCGAAGGAGCGGGTGCGTCCGCTGCGTTTGAGGGCGGCCCGTAGCTGAGCGAGGGTGAGCCGGGCTGCTTTGGCCGGGGTGGGTGCCAGGGCTAGGGCGGCGCGGGCGTCGGGCCTGGTCAGGCCGCCCTTCTTGCCCTGGAAAGCGAGGAGTGCAAGAACTCGCGGAGGAGTGAGCGGACCAGGTTGGCGATCTGCTGCCTGCTCCAGACGGCGTCTTGCTGGGCTCGGGCCAGCACGGTGATTGCTTGTACGAGTTCGGAGTCGGCCGGCAAAGGTCGGTGCATGGCCATGTCGGTGCGGAGGATGTTGGCCAGGACCAGGGCGTCCCCGGGGTCGGATTTCTTGCGGTTGACGCCATGGCGGTCGCGGTAACGCGAAGCTGCGAGCGGATTGATCGCGAAAACCTTGCGGTTCCCGGCGCGCAGGGTCGCCACGAGCAGACCGTGACTGGTCTCGATGGCCACGGGTATAGGGACTTCGGGGCCATCGCCGTGTTCGGCCAGGAGTTCCAGGAGCTTGTGGTAGCCGGCTGCGTCGTCGGTGATGCGTGCTTTGGCGAGCAGGGTGCCGGTGTCGTCGACGAGGGCGACGTCGTGGTGTCGCTCCGCCCAGTCGATTCCGCAGAAGATGGTCAAGCTGTCCTCCCAGATCCGTCCGTTCATGCAGGTCACGAGCACTTGTGGGTCACGCGGCGCCCTAATCCCAGGACTCGTTGGTCCGCCATCTCAGAAGCCGTTCGCGACACCAGCGCACACCAGGGGCTCGATCTTTCTGTGGAGCTCGAAGGCTCGCGGGTGTAACGAGAGGTCGTCCCTGGGGCGGGCTCGCGCCGTGACGTTCAACGTTCGGACGTGCGTCGCAGGTTTCGCGGTGGTCACGGAGGCCCCGGGCCGCGCCGCTCTTGACAGAGGCCTCGAACGGCCAGGGGAACGGAGGTGTCGGCCCGGGGCCCGCGTCACCCCGCGAAGGTTGCCGGTGACGGTGCCGCTCTTTGAGGAGGCCTCGCGGGCCAGGGGACTCAAGACCTCCGTCACCGGCATCAAGCGACTCGAGCCCCTTGCACGAACGAGTTCGAACCGCCTACAGGTCGAATTAGGGGGGCTCACACCGGACCTTCGCCGGTTGACCGCGCCCGCCTGGGGAGCAAGCACCACCTCATCGTCGACCGGCACGGAACCCCACTCGTCGCCTCCCTGACCAGCGAAAACCGTCACGACGTCACCCAGCTCATGCCTCTGATCGACGCGATGCCCCGCATCCGCGGGCTTCGAGGACGGCCACGTCACCGGCCCCGCCGACTCTTCGCCGACCGCGGCTACGACTTCGACAAGTACCGGCGTCTGATCCGGGCCCGCGGGATCGCGCCCAAGATCGCCCGCCGGGGCACACTCCATGGCTCGGGCCTGGGCAAGACCGGCTGGGTCGTCGAGCGCACCTTCGCCTGGCTCCACCAGTTCAAACGCCTTCGAATCCGCTACGAGATACGAGCCGACCTCCACCTCGGACTCCTCCAACTCACCTGCAGCATCATCTGTTCACGACGACCCCGAACCTCATTCTGAAACGATCAGTTACGTAGGGACTCCAGCAGCCGTAGCGGGCCAGTAGCTTGCGGGTGTCGTTGGTGCTGAGGCCGAGGAGGCCTGGTCGGGCGGGGTGTCTTTGTGGGTGTCGTGGGCTGCCCAGTACTCGACGACGTCGGTGACCTCGGCGGGCACGGGGACGGTCGTCGCCGCGACGGCGGCGATGTGGCCGTCCCAGTCCTGCAGGCAGGTACTGCGGTTCGGTGGTCATTTGGCGACCTCGTCGTCGCGGGCCACCTCCTGGACCACCCTGACCCTGTCGGACGGAGCGACCTGGGCCGCAGCCGCCGGTCTGCGCAGCAGCTCGAACCCGAGAGATCGCACCTGTGGGTGGCAACTCACAAGCCTTGACGAACCGAGGTCAGCTCCTGCTCGCGTAGAGCTCGTAACACGATCTTGATGAGATGCTCTGGTCAGCCGTGACCGGTGTGACGATTCGGCCGTTCGTGAGTGTGTGAGTACTCGGCCGTGGATCGTGGACGACGACT
>NZ_JBHXSY010000118.1:0-3547 GCF_042715295.1 Streptomyces sp. NPDC058701 | reverse complement strand
CCTGGTCGCGGGCGGTGTGGAGCGCGATGCTGAAACAGCAGCGGTCCGGATCGGTGCCGGGGAGGGACTCGGCGGCGTCAACCATCACGGTGCGTAGGGCCTGGTAGAGGGTGAGCAGGGACCACATCTCCTGCTCGATGCCTGCCGGGTCGCCCGAGCGCAGGTTGCGCCCGTTCATGATCGTGTGGCGGAGCGCGTAGTACGCGGATTCGTGTTCCCACCGCTGGTGATAAAGGCCCACCAGTACGGTGGCGGGGTAACGGCGGGCGTCGGTCAGGGTCGTGACCAGCCGGTAGGACCCGGTGAAGGATGTGCCATCCGCGCAGGTCATGGCGATCTGTGCGTCGATGATCCGCACTTTCACGGTGCCGATCACCGAAAGGTAAGAGCCATCGGCGAGGCGGGTGAGGACCGGCGTGCGCCGGTTGCTGCGGAGTCGGCCCAGGGCCTGGGCGCCGGTGTCGGTGACCTTCGCGAGGAAGGCGTTGCTGTCGAATCCCTTGTCCCAGAGCACCAGCATGTCCGGCCGCAGTAGATGCAGCAGTCGGCCAGCGTAGCTTGTCTCGCCCTCGGCGGTGGGGCCGAACACGGCGCCGACCAGGGCCCGGGTGCCGGTCTCGATCAGCGTCATCAACTCCAGCGTCGGATAGCCATGATGCGAAGTCCTGCCCAGCCAGACCCGGTTCCGCTCGGAATCGGGAACTCTCAGCGAACTGCAGCCGTCGAACGACACCGTCCGGTACGGACCGAAACGCACTCCTGGGGTCGTCCGCTGGGCCAGTGGCCCAGCCAGTACCTCGAACAACGCCCGCACCGGCGCGCTACCGAGTCGCCGGCGCAGGTCACGCAACGCTTTCGCCGATGGACAGACCACCGGCATCCCGGACAGGCCGACGGTCAGCTTGGCCCAGACGAGCTGGTAGCCGACCTCGGGGAACAGGCACATCGCGAGCAGGAAGTAGACCCCGACCCGCGAGGGAAGATCACGCAACCGCCGCTGCACCGTCCGCGTGTCCGCAAGGACCGCGTCCACGAGCTCGAACGGCACGACCGCGGTTAGCTCCCCCAGATGCCCGGGAGCGAACCGGCCCGCGGCCACGGTGACCGTTCGGGTGATGGCCGTCAGTGCAGACCGCAGGACACAATGGCGGGGCAACGGAGCTCCTTCGGGACAAGCTGTCTTGGACGACTGCCTGTACCAACGAGCTCCGTTGCTTCGCGTCGAGAATCCTTCAACTTACTTGCGTGACCTGCGAAAACGTTAACTACCCGGCCTTGGGTCAAGGCCCGTCCGGCCCCTGTCCGCCGGAACAGACTTAAGGGCCTCCTGGCCAGCGCCCCCGGTGTTCGCGACGCCGACACCGATGCGTACGTTCGTGACACGCACAAGGCCCGCCAACGGCGCCGGGCGATCGCGGAGCAGCACGTAAGCGCTCCCGCGCGGCGTCTGGCAATATCGCGGGGGTGAGCCGGGGTGCCGTCCGGTTCAGCCCCGCGGCGGCCGAGCCTGTCATACCGGTGGTCCCTGCCCATGGGGAACGGGCAGGGACCACCATGCATGCCGGTGTACTCGAACGACATCGGCGTAGCGGCCACTCAAGGCGCTGTCATCACGCTAACCCCACACGGCCGGAAATATAAACCCTGTGTGGCTGGAAGATGAGCACACGTAACAGGCGGGCGTAGATAGTTCCCCCGTGCGGCAGGCCTCGGTAGTCTCCGGCGCGGCCGCGGAGCTGTTGCACTGCGGCCGGCACGTCGCGAAGGCCATGACGGGTCGGGATAGTTCAGGAGCTGGTCGGCAGTGTTGGGGCTGCATGGCCGTCCCCACGGCCATGCAGCCCCTGGGGCGTCATGCCCTCCGCCCTGCTGGGGCGACCGCCTGCCACGGTCAGACCCGCCCGGCCCGCCCTGACCTGGGGCGGGAGGCTATGACGCAGACGCGTCCGCGCCAGCACAGCAGCCAGAAGGCACAACGGGCTGGAATGTGGGCTGCCCGCGACGGGGCCATCAGTCGCGGGAAGCCCACAGCGACCCACGGGGGAAACCGATGTTTGATCGCGACACCAATCGGATCACGAAACAGGGCCATCCCATGGAGTAATAGCCACTCCATCACGCGCGCGCCCGGCAGCCCCGCGCCTCGGCTGTACAGCCCCCTGCTCAGGTGGCAGCCATCCGCAGGGCCATGTCCGCGCAGCTCGCGCCCCACGGCACCATTACTCCGGTCCTTGACGAGAGAAGAACGCTTGCCGTCCGTATGATCACCAGTCATGAGCGCCGAACGCCGTCTCCTAGGCCACGGCCCACAGGATCCCGTCACTCCCCGGCACAGGGCCGAATCCGGCCCTCGGGTCCGCGCCGCCGAAGCCGATATCGACAACACTGCGCTGTACCGGCCAGGCAGACTGAGGTATGAGGTTCCCCCGGTGTGCGGGGGTTCAGCTTGGCGGCGGGACCGTTCGGAGACCACGGGCAGGAACTTCAGCTCGCAGTCGTCCTCGACAGCGGTGACGTACTCGTGCTCCAGCGCGGCCAGGCAGGCGGCGATCTGGTCGCTGCGCCGGGAGATCCAGCGAATCAGCTCGTTCGGCACCCCGGCGATCTCCATCACCGGTCGGCGCCCCGCGGTGTCGGTACGGGGCTCGGTCGCCAGCCCGAGCACCTCGCAGACCTCAGCGGCCACGAGCTCGTTGTAGAGCGCGGACGTGGCAACCGTGTTCCCGTGCAGGGCCGTGGTGTGGGTCGAGCCCCACTTACCGTCCAGGCGCTGTCCCTTAACCGACAGCAGCAGATGCTCATGCAGCAAAGCTTCCCGGAGCGCGCCTCGTAGTGGCAGAAGTGGGCGGCGACCAGGCCGCCGGGCGGCCGGACCTGGTAGATGCCGTCCTTGTCGTAGCGGATCACCGCGACCTCGTCCTCGATCCCATCCAGCACCCGCTCGATCGCGCGCTCGTGCGTGGCCTCGATCACCAGCCGGGTCTCCTCATCCCCCAGCGCCCATAGAAGGTAGATCGTCGGCTGCGGCCAGAAGGCGAAATCGACGCTCGTGGCCATCACGCGTCGGGCGGTCACCTCCTTCCACGGCAGGGCCTTAATGGCCGCGTGGAGGTTCGGCTGGTTGCCCTTGACGACCGCGGATCGGGGAGAGTACCCAGCCGAACGTTCATGTCGGGGAGTTCACACTGCCGACGTGAGGGCGATTTGACCAAACAAGCGGTGGCAGACTGCCGGCACATCAAGGCTCCGGTGGTCGCGCGACTTGTGAGGTCTCCTTGATCATCGGAGCTTCGTTGTGTCCGGGACTGCCGTATTGAAGGTCCGTCACACCCATGTGACATGCTGCTTCTCCCAAAGGGCAGGATTATGAATTAGCCCTGCCCTGGACGGCAGGAGCGCGCGGTTCGCGCACCGGGGGGCTCCGGCGGCCCACTTGCCCTCCACAGACCCCGCATCAGCCTCAACCGCACGACCGTCATCGCCAAAGTCGCCCTTAGATCGTGTCCTATGTGGTTAGGCGGATCAGCCGTTTGTAGCAGCAGAGGGT
>NZ_JBHXSY010000117.1:0-3632 GCF_042715295.1 Streptomyces sp. NPDC058701 | reverse complement strand
GAACCCCCAGGTCAGAGTCAAGATCTAGAGTCTCTACCGAACCCGGAACGGTTCATGTACTGCGACGGTCACAACGAGGGTCGACGGGATCGCAGGACGTGAGGCAGGTCTTTGCTTTGGGTGGAGCAAGTACGCTGGGCTCCTTGTCCGCGGTTCAGTTGTGCAGCCCGGTTGATTCAGGCGGGTGGTCTTTCCCGCGGCACGTGGAAGAGACCACCCGCCTGTGTGGTGTGGGCCGACTACTGCGTTACATAGGTGGGCTGTGTGGTGGGAAGGGCGGTGCAGTGACCGACGTCATCGCCGCTGCGTAGGACGACGATGCCAGCGGATTCGTCGATGTTGAACCAGACGTCAGCGGTGTCGCTGGGGCTGCTGCGCTGGTCGTTGATGCGCCAGCGGTCCATGCCCAGCTGGTCCAGACCGGCCTGGACCGCAGTATGGGTGGCGGTGTAGGTGGCGCAACCGTCACCAGGTCCGGTACGGCCTTCGGCGCCCAGGCTGGTGTCGATGAGGTGCTGGAGCTTGCGGACCTGGGCAGCGGTAGCGCCAGCGTAGACGGGGCTGTCGTCGGGGCGGACCTGACCGACGGAGCGGCATGCCTGTTCGTCCGTCATACTCTCGGGCCGGGGATAGACGGTCACGCCCAGATCACCTGTGGGTGAGGTGCAGCTCACCAGATTCTTGTGAACGTAGGGGGCCATTTTCCCACTGCTACGGGGAGCGTTCTTGTCCGGGTGGAAACCGTTACTCCCCTCCCTTTGAGGACGGTCTTTGAATTCGCTGGCGAGCTCCTTCGATCTGTTGATGCAGGCCTGCTCCGGGGTTTCGCCGTCCTGGATGTCCACGGTGAAGGTGCCGACATCGCGGCCCAGTTCATGGGCGCAAGCCACCAGGGTGGGGGATGCGGCCGGACCGGGATCGGTGTTGATGACCACAGCGGCCACGGTGGCGCTGGCGGCAGCCAGTACTGCGGCGGGCAAGCCCAGCCGCCAGGCCAGCCGCTTCCGCTGCTTGCGCATGGCCTTCAACTGCCGGTCGGTGCTTGGGGCGGGCTCGGGGAGGGTGTGCTGGATTTCGCGCATCAGGTGGTCCTTCAGGAGCTGGTGGCGGCCTCCGGGCAGGTCCCGTTCGGCCGGGACCGGCAGCAGCCGGGCCAACTCCTCGCGTTCGACCTGGGTGGGTCGAGACGGCTTGGGGCTCATCGGGTTTCCTCCTGGGTGGGCCGGGCCGCAGGAATGCGGTCACCTTCTACCTGTCCGCGGCCGGGATCGCGGTTCCCAATTCCCGGCATCTCTGCTCCGGTGAGCTTGCGTAACTTCTTGCGAGCCCGCGACAGCCGTGAGCGGACCGTGCCCACGGGGATTCCGAGCGCCTGGGCGGCAGCGGCGTAGTCCAGACCAGACCAGACACACAGGGCGACTACCTCCCGCTCGGCGCGACGCAGTCTGGACAGCGCTGCTTGTAGGGCGATGACTTGGCCGGCGTCGTCGATTCGGCCGACCAGTTCTTCGGCGAAGTCCGGCACCACTTCATCACGGGGCAACCTGCTCACGGCGGCCTCGTGTCGCCGGGCGGCACGCCGGGTGTTCCGGGTGGTATTGGTCGCAATCCCCAGCAGCCACGGCCGCAGCGACCCGCCATCCGAGTCCACCGTTCCCCGCAGCCGCCACGCCTCCAAAAAGGTCAGCGCCACCACATCCTCGGCCGCTGACCAGTCGCCGGTCAGCCTGAAAGCATGGTTGTACACCGCCCGGGCGTAATCATCGAAGAGACATCCGAACGCATCGGGATCTCCCGCCCGTATCCGGGCACGCACACTCATCTCCATACCATCGACTGTCCGACCGACCCGGACTAGTTCCCGAAACGTGATGCACGCCACTCACACGAGTTCCTGCTCAAACGGGAGGATTTTCCGGACCTCGCCAGGGCAGCAGCCCATCAGGCGGCCTTCGCCCTCACTGTCTCAGGACACCCATCACGCCTGCTGCCGACATCGACGACGGACGGCGGAGAGGTCTGGTACGGCACGAGGGGCGGCCATCCGCCATGCCTGTCACTGGCCCGGGATGCCCGCCCAGACCGCCGCGTCCGGTCTCCCCGTCGCACTCCACACATCCAGCACGACGGGCACAGGCCGCTTCGACGGAAGAAGTCCTGCCGCATTCGGCGGGCCTTGATCCGGTTTCCGCCGGTGAGGAGTTTGACGCGGGCTCCGTCGAACTTGTCGCCGGGCTTGACCTCGGAGCAGACGATGACGCGGCGGCCGTGGAGCTCGGCGAGCTCGGCGAGCTCGGTGGGCTGGCCGTAGAAGGGGCGGGCCATGAGGAAGCCGGGCGGAGCCGCGTCGGCGTAGTCGCCGAGGAGTTGCGGCAAGGTTGGCTCCGAGTGATCCGCTCGGCCCGTGGCTTCGTGGAGGGCGCAGGGTCGATGGGTGCAAGGTCGGCCTGTGAGCAGCGGCTACAGATCCACGCCCTCGTTTCGCAGCAGCTGAGAGCTATGGCTGTCTGGGTGAGATCGCCCTCGGCTGCTGATCGGCGGGCCATGTCGATCATCGTGACCATGCCGTGCTGGGGCCCGTCCACGTCGTCGGCACTCTGGCGCTCTTCCAGGCGGGCACTCGGCACCCCGTCGGCTTGGTCCAGGACGTCGGACCAGATGCCGCCGACCCCCATGGGGTCTATGCCGGTCAGGGGCGTGAGCCACAGGTCGGCGTGGGCCTGAAGCCGTTGATCGGGGGGCCGGTAGTCCAGAGCTGTTCCGCACGCTTTGCTGACCCAGATCGGCTGGTGCCGGGCACTCCCTCGCCTATCAACCGCCGAGCCCTCAGGCAGCACTCCAACGCCCCCCGCCCGCAGGCTTGACCACTGTTGGGTCTGACAGAGATGACCGCCGCGCGCGACGGCGTTCCATGCCCGCTGTAAGGTCCACCCTCCGCCGGTCACTGCATGCGGGGGGGTAGGGTCGGTGTAGCCCGTGCCGATATGGCGTGCATGGGTCAGGCCCGGTGCCCGCTTCGATCGGGGGCAGTACCGCCGGGCCGACTCAACGCCGAGACAGGACCGGGCGGCACGATCTGCATAAGCCTTCCGTCCCACGCCACAGTCTCCGCGGGCAGGATCAGGAGCCCCGCCTCGCCGTCGGCCCAGTCCGCGCCGATACGCCGGACCTGCACCGCCACGCCCCTCGCGCCGGCCATGTACACCGTGGGGTCAACCTCCCAGCCGTGCCCGGCCAGCCATGTCTCAAGCCTGACCATGTCCGATGATGTTGCTTCACGCGGCCATAGATGCGTGTTCTCGCTGTCCATCCCAGCCCCCCCATCGCGGCCGGTTTGCCAGCCACCGAGGATCCTCCCATCCAGTGCTGACAGGTGGCTGCGTAATTTCGAGGCCATAACAGGACGCCAGTTCGATATCTGGCGTCAATCCGCAGTGGCGGCAGGCCAGGGCAGCGCACCATGGTGCGCGTTGCTTCGCCTTTCTGCTTCCGGTCACAGCGCGGCCCGTACCCCGCTAGGTTCATGATCAGTCCGCGCCGGTATGGGTGCGTGGACCAGGACCGGTTTCCCGCGCTCGATGGTGTCCCGCCGAGTGGTGTAGCTGATCTTGGCTGGGAAGTGCGCCCTCATC
>NZ_JBHXSY010000116.1:0-3744 GCF_042715295.1 Streptomyces sp. NPDC058701 | reverse complement strand
CATCCCCCACCAGATCACTCACACACCGTCAACGAGCCTGAACTCAAAGCGTTTCAGATCAATAGGATCGTTGCAAAGCCGACGCCACCGCCCAAAACCATACGACTCGTGGGCGGTTAGCGCCGACTCCACCACCGGTGGTCCCACCAGTACGTGGCCGGGACCCAGTACGTACTGCGCACCGGGGGGCGCTCCCAAAAGCCTTTCCGCCTGTGACCTGGACCTTAAACCCGCGCACAGCCACCGCCACAGCCACAGCCACAGCCACAGCCATCCGTGTCCTCTAGCACCAGCTTCAGTCGCCCGTCCAGTCAACGTAGCAATAGGCTGTTGGACGAGGAGCACTAATCACATGCATCGTGCAGAAAGCCCCTGTGAGTAGCAAGGACCTAAGACGGTCCCGGAGTCGCCGGTCTAGGTTCGATACCGCTATCCACCCTCCTGCACAGAGGATCAGCAGACACCCGTAAACGAAAGTAGGCCGCGTGCGCCAGCTCACCTACTATGTCGGCACCAGCCTCGACGGCTTCATCGCGGGCCCCGGGGGACAGTTCGACTTTTTCTTCCTCGAGGCGGATCTCGCCGCCGCTTTGGTGGCGGAGTACCCCGAGACCATACCGGCTCACGGTCGTCGGCTGCTGGGACTGAACGGAGTGACCAATAAGCACTTCGACACTGTCCTGATGGGGCGCGGCAGCTACGAACCTGCCCTCGCGGCCGGTATAACCAGCCCTTACCCACACCTCAACCAGTACGTCTTCTCCCGTACCCTCGGCCAGATCGATCCAGCCGTGGAGATGATCTCCGGGGACCCCGCGGCCTTCGTCCGCGACCTCAAGCAACAGGACGGCGCCGGCATCTGGCTCTGCGGGGGCGCCGACCTCGCCGGACAGCTCCTGGGCGAGATCGACGAACTCGTCCTCAAGCGCTACCCCGTGGTCATCGGCTCCGGCATCCCGCTCTTCAAGGCACCCTTCCTGCCGGAAATATTCACCCTGACCGATTCCCGCGTCTTCGACACCGGCGCCACGGTCACAACGTACGTCAAGGAGAATCGCACGTAGTTCCACCTCATCGCCGTCGAGGCCGATTTCGCCCGCGTGACTGCTCTTACGGTGAACCAACCGGTCGGCTTGATCAGCCCAACGGCTCTCCGGAGGTACTCGTGCACCATATCTACCGGCTTGGATAGTCTTGGCTGGCCCAACAGTCCGGCTTGATGTCGGGCCGCGCGCAGTAGTTGGGGCAGGCCACCAGCTCGGACCGGGCCTGGCGCCGCTTCCTGGCCGGCGCTGTGTTCACCGCTGTAGGCCTGACGATCGCAAGTCTGGTCCTCGTAAGAGAGACCCGCGCCTGGGCCGCCTTTCTCGAAAACCTCGTCGAGACCCCAACGCACCCCGTTGGCCAACCTCATGGGCCTAACGTGCTGCGCTGGTGACCCCACCACGGTATCGGGCAGCGGGCAGGGATCTTCGACCAGCCGCACCGCATTCTCCCTGCCGAGCTGAACGCGGCCGGCCGCCTCGACTGGTCCAGGGCCTGCGTGGACGGCTCCCACATCCGCGCGAAAGAAGGGGCGCCGACACCGGGCCGCCGCCGGCCGACCGGCGGAAAGCGGGCAGCAAGCACCACCTGATCTGATTCGGACGTGGCACCCCGCTCAAGGTCTTCACGACCGAACGTCAACGAGGTCACCCAGACCCTCGCGCTGGTCGACCGCATCCCACCGGTTGCAGGTCGTCCCGGCCCGCCGTAGGCCCCAGGCCCCTCGGAGAGGTTACGACTCCAAACCCAACCGCAATGAGCTGCGAAAACGCCGGACCCTACCCGTCATCCCCGCAAAGGAGCCCCGACATCCAGGGCGTGGGCAAGCTTCGCTACGTCATGGAGCTGACCTTCGCCCGGCTCCACCAGCTCAGACGCCTCGCCGTCCGCTGGGAACGCCGCACCGAACGCCACGACGCTTTCGTCTACCTCGCCTGCAGCCTCATCTGCTGGCGACGCCTCAACAAGCCCGACTCATGATCGTGTTACGACCTCTAAGGCCAACTAATGCCCATCGGTAAGATCTCCAAACACGGTCTCAATAATTGGGTAGGACCTACTCATCCTCCCGGTCTGAGCGACGACGTATAGATGAGAAGAGTCAGTAGTTGCAGTTGTACGACGCCACTCGCTCACAACCATGGAGAAAAATGTTCAAGTCACGCTTCTTTAAAGCGGCCGCCCTGTCAGCGCTCATAACTGTCAGTGCCGCCACTCAGGCTTCCGCTGCAACAGTACCTAGCAACACGGTTACGATGGATGCACATTTCACCGTTGTAGACGACGATGGAATATGGGGTCCTGTAAAGGTTGCCACTAGTGATGCACACAGGCAGTACTACATCTCTTCCGCAGTTGACCCCAATTCTAATTACATCAAGACGCCCGCCATATCTTCTCCGTGCGCCGGCAATGACACTAAGGGTCGACTGACCCTCTCTTACAATCATTCGATCGACGGTCAGGCAATCATCAGGGCACAGGTAGATTTTTCCGAGAGCGGCTGTTCTGGAACTACATACCCTTACAGTAAGGTCTACACGTTTACCGTTCCCGCCGATTCGACCAAAAAGTTCAATGCCGACGTCTCAGGAACTGGATACAACCGGGTGGGCATCACACTTAATGTCAGCAATTACGCCTTCTTCTAGAGCGCCACAACAGCATCAATAACCAGTTTGAAATTTAGCCAGCTAAGAAAAGAATGGTTCAGTCAGTGCTACGACCATGGTCTCTTTCACCCTGCTGAGGGGTGAAGCGGGCTGGTCAGCGGGTGTAGTGACGAAGCGGGGCCCTTGATTACCGCTGTGATGATCTTTCTCATCCCACCGGTGACCCGGGGCCCTGTTAGTTTTCCGGATCTTGCCACGCTCGATGTCTTACACGGATCCATCCCGGGCCGGTTTAAGCGGTGATTGACCTGCTGTTTCACCGGGCCGTGACGGAGTCGTGCTGGTAGTGACTGCTTGGACGGCGTGGTTCTGAAGGCAGTTGTGGCAGATCTTTCTTGATGCGGGCGAAGGTGTGCTAGATGCAGGCGCGGACGCTTCGGTGGGCGGCGTTGCCCTCCTCCTGGACGCCCTTTCCAGCCTGGCCTGACGCACCGTCGCGAATGCCTCCCGCATCGTCTCTCTCTTCAGGCCTTGCCAGAAGCTCTCGGCCAGGGCGTTGTCGTAACTCGACCCGACACGGCCCATGCTCCGGCGTTTACCGCAATGGCCGCTGACCTGGGCGAACGCTGCTGAGGTGGACTGCGATCCTCTGTCCGCGTGGAAGATCACTGCGTCCACGTGGCCGCCGCGGGCGGCCACCGCCATCTTCAGGGCGTCGACGACGAGCTCGGTCCTCATGTGGGTGGCCTTCGACCAGCCGAGCACCCGGCGAGAGCAGATGTCCGGGACGCACGCAAGCTACAGCCATGCGCCGCCGACCTGCACGTATGTCATGTCACCGCACATTTCTTGTCCAGAGCGGCGGCGGTGAAGTCGCGTCGGACCAGGTCCGGAGCGGGTGGTGCGAGCCGGTCGGGGATCGTAGTGCGCTTGCGCCGGCGCAGGTGTCAGCCCCTCGCGGCACATCAGCGTTCGGCCCGCTTGCGGTTGACCGTGTGTCCGAAGCTCCGCAGCGCGGCATGGATGCGGGGCACTCCGTAAGTGCCGCGGTGGCGGTGTGGATCTCGCGGATTTCGGCGACCAGGGT
>NZ_JBHXSY010000115.1:0-3895 GCF_042715295.1 Streptomyces sp. NPDC058701 | reverse complement strand
ACCGCCGCCGCACGACCTCGGCCGCGGCCCACGCGGGCGCCCTCTCCCCGGACGTATTGCCGGTCAACCACGGCTGACCTCTGTCGCGTCCGTATGGGGACCGCCTTCTGCCTCACGATGTGTCGAGCGGCGGTAGCGTCCAAGAAGAACGAGCTGCCGTTGATGCCGAGTGCGTGTGGGGCTCGGTGCTCCTCCGGCTGGGCAGCCGGAGCAGGCCCAGGACAATGACGCGTCTGTGACCGCTACGGGAGTTCCAGGTGCCGGAGCTCGCCGTCCGCCGGAAGCAGCTCGTTGATCAGTTCCCAGACCTTGCCCGCGTGCACGCGCACGAACCTCAGCGTGCTCGCCGGACCGACCTGTCCCGGTTGCACCGGTTCCGCCGGCAGTTCCCGATGCCAGTATCCGAGAGGGCCGCAGTCCCAGACGCCGAATCCTCGGATCACCACGCCGTCCTCGCCCTCGCTGTCGCTTCGCCAGGCGGCCGTCATGCGCCAGCTCGATCGCACTTCGGCGAGCATGTCGGCGAAGACCCGGAGCGAGGGTCCATCGATGGTGCCCAGGTTCTGCACGGCCTTGCGTATGTGATCGCGGCCCGCGCCGCTGGCATCCATGAACGGCACGGCGTCCGCGGCGGCCAAGCCGGCATCGAGCGTGGCCACAGTGGTTTCGACCACGGAGGCACCCACATCGGGTAGCGCTGCGGCGCGCTGGAGATTCACCATGTCGGCCAGTGCCCAGACCACCGTCCTGGGTTCGACGAGCGCATACTGCGACTCTGCCTCCCCGGGCCATGCCTGGTGGGAGACGGCGTGGTTCTCCCCGATGATCAGCCCGTGGTTGAGCTTGCCCTGTCGGCTGTCCGATTCCACCGTGATCACCACGACCGGCCGCGCGATGGCCTGGAGCAGAGGCCGGAGCAAGGGTGAGACGGCCCCAGCCTCGTCGATGAGACCGCACTCCACCAGCTGTTCCCGTTCCCGGGAGAACTCATCGGGAGCGGGATCTCCGACCGCCAGTTCGGTGAGGACGACAATGTGGCCGTCACTCAGCCGATAGCGGGACCTGGAAATGTCATACGAAGGCATGCGCATACTCGCTTGATAGGTGAGCCACCGCGATCCGGCCGGAACGCAGTCAGTACTGGGATTCCGCGTAGAACCCGAACGCCCTTGAGATCCCTGCCCGCACGGCGCCGCGCCGGGTAAGGGTCGCTCTGTCGACACCGCCGAAGAGCGCCGCGAGCGTGATGTCGGCGCCGAGGGCTCGGCCCACCACGGTCACCGCCAGCCGCTTGCTCTTCCCGATACCCGACTGCTTCACCCTGACGGTGACTCCTGGGTCCTCCGCGTCCGGAGCCCTGGTCAGTGTGTATTCCTTGCGGTTGACCGCCGTCAGCCGGTACTGGTCTCCGCCGTATTTCAGACGCAGCGAGCGCCCTCGGTGAGTCAGCGCCCAGCGGTTGCGTGTCGTGTACACCATCGCGTCCCCGAGTCGGAGCGTCGCGCCGTTCAGGCTCGGCAGCGTCATCACCTGCGCGTGGAAACCGCGCGAGGAGAAGGATGCCGAAGGGATCCGGCTGCCCCGGACTTCACTCCGCAGGGATTGGCCATCGTTACCGCGGTGCGGGTGGATCACCGTGATCTCCCCGAACTCCTGCGATGTCCCTTGCCAGCCGGTCAATCGCTCGAACTTCTCGCCCTCGGACCAGACGTGCAGTGCGAACGGGGCTGTGGTGGTATGCATCTCTCTCCCTGGCTAGTCGAACGGGTTCAGTGCACTGCCGAGCTTCCCGGCCTTGTCGCCGATCCAGTCGCCCGCCGTGTCCAGGCCCTTGCCGATGGCCTCTCTGTTCTCCCAGGCCAGACACCCTGCATACACCACACCGGTACCCACGGTCAGTCCGAGGGTGACCGGATTGGGTGCGATGGTGAGTGCCGTCAGGGAGCCGTTAAAAGCCGTCCCGCTGAGGTCCGTTGCGAACTTCATCGGCTTGTCGTGGATCATTTCCGGGGTGTACGTGGTCAGGTTCGCTATGCCGTACCCGGTCGCCGCGACACCACCGACGACTCCGAGCCCGCGGAGCGCACCGGCGGCCTTCGCGGCGTTCGCGAGGCCGCCCTCCCGCGCAACTGCGAGGAGGTTCGCCTCCGAGGCGTTCGGGACAAAGAAGGCCGAGCCGTTGCGCACGAGGCGCGATCCCAGCACGGCCGCTTCGTCGGATCCGGTGATGGCAGTCACCAGGCGCGGCGGAACCTTGGTCAGCAGGCTCCCGGGAGCCGCCACGGCGAGCCGGGAGTTGATCCCGCGCGAGATCCAGGTCCCGGGGGCATTGGCGTGGGGGTAGGGCGGGTTCAACGTCTTGAACAGCTTGTAGCCGTACCAGGCCGAGGTTCCTGTGGCTGCCGAGAAGGCGCCGACGGTCATCGAGCCCTCGAGCACCTGCGAGACCATCTTCGCAAGCTGGGGGTTACCCGTGAGGCGGGTCACAGCCTCGCGTTCGAGACGCTTGATGTAGTCATCCAGCGTCTCGCCGTCCCGCATCTCCAGCACGGAGAGGTCGGCACGTGCCTTCTTTTCCGCGTCGTCGGCCTGTGCCACGGTGCCGGCGTCTCCGTTGAACCCGGTGCCCAGGCTCGCGTCGTTCTTGTTGCCGTAGCCGTCCTTGACAACGGCCTCCAGGTCCTTCTTCAGGTTCTGGTCCGCGTCGTCGACAGACTTGACGGCCGCTTTGATGTGCTCCGACCAGGACTTCTCGCTCTCACGGACGCTCGTGGCAAAGTCCGGGTCGTGCCGGGCCGCGTTGCGTTCCGCCGGAGTGAGGCGCTCGTAGTCGTAGGCGACGACTCCCTGCTCCGACACTTTCATGCCGGCCTTGACGGCCTCGGCGCGGGCGTTCTCCAACTGCTTCTTGAGTTCCAGGAACTGCTGGTGAGCGTTACGGAGCAACGTGGCGGTCGCCTTGGCCTGTATCTGGGCGGCATGGTACTCGTAACGCGTCCCGGCGAAGTTGGTCATGGCCGTGGTCGCACTCATGCCGACCCAGGTCTGGCCCATCGTGACTTTCTGCACGCTGTCCCGGTAGCGATCCTCGACCTTGCGTACTTCCTCCGCCATCGACTGCCACTTGTCGGCAGCGGTGGAGAGCTTTCCGTAGTCGGTCGTCATGACTTCGTAGTACGTCAGCACCTGCTAGCCCTACAGCCCGTTCAGCTTCGACTGGGAACCGATCGACTTGAACTGGTTGCCCAGGCCGATGTCATTGCGTACGAAAAGGCCGGAGGCGCCCCGCAGCGCACTCTTCTCGGACGCGAGGCGTCCCATCAGATTCTTGACCTGCTTGTCCCAGGTGTCCGCGACCTTCTTCAGGCCCGTGGCTGTGTCCCAGCCGTCGAACTCCTTGACCGCCGCGTCGATCGCATCGTCGGCGTGTTCTGTGGCCTTCTTGGTGCTTGGCTCCAGCTCGGTCTCGATCGTGTTGGCCGCTGTCGTCTTCTCGGCCGGCGCGGAACCGAAGCCCCCGGATCCTCCGCGCATCAAGGGCACAGAGGGATCCCCAGCACCGTTCAACCGCATGTCCACCTGCTGATCGGTTGCGCCGGCGTGCGACTCCCGATTGAACTCCCCCGTCATGTCCCACCCTTCACGTCGGTATAGATGATCATAGGCACGGCCATCTGACACACCCCGACGAGAGGTTCGCCCAGCGTGGAGAGCCGGAGCCCGCGGGCAGGTGCCCGCCTTTCCCGCGCGAAAAGCGAAAGGTGCTCCATGCCTGTGTACGGCCGCCGCAGTCGTGGGTGACGTGGCGTGAGTTGGTGGATGGTCGGGAAGGAGCACACCGGCTCTCCAGATCGCCCACAACCGCGACGCGCGGGGCCTCCAGGGCGTGATCTTC
>NZ_JBHXSY010000114.1:0-4039 GCF_042715295.1 Streptomyces sp. NPDC058701 | reverse complement strand
GGTAGGCGAGCCCAACAACAAGATCAAGACAACGTGTTAATGATCTGCAAGCCCTAAGGGCTGTCCCGTAATGATCAAGGAAGAGTGCGGCTCCGCCCTCTGGCTGGATGACCCCTGGGGCTCCGGGAGCGGTTGAATGCCCTGGTGACGGACTGGACGCAGGTAGTGGACGCCCACGGGGAGACTGAGCGAGTGCCGGTGCTTCTCGATTTGGTTGAGCGCGAGGAAGCTCCCGAGGCATGGAGGAGCTTTGGGATCGTTTATGCCTGCACGGTGAGACTGTCTCGCCGGCGAGCTTTACCGCTGTGCCCCGCTTGGCGGACCTGGCCCCCGCAACTGCGCAGGCTCTTGAACTGGCGGGCGCCATCGCGCGCGGCACTTTGCAGCATCCTGACGGGGAAGTCCTGCTCGCGGGCCGTCCGGAGGTGCTCAGCCGACTGCGCGACCTGGCGGACCAGCGACTGCGGAGCCGCCCTGCCGAGTACGACCGGGTCTTCGGTGATCTGCTCGCGCTCGCGGGGCAGTACCACTGGAGTGCCGCCCTGGAGAACTTCGCCGACGACTTCTACACGGTGCCCTGTCCGCACTGCGGGGCGGAGGTGACCATCGCGATCGGGGCCTACGGCTTTTACTCGGCCATCCGTGACTGGGATCGTGGCGACGTCGAGCGGCGGGAGCTGCTGCCGGCCCAAGTCGAGGAGCTTCCCGACCCCGGCCGCTGGATGCACGCCACGGCGGTCCGCGACGGGCAACAGCGCATCGCGGAGGGCATCAGGCACCTCTTCGGTCGTGCTGAGTGCCCGACTTGCGCCAGTGCGTTCAGCGTCGCGGACGCCTACACGAGCGCGAACCTTCCCCCAGCGCTGGAGACTGCCTGAGCTGGGGGAAAGGCGTGATCTTCGCCTGTCGTGATCTTGGTATGACTGGCGTGATCATGGCTTCGGAGCCTTCGTGGATAGTCCCGTTCACCGGGCTGAGCCCGCAGCTCTTCCGCAAGCTGATCACCGTCCTTCGCCGTGAGGGCGCGGACGAGGTCCGCCGGGGGCGCCCGTGGTCACTGCCGCTTGAGGATCGGGTCCTGCTTGTGGCCGTCTACTGGCGAACCAACCTGACGCTGCGGCAGACCGCGCCGCTGTTCGGCATCTCGAAGTCCGCGGCCGACCGGATAGTCACCAGCACGGCGCCGTTGCTCGCGCTCAAGCAACGGCAGCGGCTCCGCAAGGGCACCGTGCTCATCGTGGACGGCACTCTCGTGCCCACCCGCGACCACACGATCGCGGAGCAGTCGAAGAACTATCGATACTCCACGAACCACCAAGTCGTCATCGATGCAAACAGCCACCAGGTCGTTGTCGTGGGTCGTCCGATGCCTGGCAACCGCAACGACTGCAAGGCCTGGTCCGAGTCCGGCGCAAAAGCCGCCGTCGGCAGGACTGCAACGATTGCCGACGGCGGCTATCTGGGAACCGGGCTGATCATTCCCCACCGCCGTCCTGCTGGCGGGGACCTGTGTGACTGGAAGCGCGAGCACAACCGTTCCCACAAGCAGGTCCGAGCCCGCGTCGAGCACGTCTTCGCGCGCATGAAGACCTGGAAGATCCTGCGTGACTGCCGCCTCAAGGGCGACGGAGTTCACCACGCCATGCTCGGCATCGCCCGCCTGCACAACCTCCTCCGGGCCGAGTAGCAGGCTCAGTCCCGTCTCTACGAAGCAGCCGACCGTGCTCCCAAGATCAATTGCGGGACAAGCCTTAGCCGCGTTATAGCTGCAGGCTTTCTGTCCGGAGGGTCACCGGATGCCCCCGCAGGACACGATCTACGACGTGCATACCCTTCTGGTTGGCGATCGCGCGGGCCATGGGATCGCTTCCTGGGCCGGACTACGACGCAACGTGCTGCCCGGCGGTGCTGATGGGCTCCACCGTCGTCCGGTGAGCCGGACCAGCCTCCCCACTCTCTTCTCGCCGCGCGCCTGCTCACCGCTGACGACGAGCCCATGGATGGGACCGCCGACGGACACCCGGGGCGCGCGAAACACCGATCGGCTTCCGCTGGCCGGATGGGCAGGGGCTACTCAGGTAAGGAACGGATCGACCTGTTTGGCTGGCGCTAAGCCCCCGGTGGCGGGCGGCCCCACCCACCCCCTCCGATTGGCTACCCGTGTCGTCCTTGGTTCCCTCTGTGCTTCGAAAAGAGCCCCAGTTCACCCGGCTCTTCCTCGGGCAGTCCCTGTCAGTCCTGGGGGACCGCGTCTCCTTCGTGGCGGTGCCCTTCGGCGTGCTCGCGGTCGATGGGTCTGCATCGGACGTCGGACTGGTGGCCGCCGCCGGGCTGGTGCCTGTCCTCCTTTTCACCCTCATTGCTGGGGTGTGGGCCGACCGTTTCCCGCGCCACCGCATCATGTTGGTCTCCGACCTGGTCCGGTTCGGCGTTCAGGCGACCGTCGCCGTCCTGCTTTTGACCGGTCGGGCCACCGTCACCCATCTCGTCGTGCTCATGGGGGTCTTCGGAACAGCGGACGCGTTCTTCATGCCGGCGGCGACCGGCCTGCTCCCGCTCGTCGTGAGTGCCGGGAGGCTACGGGAGGCCAACGCGCTGCGGGGCTTCGCCCAGTCGACCGGTTTGGTACTCGGCCCTGCCCTGGCCGGCGGCCTCCTCGCGCTGACCGGGCCCGGCGGTGCGCTGGCCCTCGACGCACTAACGTTCGCCGCCAGCGCCGCATTCCTGGCCGGGCTGCGCCCGCGTGCTACAGGTGCCGTACCGCCCGCTGCGGGCCGATCGGCGTTCCTGGACGATATGCGCACGGGCTGGCGGCACGTGCGTAGCCGTAGCTGGGTATGGGCGTCGATGGTGGCCATGGGGGTCTTCCATGTCGTCGTGCTGCCCTCAGTCTTCGTTCTCGGGCCGGTCCTGGCCGAACGCGATTGGGGGGGTGCAGCCAGCTGGTCGACGGTGGTTGCCGCCTTCGGCGTCGGATCCATCGCGGGAAATGCCGTCGCATACCGGCTTCGTCTGACGCGTCCCTTGGCCGTGGCTGCCACAGCGCTGGCCGTGGGAACATGCCAAGCTGTGATCATCGGCTCCGGCGCGCCCCTCGTCGTGATAGCGGTCCTTGAAGCCGTCACCGGTGCCGCCGTCTCGCTCTTCTTCGTCCTGTGGGAGACGGTCCTGCAGACCCACGTGCCCGATCATGCCCTGTCTCGCGTAGCCTCATTCGACTACCTGCTGTCGACCGGGCTCATGCCTCTGGGACTGGCACTGGCGGGGCCGATCTCGGATGCCGCAGGGATCCGGACGACGCTGTGCGCGATGACCGCGTTGGCACTTCCGTGCGCTCTGGCGCTCCTCTGCGTGCCTGCCGTACGTCAGCTGACCGCCCACGCTCCGCCGGTACGGGACGCCGCGGGAGCCCCAGCCCCCTGACTGCCGGATCCCGGGCTCGGCGAGGGGGGCGAGCCGACGCACCGGTGTCAGGCCGCACGGGAACCGGGACCGCGTTCCGCCTGGCTGGTCACTCCGAAGTCCTTGTAGGCACGCTGCAAACAGATGGGCACCGTGCGCTTCGACAGATGGAGCCGCTCGGCGATGTCTAGTCCCTTCGCACCGCAGCAGGTTGTTTTGCGTGGTGTGCGCCGCGGCCTCGAAGGCAACAGCCAGGGGCCCGACGGCAGCCAACGCTGCTTCCCACAATCCCAGTTCGGATGGATCACCGGTGGCCGGGGCGGCGACGAAGCGGAGCCGGGCCGGTGCCAGTGGGCCGCCGCAGCGGGGCGGTAGCTCGAGCGCCTCGCGGGGTGCGCCCATCCGGGCCGAGTACGTCGCAGGCCGCCCAGGTCAGGTCCATCGTTCTGGTCATGGTCACGCTCAGGATTTTGTGTTCCGATGCGGTACTGCGGTCGGCGCTCTGCAGTATCGCCTCTGTTTCGCGGAACTCGGTGCGCTCACAGTGCGCGTCGCCGAGCAGCACTTTTCTAAGACCGTGTCCTATGTGGTGAGGCGGATCAGCCGTTTGTAGCAGCAGAGGGTGGCGGCGAGGCCG
>NZ_JBHXSY010000113.1:4097-4224 GCF_042715295.1 Streptomyces sp. NPDC058701 | reverse complement strand
CCCCGCCAGGCCCGCCCCGCCCGGCCCGCCCAGCCCAGCCCCGCCCGGCCCCGCCCGGCCCCGCCCGGCCCGCCAGGCCCCGCCCGGCCCGCCAGGCCCCGCCCGGCCCGGCCGGGGTCGGCCCGTC
>NZ_JBHXSY010000113.1:0-3997 GCF_042715295.1 Streptomyces sp. NPDC058701 | reverse complement strand
GTGCCGTGCAGCCCCGCGGCGGCGCTCCGTTCGGCTTCTGCTTCCGTGTCACCCGACCGGACCCGACCCGCCCGCCCGACCTGCCCGGTCCGGGCCGGAGCCGGGCCCCGGGCGGGGAGCCCCCGAGCCGGAGTGGGAGCCGGGCCCCACTCCGCGGGCTGGGGCTCCGGGCCGGGCCGGGGCGGGGTCAAGGTCTGCGGCGCGGGGCCGGTGTGGCGGCTCCGTCGGCCGCGGCAGGCACTGCGCTCGCCCCGCCGTCCCGCCGTCCCGCCGCCAGTCTCCCGGCAGGGGAGTGCCGACAGGGGACCCGGGTGGCGGCTCTCCCGGGCGACAGGGGCCTCGCGCTGGTCGAGCAGGGCGGGGGCGGCGGTTCCGCCCGCGCAGCCAGAGGACGTGGTGCCCCGGGACCAGGAGGGTCCCGGAGAGCGTGGCGATCCCCGGCGTCGCCGCCCCGACGCGGCCCGTGCGCGTCGCGCCGGCTGCCCGTGCGGCCCGTCGTGCCGTGCAGCCCCGCGGCGGCGCTCCGTTCGGCTTCTGCTTCCGTGTCACCCGGCCCGGCCCGGCCCGACCCGCCCGCCCGCCCTGCCCGGCCGCCCCGCCCCGGCTGTGCTTCCCCGCCCCCGCCCGCCCTGGCTCGCCCCGCCAGACCCAACCCGCTTCGGCCCGAACTGCCCTGCCCCCCGCTCCCCCCCCCCGGCCCCGCCCGCCCCGCCAGACCCAACCCGCTTCGACCGACCTGCCCGGCCGCCCCGCCCCGGCTGCCCTGCCCCCCGCCCCCGACCGCCCTGGCTCGCCCGGCTCGCCCCGCCAGACCCAGCCCGCTTCGGCCCGAACTGCCCTGCCCCCCGCCCCGCGCCGCCGGCGTTCCGGATGCGCCGCCGCGCCGCCCGGCTCCCGCGGGCCTGCCGGCCGGGCCGGCCGGCGCCGCTCCTGCTCGCGGCGTCCGCCGCGCCGTGCGGGCACCCCGGCCGCACGCCCCGCCCGCCAGGCTCCGGTTGCCCCCCGCGGGGCCGGCCGCCCAGCCCGCCGCACCCGGCCACAGAACAGACCGCATGGTCTCTTTGAGGTGGGGGTTGAGGGGATGCCCCTGCCCGCGTCGAGGGGAGGTCGAGGGATGCCGGCCCGTTTCCGTGATGCGGCGAACCCAGTGAACACCCAGTTCAGGGACGGTACTTGAGCGATACTGGCGTCCCGCTGGTCTCCAAAGCAGCACGACCGGTTTGATATTGACAAACCGTCGGTCCTGTTTTCTACTGGCGGTGCGACTCATCCAAGGACAGGGGAGTACGGCGTGGACATCGATGTACTGGGCGCGTTGGCTGTGCGGGAGAACGGACTCTCCATCACACCGACCGCCCCCAAGCCCCGGCAGGTCCTGGCGCTCCTGGCCCTCCATGCCGATCAGGTGGTGCCGGTCTCGGCCCTCATAGAGGAGCTGTGGGCGGGGGAACCGCCCCGCAGCGCCCGCACGACGCTCCAGACGTACGTCCTGCAGTTACGCGCCCTCATCGCGACCGCCCTGGAACGCGGCGGCCCCGACGCCGGCCCCGGCGGTGCGCCCGGCACCGTCCCCGGCGGGCCCCGGGCGGAGGTCCCGCCGCGGACCGCGAAGGACGTGCTGGTCACCCTGCCCGGCGGCTACCTCCTCTCCAGCGGCGGCGGCACCCTGGACGTCAGGGAGTTCGACCGGCTCGCCGGGACCGGCTACCGGGCGATGGACGCCGGGGACTTCGCCGGCGCGGCCCGGCTGCTGCGCGAGGCGCTGGCCCTGTGGTCGGGGCCCGCGTTCGCCGACGTGCAGGGCGGGGTCCAGCTCGACATGGAGACCCGGCGGCTGGAGGAGACCCGCCTGTGCGCCCTGGACCAGCGGATCGAGGCCGACCTGCGGCTGGGCCGGCACCGTGAACTCCTGGCCGAACTCACGGTCCTGGCCAGCCGCTACCGCACGCACGAGAACCTCCACGGCCAGTTCATGCTCGCCCTGCACCGCTCGGGCCGCCGCGGCGAGGCACTGGACGTCTACCAGCGGCTGCGCGGAACGCTCGTGCGGGAACTGGGCCTGGAGCCGTCGGTGGCCCTGCGCCGCCTGCAGCGCTCCATCCTGATGGCGGGCCCCGAAAGCCTGTCCGAGGCCGGGTCCGGTGCGGACTCCGCAGGCGAGCGGCTCGTACGGGTCTGAGCCCGCAGGGGCTTGGCAAGCCGCGGGGCCCGCGGGGCCCGGGGGCGCTGTCGGTGGTGAGAGGAGACGGCTCGGTGCAGGAGAGGTCGGAACGGACCCGTAGGCGGCTGGTCTACGCCGGGGCCGAGATGTTCCACCGCAACGGCTACGCCAACGCGACGCTGGGAGAGATCGCGAGCGCGGCCGGAGTGACGAAAGGGGCGCTGTACTTCCACTTCGCCTCCAAGGACGAACTCGCCGAAGCCGTGCAGCAACGCGGGTGCGCACTGCTGCACGACTCGGTACGGGGCCTGCGCGAGTCCGGGGTCCCGCCCCTGCAGGCCCTCATCGACACCACCCACTGGCTGGCGTGGACGCTCCACGCCGACCCGGCCGTCGCGGCGAGCTTCCGGATCACCAAGGAGTGCGGGGCACCGCCACGGGCACCGGCCGGCACCCGCCCCGCGGTCGTCGACTTCCACGCCGCGTGGATCTCCGCCGTCTCCACCCTGCTGCGCCTGGCGCGGGACGCGGGCGAACTCTCCGCGCAGGGCCGCGCCTGGGACAGCGCGCAGGCCCTGGTCGTCGCCGCCGCGTGCGGGATCGAGGTCATGTCCGGCACCGGCATGCCCTACGGCGAACTCCAGCGCAAGGTAACGGCCCTGTGGGCCCTGCTGCTGCCCGCCCTCGTGGCCGAGGACCGGGCACGGGAGTACCGCACACAGGCCGCGGCCGCCATCGGCGCCGAACGCGCCCCCGGCACCCCGGACATGCCGTGCACCCCGATCCCGGACACCGCCGGCGCCCCGGCCGCCCCGCGCACCGCCGGCGCCCCGGACGCAGCGGACCCGGTGGGCGCCGTGGACGCGGTGGGCGCCGCGGACGGCCGCCCCGCGGATGCGCACACCGTACGGAGCGGCCGGTGACCGGGGCCCGGTGGGCGTGAACGGCAGGGCCGTGGTGCCGCTGTGGGCGGCGCCCCCGGACACGCCACCCCCGCCCGGCACCCGCAGCACCCCGCCGCAGCGCCCCGCCACCACCCCCCGGCCGCACGCGGCCGCAGGACCCCCGGGGACCACTCCCCCCCGCACCCCCGCACTGCCCCCGCCGCCCCGGCCGCCAGGGGTGTCGGCGCTCGCTCCCGCCCTGCGGGTGTACGGAACGACCGTGACGGCACCCCCTCGCCGGCACGGCTCCACCGCCGCCGCGGGGAGCCCGAGCCGCACACCGCCCCGGCCGGCCCTCGGGGTCCTGTGCCGCGCCCGTGGAGGCGGGCTCGAAAGGGGCTCGAGGATCCGGTGACACCGGCCAGGGCTCGCTACCGTGCCCGGACCGGACACCCCCGCTGAGCGGCACCGCCACACCGCCACACCGCCATACCGGACACACCGGACCACCGGGCACACCGCCGCACCGGACACCGCGGACGGGCGCGGGACACCGGACAGGGACCCCGTGCGCGGGGTGCCGGACGCAGACGCCGAGCGCCGAGCGCCGAGCGCCGAACAGCCCAGGGGAACGTGACGACGTGCGGGGGAGACCGTGAAGATACAGGTGCTGGGTCCGCTGACCGCCGAGGTCAACGGGGGATCGATCGTCCCGAGTGCCCGCAAGCCGCGGCAGATCCTCACCCTCCTGGCCCTGTACCCGGGGCGGGTGGTTCCGGTGCCCACCCTCATGGAGGAGATCTGGGGCACCGGCCTGCCGCAGAGCGCGCTGACGACGCTGCAGACGTACATCCTCCAGCTGCGCCGCCGTCTGGGCACCGCGATGGGCCCGGGCGGGCCCGGCGGCGCCAAGGAGGTCCTCGCCACCCGGCACGGCGGCTACCTGCTGCAG
>NZ_JBHXSY010000112.1:0-4608 GCF_042715295.1 Streptomyces sp. NPDC058701 | reverse complement strand
GCGTTCGTCTCCCTCGCCTGCAGTCTCATCTGCTGGAGACGCCTCAAGAAACACGTTTCATGATCGTGTTACGAGCTGTAAGGAGACGGTCGCGCGGTCGGAGGAAATGACAGCAGACGGTGAACCCAGCATCGCTGATCGTTCGTCAGATCAGGGATGGAGGACAAATCGATCCGTGACTGCGGCATCCCTCCCCGTCCTGTCACTCATCCTGGCTGGCTATCGGTGCCGCTCCCCCGCTCAAGTGTCCCGTGATCCCCACAGGAGATTGCAGGTGGAGGACTCGAGGGTGTGACGCTTGTCGGGTGCGGGTCGGAGAGGAGCCTGGCGCCGCCGCGTCGTCCTGCGCGGGTGGGTCGTCCCAGGACGACTCCGGTGAGAACGAGTGCCAGCCCGCACAGCTGCTGCGTTGTCAGCACCTCTCCGGCGACCACCGTGCCGAGCAGAACACCCGTGACGGGGTTGAGGAGTCCGACTAGACCCACGGTTCCCGCGGGCAGGTGCCGTAGTCCGGTGAACCAGGCGGCGAAAGCCAGTGCGGTGGCGACGAGGGTGATGTAGCCGAACGCTAGGAGCGCCGGTGTGGAGAGTGTGGGTGGACGGCCCTCCACGGCTGCGGCGACCGGCAGCAGGAACAGTCCTCCGGCGATGAGCTGCCAGGCGGTCGAGGCAAGCACGTCGGTACCGGTGTTGTTCCAGCGTTTGGTCAGGATGTGACCGAAGGACGACACGATCATGGCCGCGGCTGAGGCTAGGACCCCCGGCAAGCTCACTCCTCCCGTTCCCGTCAGCAGCATGAGGCAGACCCCGCCGAGCCCGATCGCGGCGCCGACCAGGTGCGCAAGGCCGGGCCGCTCAGACACCAGGACCCAGGCGATGAGCATCATCGCCAGTGGGGACACCGCCATGACAGTCGAGGCGATGCTTGTCGGCAGTAGCTGGGAGGCGGCATAGACGAGAAAGAAGAACACGCTCACGTTAAGCAGCCCCAGCACCGCGGACCGCCACCACCACGCATCACGCGGCCGCTGCCTGCACAGCCCCAGCAGGACTAGACCGGCGGGCAGCGCTCGCAGCGCCGCTCCGTAGAGGGGGCTGTCAGGCGGTAGGAATTCATGGGTGACGTAGTAGTTCGTGCCCCAGGCGACCGGTGCGACAGCGGTGAGCGCCACCCACCGCACATTAGTTTCCATACAGCGTAATGTACCCTCCGGGGGAGGTGCGTTTAGCTGTATAAACATCCTGCAACCGCTGGACCGCGTGGCCCGCGTCCAGGCCAACTCGCGCCGCGAGCGGCTGACTTCGTCATTTCTCCGCGAGGCCTGATCGGCCGGCTGCACCGCCTGGGCGACCGTCTCACCGAGGAATTCTGCCTCGTCTACGTGTGCTATCGCCGCCACCAGGTAGACCCGACAACGACCCCGTCGAGCAAGAGACGGCGATGAGGTTCAGCGCGCTGCTCACCGACGCGATGTTCTTCCACAAAGCGCTGGATATCGTCAAGATCGTCTAGTGGCGGCGGGAGGAGGGCTGGACGATTGAGCCGGAAGAACTGGCCCGCATCTTGCCGTACCTGACGGAGCATATTGACCGGTTGGGGGAGTACTCCACGCACGAGCTCGGCATTCATCCTAAGCCATACGACTCCAAGCTCGACGTCAGCTTCGCCCCCTCCGGGAGCAGGACCCTGCTACCACCCGGGGGCTCGGGCAGGGCGTCTGAGTCCTGGCAACATCGGAGCAGACAAGATCTCTTGGAGGGTGTAGGCAGACGCACACTGGCTGGCGGGCCGGTACCCGAGTACCCCAACTCTGGTTTTGGGTAGTCGTCACTCTGTTCACAAGGAAAGTGTTAGGTGAGGATGGCTTGATCCAGCCTTCACTTGACGCAGTAGGTAATTGACTTGTCCTCTCCAGTCCTGTCGTGGTGTGTTGATGCTTTTTTTGTTCCGCAGGAGCCGGATGTGGCGACCGCAGTCAGGCTGGAACGGTGTCGCGAGTTTCACGCCCGCGTCCTATGTGATGGTGGCCGGCGCCCTGAGTTTCGCGCCATGAATGGGCGTTACGTAGACGCGCAGCTGCTGGATCTGGGTGCTTGGCACTTCATTGCCCGCCGGAAGCCACGCGGACTCATAATGGGCTATATACAACTTGTGACTTCTGAATCTGTCGAGCACTTTCAGCCTCAGGCTTTCCTCAGCCCGGACCGGTTTGCTGCTCTTTTGCGTGTGGAGGAAGCCGAGTTGGGGGGCGTGTTTGAGCGTAGTCGCCTCGTGGTGGACTCAACAGCGCGCGGCCTGGGTCTAGGCGCGTATATGTACGCGTCGCAATGGCGGCTGCCCGGCAGCTCAGGGCCGAGGCGATGATCGGCATCTCTGGGACTGCGGACGGCTAGTTTCGCCTTTACCAGCGGTTCGGCTTCCCATCGTAAAGGGCACCCGTTCCTACGTGGGGCACTACGGCGAAGATGTATGTGTCATCTTCAACCACACCGCGGACGGTGCCGGAGAATTCGAGGCGCTCGTCGAGCGCCTACGAGGTGACCTGGCCGTTCGCCTCTCGGCCGTGTCTCTGTGAACAGGCCGGATCAGTGACCGCGCACGCAGGGCGCGGTCTATTCGATGTAGCAAGCCCGACGAGGGCCTACACCCATCCTTGCAGGAGGAAGTCATGACGAACGACATTCCCGCCAAGCTACTGGACAAGCCCGTCAGCAGGGCCAGTTGGCGGCCAGTGCTGTTCCGACCGTCCGTGCCGGCCGAGCAACAGGCCCTGCGGATCCTGGCGAAATCTGACCAGATACGCGAGGTGCACGACACCCTTGACGAGCAGCTGGAAGAACTCGTCCGCTCCCGGGCGCCGGGCCGTGCATTCGTCGCCGCCGACATGGAGGGAGCCAAGGAGCAAGTGCTGGACGGGGTCGTTCCGTGGCATTACGGCACCTGGGTGTGGTACCCGTGGTCCGGGCGTCTGATCCATGTGCTGCCCCGAGAAGAGTTCCGGCTGGTGCGGACCGACCGCAATCGCGGCAAGATTGACCGCCCGGAGCAGACTCGCCTGCTGCAGCGCAGGATCGGGATCATAGGCCTGTCGGTTGGCAACAGCGCCGCTGTCACCTTAGCCCTGGAGGGAATCGGTGGAGCGTTCAAGCTGGCCGATTTCGACACGCTGGGCCTGTCCAACCTGAACCGGCTGCGAGCCGGGGTGCACGATCTCGGAGTCAATAAGACCGTGATCGCCGCACGGCAGATGTTCGAGATCGACCCCTACCTGGACATCGAGATCTACCCCAGTGGGCTGACTGACGACACCATGGAAGAGTTCTTCACCGGCGGCGGTGTCAGTGGTCCGATCGACCTGCTCGTAGAGGAATCCGACACCCCGTACGTGAAGGTCGCCTCCCGCGAGTACGCCCGCGCTTGCGGCGTCCCTGTCCTGATGGACGCCAACGACCGGGGCATGCTTGACATCGAGCGGTTCGACCTGGAACCCAATCGGCCGGTCCTGCACGGCCTGCTCGGCCAGCTCACCTCTTCCGACCTGCGAGAGCCGACCTTCGAGGAGAAGGTGTCACATATCCTCGCCATCCTCGACGAGCAGCAGATCAGTCCGGAACTCGCGACCTCACTGGATCAGATAGGCCATACCCTGAGCAGCTGGCCGCAACTGGCTTCGGGCGTCGCCCTGGGCGGAGCAATCACCGCCGACGCCGCCCGGCGCATCCTGCTCGGCACCCACCGCGAATCAGGCCGCTACTACGTCGACCTCGCAGCCCTGATAGCCGACGGACAGGGCAACCTCACCAATCCGTGCCGTGCCTGAGCCACCCACGGTAAGGGAAACACACACGCCAGCGGTTCAATGCCTCCCCGATACGCATGACGTCATGCCTAGTCCGCGCCGGTGGCCTGCTGCCGGGCAAAAGGGGCTCGTCGACTCTTGCTCCCTACGATGGAGGCCGTCGCCAGCGGGCCCGGTACCGACATGCGGCTTGCTAGTGACCGGAGTCGGAGGTTTGTCGTTAGTTCGGTATGAGTCGTCCTGGTCCGAAGATTCCGCCGTTGTCGGTGACCGATGCCCAGCGTGCTGTGCTGGAGGGCTGGTTACGTCGTCGTTCGACGGCTCAGGCGTTGGCTCAGCGGTCGCGGATCGTGCTGGAGTGCGCAGACGGCCGCTCGATCATGGAGGTGTCCCGTCGGCTGCGGATCGCTCCGGACACGGTCCGCACCTGGCGGCGGCGCTTCCTGGAGCACGGCTTGGACGGTCTGTGTGACGAGCCCCGGCCGGGTGTACCGCGGAAGATCACCGATGCCGATGTGGAGCGAGTGATCGTCAGGACACTCGAGGAGAAACCGAAGAACGCGACCCACTGGTCGACGAGGTCGATGGCCGCGGCGACCGGGATGTCGCAGTCGACGGTCTCGAGGATCTGGCGGGCGTTCGCACTCGCCCCGCACCGCTCACAGACCTTCAAACTGTCGACGGACCCGTTCTTCATTGACAAGGTCCGCGACGTCGTCGGTCTCTACCTCGACCCACCGGAGAAGGCCCTGGTCCTCTGCGTGGACGAGAAGTCCCAGATCCAGGCCTTGGACCGGTCCCAGCCGGT
>NZ_JBHXSY010000111.1:0-4714 GCF_042715295.1 Streptomyces sp. NPDC058701 | reverse complement strand
CCGAATCTGACCTCAGCAACCAAACCGGTTACACCGTTTACTGGACAGACCCCGCGTCAGCCACTACAAACGACGCGGCCACACACCACCAGAATCTGCCCAACCATCAGCACAAAGACCGTTGCAGTACTAGCACCATGCACACCAAAAGGCCCTCCTTCCAGCGTCAGCACGTTCCCGTCCCTGCGAGCAGCACCACCAACCCGGCACGGTGAAACCCGACACCCACCCGACGCGACAGGTCGGGCCTTCAGCCATGCCGCCACCGGCCCAAACAACCGAAACGGCCCGCCGAAGAACCGACGGACCGTCAAGGCTAGTGGCGCCCAACCCGCGCCATCACGATGTCTATCACCGAGGCGGGGATCAGCTACAGCAGCTCCACTGCCTCGGGAATCTCCACCAGATACGTCCCGCTACGACAGCGGGCGCCCGGCGCCTGCATGGCACCAGGCCCTTGGCGGCCAGCTGGCACAGCTCTCCAAGGCCGTCAGAGCCCGGTAAGTCGCTCCGCGTGTTGAACCAGGCCCCGCAGTAGAGCTGTCGCTGACAGAAGCATGCTATGGCCCGGCTCGGCAACACCCGATGTCATTTCAGCCCAAGCGAGATGCCCGAAGTCTTGCAGCACGCGCCGCGAAAGTATCGGCCGAAATAGCGGTCAGGCCTTCGCAGCGTTTTCTAGGCGTTGAGGCTAGAGACTTCCTGCGTAGTGATAATCATCGGCATGCCCCTGAGTGTTGTAGTACTGACTGGACAGCGACATCCCCGCCTTGCCCCTGAATTCGGTATAGTTAGTGCTGAACTTCTCCGAGGTGTACATGAACATTCCACCTGCAGCAATCGTGTGATCCTCGAACGGCGCGGGACTGCGTTGATCAAGAAGAACGAATCCCCCAGTGGTGGTGACTGCGTCAAACTGTGCCGAGAAATTGAAAAGATTCACATCGCGATTGGTCCTATTGCTGACGAATACCGTTTCCGACTGCTTCCCATTAAGGTTATTTATGCAGATTTGCATCGTTCCGAGAATGATTGAATTAGAGGAGATGATGTCCTTCGAAGGGCCGCAATCCATGGTAAAAGGGGTCGTCGCATTAGCAGATCCGGCAATGCCGATAATCAAGACCGTTGATGCTGCAGTCGCTGCTACGGCCCCAAGGGTGCGCTTAATAAAAGTCACTTAAATCTCCGATGTATCTAGTAAGAATGATGAGGGCGTGCCAAATTCCACGAGGTATCATCTGGCTTTATGGCTCGAAATTCATGACACCGCTGACGGTATACAGCAATATGAAACCAAATTGAGCCGTTGGGGTCATGAGTAACCAATGCTCACATTTGCACGGTCGAGGTTCTGTGAGCGTGACCCTACGGTTGTCTTCACGGCGCCACGGGTAGCGAATCAAGTCTTTCGGCTCGCAGGCCTGTGTGGCATGGAGCACGCCATACAGGAGTTCCACCTCCCCGTTGGTGTCTGGGGTTCTATTCACGGGGGTCACCAGCCATTTTTGTAGAAGGTGAGGGCGGTGACGGTCGTGGTCACGGTGGGGAATCGGGTGAGGGGGCCGCGGTAGCGGGCCGTGCGCGGCGATTGCCTCCTCCCGGGCGCCGCCAGGCCCGGCGAGGACGTACCCGCCGGATGCCGATCTTCACCTGGAACATCCTGCTGACCTCGGTACTGGTGCTCTTCGCGTTCCCCGTCCTCGCCGCGGCCCTGCTGGTGCTGGAGGCGGACCGCAAGTTCGGCGCCACCGGTGTCGGCTCCCCCTTTTTCGCCCGGATGTGAGAGCCGTCCACGCAGGCCCTGGACCAGTCGAGCCGGCCGGCCGCGTTCAGCTCGGCGAGCAGGATCCGGTGCAGCTGGTCGAAGACCCCGGCCTGCTGCCACCGCTCCAGGCGCCGCCAGCAGGTCTGCCCCGAGCCGAACCCCAGCTCAGGCGGCAGGAGCTGCCAGGCAATGTCGTTGCAGAGCACGTACAAGATGCCTTGCAGGCACAACCGGTCCGCCACCGGCCGCGGCCCTGGCGACCTCGCCGGCCAGGGCGGCAGCAGCGGCTTGATCAGCGCCCACAAGTCGTCGTCCACGATGCACGGCCGAGTACTCACATCACGCCTCGACCGCTTCCTTCACGAACGCTGCGGCGGCATGATCGGCTCCCTGTCCCACCAGATCCGGGGCGCCGCGATCGACGCGATCCTCACCGGCACCGAGGAACTCACCAAGCACGGCCTGGAGGACGTTCCGCTCGACCTCGCCGCCTCGCCCAAGCCCCGCCGACGGACCGCCCGGTGAGCCCCGACATGGAGCCGGACCCCACCGTCTCCCGCCTCCCCCGCCAAATCCGGCCGATGGACCGCGAAGGCGTCGAGACCTTCATCGTCCGCCTCGCCCAGGCCAACCACCTCCAGCCCGCCTACCTGCGGGACTACCTCTGCCCGCCGCCCCACCACCGCGGGAAACCGAGCTGGGGCCGGCTCGCCGCCGCCACCGGCCGTCACCCCGCCGCCCTCCGCGTGGCGAGATCATCCACCGCATCCCCATGAGCCGCCAGGTGATTGTCCGTGCCGCGGATGACGCAGCGAGGCGGTGGCCCATGAGCGCACCCACACCCGCCCGCCCCGAACCGGGCGGCGGGGCGGGCACCGACTCGTTCCGGCTCGCCCAGCCCAGGGGAGGCACCGCAAATCCTGACTCCGTCCACCGGCGAGTCAGGGCCCTGCGCCGGCTGCAGACGATCTGTGGCGGAGTCACCAGAGCTTGTCGTTCTCCCCTGGATACAGCTCGATGCGGGTGTGCTGGAACGACGCCTGCGCGTGCCGGCTCGCGGCCGAGAAGAAGTCCGCCATGGTGACCTTGTCGAAGCCGGGCTGATCGCTGGGGAAGGGAGCCTGTGGTGTTCCTCCGATCAGCACCGTGCCCGGAAGAAGGTGCCAGCCCGCGCTCTCATAGAACGCCTGGAGCGGGCGGTCGCAAGTGAACAGTCCCAGGTCCAGGTTCCGGGCGATCATCGTTTTCCGGGCCGCTGCCGCCAGGCGCCGCCCATGCCCAAAACCACGTGCCTCGCGACGCGTCACCACCGTGCTCACCCCACCGGCGGCATAACGCTGACCAGCATGGACGATCTCCTTGGACAGAATGTCCAGCGCGGCGAGCACACTGCCACCGTCCACGAGGAGCATCGACAACGGCCTCAGCTCCGGGTCGTGGGTCAGCGCACTCCGTGAAGGGCCGTCGCCATCGGACGGCCACGCCTGATGCTGGATCTCCAGCACCTGGACGCGCAGCTCGGACGGAGTGGCTTCTTCCGGGAAGGACAGGATCTGCATGGCCTGAATTCTGTTCACGCACCGTACGAGCACAAGCGGCTTTCCTGACGGCGACCGCCGATCAGCTCGTCCACCAGGTCCCGAGCGGCACCCCTGAAAGGACTGAGGCCAGCGTCCAGCAGGGCACCGGCCTCAACCGTGCCGACTCTTCCGCTCTCCGACCGGCCGAGCCAATGCCCGTCCTCTTCGTCCACCGCGCCTCGGAGAATCCGACGGCCCCGGATCGAACACGGGTCGAGATCCGCGGAACCGTCGCGCCTGTCGGGGGCGCAACGGGCGGCCGGATCCGATGGCCCTCGCTACCGCTCAGACACCGGTCCAGGGCGGCCGGCACGAAGGTGTCGCACCGGCCACGTGACGGCCAGTGTGTCCGAGCTGTTGAATGGAGCATGGGGCGGGGTGATTTGAGTGATGCCGAGTGGGAACGGCTGCGGCCGTTCCTGCCGGTCAGCAACAGGCGTTGTGGCCGGTGGCGGGATCACCGGCAGGTGATCGACGGGATTCTGCACCGGGTGCGGACCGGCGTGCAGGTGTCGGTCACCCACGAATCGTAAGCCTGTTCGAATTTAGTTGCGAAGTCGGCGCTCCGGTTGGTGACCCGTTCGGCGGACCACTGCGGACCGCCGACGAGGTCGGGTGGTGCGGAACGGGTAGGTGCCGTGTGCTGTAGGGGGGTGCTGGAGGAGGTGACGGTCGTGGCGCGTCCTGTATGGGCCGGGAATCTGTCGTTCGGGCTGGTCAGCCTGCCGGTGGGCCTGTACACGGCCACCGACAGCCACACGATCCACTTCCATCAGCTTCAGCGCGGCACCTCCGACCGGATCCGCAACCGCCGCGTGAACGAACGGACGGGGGACGAGGTCGAGCTCGACGACATCGTGAAGGGCTACGACACCGGCGGCGAGTACGTCTTGGTCGAGCCGAAGGAACTGGACGAGATCGCCCCGGGCCGTTCCCGCTCGCTGGACATCGCTGGCTTCGTCGACCTCGCCGACATCGAACCGATCTACTTCGACAAGACCTACTACCTCGGCCCGCGCGGTGCGGAGTTCGGGAAGGTCTACAGCCTGCTGGAGCAGGCCCTGGCCATGGCGGGTAAGGCGGGCATCGCCACCTTCGTGATGCGCCAGCACGAGTACCTCGTCGCGCTCAAGGCCGAGAACGGCCTCCTGACCCTGCACACCCTGCACTGGTCGGACGAGATCCGGGACCCGAAGCAAGAGATCGACACCCTCCCGGGCAAGGCGAAGGCTTCGGACAAGGAACTGAAGATGGCCGAGCAGCTCATCAACGCCATGAGCATGACCTCGGACCCCAGCGAGTTCCACGACACCTAATCCGTTGTTAAGGACGGGCCGGCCGACTGCAAGCCGGGCGGGCTGTTCGA
>NZ_JBHXSY010000110.1:0-4886 GCF_042715295.1 Streptomyces sp. NPDC058701 | reverse complement strand
GTCACGTTGTTGCTGGTCATCGATGCATCTTCCATGATCGGGAGTTACACCGAACCTTTTACAGTCCCGCACCGGACTCACCCTGACGACACCACGACTACAAGGTGAGTAACGTCCCGGCCACCGGCCAGGGCATTGATCCGGGCAAGAGGATCGCAGGACGCAAGTGCCACATGGGAGTCGACACCCTTGACCCCCCTTACCGTCTGGGTCGCCGCCGCCAACGTTTCCGACAACGCCGGCGGATCGTGCTGTCCTGAGCGGTATCCACGCGCTGGCGGAAGTGCACAGCATGGACTTGTGGAGCGGCGCGGACCGCTGCAGCCGAGATTCTGATCCGCCTCGCTTCGCGGGGTCCATGGCAGTATCCGCCGCGACGAGGCATACTGGATCCACGCAAACGCGTACAGGTGCAGAGGCCCCAGTGATCCCGCTGGGGCCTAACTGCGTTTTCCTGGTCTATGCAACGGCGTGGAGGTTGCGCCCGCTTCCAGGCCTTGGTGGCCTGCGCGTGTAATCGGGTACGTTGATGGGCGGCAACGTGCCCGCTGCCTGGAGTTCCGCGAGTTCCCGCTTCATCTCGCCCTCCCCTGAATAGCCAGCCACAGCGGGATGCAGGGCGTAGCGATGCCCGCGGCCCCCATTGGATCGCAGCACCAGACCCCGCTCTACCAGAAGTGCCATGGCGCGACTCATCGACGCTTGCCCTACACCGAGGACCTCGTCAATCTCAGCCTGCTTCATGTGAACCACCCCCCCTGACTCGGAGTGGCGGAACATCACTGAGAGCACTTTGATCGCGGTGGGTGTGAGTTCGAGCTGGTGCAGCATGCCCAGCAGACCGGTTGTCGTGATCAGCACTGTCGAAACCTCTTCATCGGGCGGCGTCGGTCCTGTCGAACAGCGTCAGCGCTTCCCCCAACTCGTCGGGAAATCCCGACTCCAGGCTGGCGGCACGCAGGCCAGCGAGGAACTCGGCCTGCTCGTTCCCGTTGCCGTTGAAGGCAACGCGGGGATTGAGCTCGTAGACCCCGCGTTTGACCTTCCTCAACAAGTTCATCCTGCACAGCCTCTCCAACGGCGCACCGATGCTGGTGCGCTGCACGTTGAGCTCCTCGGCGATCTCGGCGTGGGTCGTCGAAATCATCCCGCACTTCTGCCGTCCAATGAGGTTGGACAGAATCGCTCCCTGCAACAGAGTAATGATGTGGTGGGTCAGGCAGTAAGGGAGTACGCGCCTCAGGAAGTAGTTGCTAACGAGTGAGTACCCCTCCTGGCCGAGGAAGTCGTGCGGTGTCCTACGTATGACCGTGGTGTGCACCTCGTGCACGGGGCCGATGCCCAACTGGTCGGCGATCATAACCGCCAGGTCCGCCGTCCCGCCCTCACCGGCAGGTATGAGGGCCGGACGTTGCATCCGTGACGGGCGCGCTTTGTGGCGTCGCGGGGATGGTGCGGCTGTTGTCATGCTCGGTCCCTTCGCGTACAGGTGCCAGGCACTGTACGGCAATGGTTGCGTCCCGTCGCATGCAATGAGCCCATTTATTGAGTCAGTTCGCAAGTTTGGGTCGGCGGCGGCCGACATGGCATGGCACTCGCGTGGCGTTCCGCGGGTGCCTGCGTCGCTACTGCCAACCGGTTGGGCGGAAGGATGCCGTTTGCGAGGGCAGGCGTGCCGGCCGGGGACAGCCGGGCCCAGGGTAAGCCCTGTGGAGCTCGCGTGGAACCCAAGGAGCCAAGACCCGCCCGACGCATCCCGCGTCAATGAAACACGTAGGTCGACGCAACTGCTCGAGCATGCACGACGCGTTACATGCGATGAAGCGCAAGAATCCCGGGCTCATGTGGGCAGTGACCGACACTCGAGGCGTGCGAATGTCGATCGCCGCCGACACTCCCAAAACGAAAACTGCAGGTCAGAGGCCATTCTAGACGCGGTTCCTCTTACTCGTAGAGGCACGGGCAACGGCCGCGTGTGAGTTCTTACGCCCTTACTGTCCCGCGTGTGACTCGTGTCATTCGCCCTATACTCGCCCGTTCCGACCTCAGACACAGAACGGTCACCCAAGGCATCCGCAAGGAGCGCCACGAGGCGGGGGAGGCTCGGTTAACCCCCACTCTGACCAGCCCATCTGGCAATCCCAACAACAGTGTTCCCCGACTACGGATCGTTGCACGTCGGTGGAGGGCCCACACCCGCGGGCACCGCAGGGCCGCCAGCGGCCCGAGGAGCGGCAGCGGGCCGCCGGTCCAGCGCGGCGTAGGCGCTGGCCGGCTGCCGGGCCGGGACCCGGCGGACCTGTACCCGGTCGTGCATCCAGTCGCCCGGCTGTCCCAGCCGACTGAGAGGCTTTTCCTTTTGATGACCGATGGACAAGACCTCCTTGACCAGAGGTAGCTGCTTCAAAATGAGCAACGATTACTCAGGGACGGTGGGAAGGACAGGCAAGAATCGTCACGACGGCTTCACCAACGCTGCGGTGAAAACTGCCCGACGCGCGCGTCCAGCCCGAACAGTGATCTCGGCCTACAAGAACTGGCTGCGCGACACCCTCGCAGGGCTTGCCGCCGACGCTGGACTGACTGATCCGGAAGGGCTGGGCTTCGACTTGCTACTGCTGATCGATGGCACCAGCGCCCATGTCGCGACGACCGCTCCGCGATCCGCCGTGCACGTGGCGCCGCTGCACGGCTCGTCTCCTGCGCGCAAATGCGCGGCCGCGAAGCGCAGATCACCGGTACGCCCACACCATCGGACGACTGATGGAGGAGCCGATGGAAGTGTCTCTCAAACCCGGCCTGAGCGCCGTTCTAAAGTACCAGGTCCCGGAAAACCGCACGGTGCCGCACCTGCTGCCGGAATCGGACCAGTTCGCCGCCATGCCGTCCGTCCTCGCAACCGGATACCTAGTCGGGCTTGTCGAATGGACCTGCATGGACGCGCTCGCCCCTCACCTCCGCCCAGGTTGGCGCACCCTTGGGGTACACGTGAACCTCAGTCACGAGGCACCCACACCACCGGGATGCACGGTGAACATCGAGGTCGTCTTGACTGCCGTCGAGGGCCGAAGCCTGATTTTCGACGTCACGGCCCGCGACGAAGCCGCCGTCGTATGCCGCGGCACCCACCATCGTTCTCTTGTCGACCTGGACCGCTTCGAGTCCATGCTCGCCGCCCGCACGGCTCACGCCACGGTCGGAGCTGGCGCCGTAGCACCAGCGGCGTCGCCCGACGGCGTAGCGACAGCGCGGTGCCCCAGCACATCTTGACCAGCGAGCTCCGCCCCAATGCCTCGGACATCGCCCGCCTCTGTCAATCCTCTTCCCCGTCGTCCTCGGGGGTTATGGAGGGGTGTGGTCCCTAACGAGGACCGCAGGTAGTGCCTCGAACCATAGTGCCCGGGTGCTTGAGAGGGGAGAGATGGTGCGACGTCAACATCTCCCGGGCCTGTCGTAACGCAGGTCAGACCACCGCGCGAAGCGGCACCTGAACATTTTCACAGTCGTACTCGGTTGCGACGGCCCGGTGCTGTTTGAGCTTTCCGATGCAGCGTTCGACGACGTTGCGCCGGCGGTACTGCTTGCAGTCAATGCTGGCGGGCGGCGGCCGACCCGGCCACGCCGTCGGCATTTGGCGCGCTGGTCGTCCGGCTCGGCAATGGTTGCTTTGACTTCGCGTTTGCGCAGGTGCACGCGGTTGGCGCGACTGGAGTACGCTTTGTCGCCGCGGGCCCCGTCCGGCCGGATGCGGGGGCGCCCGGTCCCGGTGCGAGCTACGTTCAGGGCCTGCATGAGCGGGATGAACATCAGGTCGTCCCGCGCTGGCCGGGCGAGGTCAGCCAGACCAGGGGACGGCAGCGGTCATCCGCCAAGAGGTGGACCTTGATGGTCCGCCCGCCCCGGGAGCATCCCAGGGCCTCGCGGCCCTCTGCGTCCACACGCATGCCTCGCCTTTTTCGGGGTGGTCGACCGGCGGACGCTTTCGGGCCCCGGCCGCGTGCTGGTGGCCCCGGCAGCTGGTGGAATCGGCGTTGACCAGCGACAAATGCACCCTGCCCCGCGCGGCCGCTTCGACCCTCACCCCCCTTCAGCAGCGCCTCGAGACCCCGACGTCGTGCCGCTGCCTGAACCGGTTGTGCACGGCGGACCAGGCACCGAACCGCTCCGGCGTCTCCCGCCCCTGGGTTCCCGAGCGGAACTTCCAGATCACACCCTCGAACTGCTGCCGCAGCCGCTCTGGATACGGGCCGTACTCACCGACCGGCAGAAAGGACTCGACGAACCTCCCTCATCGGCAGTCAGTTGCGCACGCGTCATGTGCATCTGCGACATCCCGTGAGTTCCCCTGAGCCCCGCTGAGTCCCTGGGCCCGTGGCGAGGGGGTTCTTCCTCCTTCGTATGCCCTGTCGGCTGTCGAAGGTGAGGAGGCTCGAGTTGGCGGTGCTGGCCGTCGTACGGGACCTGCGCTCGTACTGGGCGCCTGCGCCGGCTGAGGAGTTGGAGCAATCGAGACCGATGTGCTGTCCGGGTTCGTCCTCGCACGGGCCTCAGCAGGGTTGGCGGACGGCACCATCCATAGGGACGTGGGTCACCTGGGTCAGATCAACCTGGTTCGGTCGACCCAGTTAGGACATGGAGCCCGATGGTGCGGACGTGCCAAGGATGCCCAGTTGCGGATCCCGCCAAGTGAGCCGTAGATCGGAACCCCGTTCACGGGTTGAGGCGGCGAGCTGGCGACCTGCCGGAAATTCGCGACCACTGCCCCGAATTACACCGCCTCGAAGCTGATGTCCCAGGTCGGCCTGCGGGTGAGCGAGGCTTTTGAGGCGCACCTGTGGTGTGGACACTCTGACAATGGATCTTGGTGGTCCGAGGAAGGGTGTCCT
>NZ_JBHXSY010000109.1:0-4886 GCF_042715295.1 Streptomyces sp. NPDC058701 | reverse complement strand
CACACCGGTTACGCCCGACCAGGGCATCTCACCAAGATCCTGTTACGAGCTCTTAGGTTGCCGGGGCCGTCCCCGCGTCGTTGCGGTATGGACGAGACCCTGGACCTGTTCGACGTGCTCCTCGACTCCGTGACCGAGCCCCGGCTGAAGCTGATCAGTGCCGACTAAGCAGGCGCCTTGGTGATGCTCCGCAGGATCCTCGACAACCACAGCCAGCACGAGGAGGTACGCCGGGCGGCGGGTTCCGGCACGGCTCCAGCTGCCCCCGCCTCCGCCGTCGCCCGAGATCGGGACACGTCCAGCGCAGGGCGGAAGATGCATGTTCTCACCGCCAACGTCGGCACCCTTCGCCCGAAGTGTTGCTGTATCTAGTATTTTCAACCACCGGCAGCAAGTACGGCTGGAGTTCCTCACTAGGGCCGATAGATCGCCCCATTTCACAGACTTGGCGGAGGAGGTATCGTGCGTATACACGCGTACGCCGCTGGACAATGCTACGCCGATGTCTATGTTCGCAGACCAGGGGCAGGACGATGAGCCGTTCTCAGGAAGATTTCATCTGGAACCTGGCTGAACGCGAACAGCAGATCGACTTCTTCCAGACTGTCCGTGCAGCTGATATCACACCCGGCCTCATCATTCAAGGGCCAGCCGGAGTAGGCAAGACGCGCCTAGCCGAGGAGATCTACAAGATCGTTACGCACGGTGGAGATCCCGGCGTTCAGCTAATCGCCACAGGTGGTGCGAAGTCGATGCCCTTGGGAGCAATCAGTCCGCTGCTGCCGCCGGGTGTCGATCTGTCTGACGCCGTGGAGGATGTGGCTCGCACGATTGCCGCACTGCGGCAAAGAAAGACCGGCAAGTGGTTCGTTTTCCTTGACGACCTGCAAAATCTTGACATGGCTTCTTGTCTCATCCTGTCAAATCTGATGAGCGCACGAGCCGTATTTCTAGTTGCCACAATTCGCGGCGGAGTACAGCTCGACGACGGGGTTAAGTCGATTGTTGACTTTCCCGACATGGCACGCATTGACCTGGTGGAGTTCTCCAAAGAGCAGACTGAACGCGTTCTCCACAGTGCACTCGGCGGCCTCGTTGCGGAAGGAACCCTGCGGGTTCTGCATGAAAAATCTGGTGGAAACATCCTCTATCTGCGCGAAATCATCTCCGGTGCTCTAAAGGCAGGATTCCTGCACCTCGTGGATGGTTTATGGGTGATGCAAGATCCACACCGGCTTGCGAGCACGGATCGACTGACCCACCTCATCGAGCGGCGACTTGAAGGCATCAGCCCGCGCGAGCGCGAAATACTCGAAATACTTGCCCTGTGCGAACCCATGCCATTGGCATATGTACGCGCAAAAGCATCCGATAAGGTACTCCAGAAGCTCGAATCCGATGGTCTGATCCGAGCTATTTCCAATGGCCGTAGAATTCAGTGCACTCTCGGGCATCCATTGTATGGAGAAATTCTGCGACTTGACATAAAAGAAAGCTGCAGGATGGAAATATTCGCCGAGAGCATTCGGTATATTGAGTCATTCGGTTCGCAGCGAAGCGAGGATGCTCTCAGGGCCGCAGCCTGGAGTATGTCGGCTACTGGAACAGCGAAGGGAGAAACTCTCATCCGAGCCGCGATGATCGCTCGGCGAGCCCATGACTATAGGCAGGTGGTAGCACTATTGTCCGCCGTGACCGAGGAAGAAACAACGCACGAGTCCCGTCTTCTGCACGGCGAGTCCCTCCTCGAAATGGGGCAGTGGAAACTAGCGGAGCACAAGTTCTTTGACGCATACTCGAAAGCGTCAACGGATAAAGAGCGCATAGCAGCGGTTCTAGCGGGAACTATGGCTCTGGGGTTGGGCATCGCCGATGCGGAGAAAGCGTTACAGTTGAACAGAGAAGCGAGGGATGCGATCAATTCTCCGACCCTGAAAAGAACCCTAGACGCCAATGAGGGAATCCTTCTCGTTATGGGCGGGAGATTAGGGCAAGAGATTGACGTGATGAATCCCCCAGAAGAAACCGAAGATGATCCGATGCGGTTCAATGTAAAGATAGTCGGCAGCGTCATGCATAGCGTTGCACTGACCTTGGGAGGAAAGGCAGAAGCTGCAGCAAGGCTGTCACGCGAGTGCTATGCCATTCATTCCAAAATGAACTACTTGACTGCGGCCCCTCATCCGGCTTCTCACCTGAATGCAATGACTTTCGCACTCATGGAGCTCGGTCGCATAGACAAGGCGCGATCCTTTGGGCTGCGCTCGTTCGATACACTTCTCAAAACGGAAGCGTCGCGGAACAGGGTGTGGCCGTGCTTGCTTCTTGGTAGAGTCGAATGGCTTGCCGGCCACCCGATCTCGGCCGGGAAATGGTACAGCGAAGGAGCGGTTCTTGCGCGTAAAAATTGCCACCTGAGACACTTGAGGGTTGCGCTTGCGGGTCAAGCGGCAGTGGCGGCCCAGCTTGGAGACCTGAAAAACGCCCAATCTTTATGGAGCGAGGCCGAGCAGTATCCCGTACTGGAGGTGTTGGCAGGTGAGGATATTCTTGGGCCTGTTTGGATCAGTGTTGCTCGGGGAAACCTAGACACTGCGACGGATCTCCTGAAAAACGCCGCGCGTACCGCGCGAAAAAGAGGAGCGGTTGCCACAGAATCCATGCTCCTGTCCGAAATTAGCAGGATAGGGGGTGCGGCGCATATATGCCCGAGGCTCTCTCTCATCGCTCGCGGATGCGACGGTCTCTTGACCCTCAAACGAGCTGAATTTTGTCGGGCTTTGATGAGTAGTGACACTAGGGCCCTGATGCGCCTTGGCAGAGATTTCAATGCGATGGGAGCAGATTTGATGGCCTCCGAGTGCTACACCCAGGCGGCTCTTGCCCTCGACGCTAAGGGCCACATGCGTGAAGCCACTCGTTCTCTTATGGCCGCCGAAGATTCAAGAGCAAAATGTGAGGGTGCGCAAACACCTTTGCTGAATTATGCACGTCGGGCACGTCAGCTGAGTGCACGGGAAACGGAGATAGCAGGCCTGGTCGCGTCTGGTCTCAAGTCCAAAGAAGTCGCCGCCAGGCTTTACCTGTCACCCCGTACCGTTACAAACCACTTGCAACTTATATATTCAAAGCTCGGCATCCAGTCACGCGCCCAGTTGCGTGAATTCATGTTAGGGGGCTGAACCCCGTTGAAGTAACCCCATGATCTCGGATGATCGATGTCGACACAGCGAAAGCCTGTTATGCCGCTGCTTAATTTCGGGTGCCGGCGCCGGAGTTGTTGCGGGTCGCGGTCCTCGACACCGATGCCGGGCATCGATATCAGGTTCGCTTCCGCAGCTTCGGTTCTCTGTTGGGCAGTGGCTCGTCAAACACCTTCTTCCCCGTCTGGTTCACGGCGGTGGCGTGGTGATCGCCGTTGCCGACGTCCAGGCCCAGACAGACGTCGATGACAGTTTCGTCCGTAATGCCATTCGCTCCCGCACTCGCCTCTCCCCCGGACTCACCCGCGGCGTCAGCGTGGCAGGCACCTCCGTTATGAAATGACTGACCAAGGGGACGCCTCCCGAAGATCAGCGGGGCTGGGCAGCGGCAGTGGCCGGGGAATCGAACCCAGCCACCGTTCGATCGGGGGCTGCCCCGTCTCCGAGTGCACCGTGCGGTGATAGACCGTTTCCACCCACGCGGTGAAAAGCCTGTTCAGCTCAGCGAGATGCTCAATCTGACCGACACGTTCCTCATCGAGCTCGACCAGGAACTGATCTCGGACAGTGCGGAAGAACCGTTCGATCTTCCCGCGACCCTGCGGCCGTCCGGGCTTGGAGTGCGTGAGGCGGACGGCCAGGGACGCGCAGGCCCGCAGCAGCCATGTGTCCACGAACGCCGACCCGTTGTCGACGTAGATCGAATCGGGGACCCCGCGGGCAGACAGCGCCGGCCGCAGGGCGGCGGCCAGGCGGACGGTGTCCTCGGCGAACCCGAACCGGTGGCCCACGATCGCCTGGCTGTGGTCGTCGATGAACGCGAACAAGTACGTCTTGCGGCCGCCGATCTTCGGTCCGTGGAGGGCGTCCCCGGTCCACCGCTCGTTGCCGCGGGTGGCCTCGAACCGGCCGAACACGCTCTTCTCGCCGCTCGCGCCGGTCAGGCCGGCATCGGCGAAGTGCCGCTGCAGCGTCCGGTCGGTCGGCGACCAGCCCTGCGTGGTCCGCAGGATCCGCTGAATCTGCGCGGCCGTGCGGGCGGGATTCTCCTTCTTCAGCGCGGCCGCCAGGTCCAGCACCTCCACCGGGGTCCGTGGGGTGACCTGCCGCTGGGCCGGCACCGACGCGGGAAACCCGCCCGCGCGGTAGTGGCGGACCCACCGGTCCAGGGTGCCGCGGGCGACCTTGGGCCTTGACCCCGGATTTTGAACACGTCTATGCGGCTTGGGTCAGGGTAGTTGTTGCTGGTTGGAGGGCGTTCTCGTAGGCGATCGGGGATCGCTGGCCGAGGCGGGAGTGCCGGCGGCGGGTGTTGTATCGGGTCAGCCAGCGGAAGGCGTCGAGCCTGGCTTCACGCTCGCTCGGCCAGGCTTTGCGACCTTTGAGCGTCTCCCGTTTGAAGGTGGCGTTGAAGCTTTCCGCTGCGGCGTTGTCGGCGCTGGAGCCGACCGCGCCCATGCTCTGCCGGACCCCGGCTGACCTGCAGATTTCCGTGAAGGCCCTGCTCGTGTATTGGGATCCGTGGTCGGTGTGCATGATCGCTCCGGTCAAGTTTCCTCGAGTCCGCTCGGCGGCCGTGAGGGCGTCGATGACGAGTTCGGTTCGCATGTGATCGGCGATCGGCCAGCCGGCGTGAGGCGAGGTCGATGACGGTCGCGAGGTAGAGCGGCTTCGCGCCGCTGA
>NZ_JBHXSY010000108.1:0-4887 GCF_042715295.1 Streptomyces sp. NPDC058701 | reverse complement strand
AACCCCAACCGGGAAGAGCTGCGTAAACGCCGGATCCTGCCGGTCATCTCCCGCAAGGGAGCACCGAACATCAAGGGCATGGGCAAGCTCCGCTACGTCGTGGAGCAGACCTTCGCCCTGCTCCATCAGTTCAAACGCCTCGCCGTCCGCTGGGAACGCCGCACCGAACTCCACGACGCGTTCGTCTCCCTCGCCTGCAGTCTCATCTGCTGGAGACGCCTCAAGAAACACGATTCATGATCGTGTTACGAGCTCTAAGGACGGTGGTCTACTCGACGAACATGGTCGAATCGATCAACTCGCGGCTCCGTAAAGCCACCCGCAACCGTGGCCATTTCCCCTCGGAGCAGGCCGCGTTGAAGGTCCTCTACCTCGCGGTCCGCGAGCAGATCAACCCGAAAGCGCGCGACGCAAACCACGTCGCCGCACACTGGAAAGAGGCACTGAACCAGTTCTCACTCTTCTTCGAGGACCGGCTCAGCATCCAATGACAGCAGACGACTTACACAAGATCGCTGACACGCCCGTCGATCCAGATCATGGAGGCGCGGAGGTGGAGGCCGGCGAGGTAGCTTTCAGGTGTCTTGTCGTAGCGGGTGGCAATGCCTCGCCAGGCTTTCAGCTTGTTGATCAGGCGCTCGACGGTGTTGCGTTTCTTGTAGAGGTCGGCGTCGTGGACGATGGGCCGGCCGCCTCGGGTGCCCTTCTTCTTGCGGTTGGCGGCCTGGTCCTTCTTCTCCGGGATGACGGCCTTAATTCCGCGTTTACGCAGGTAGGCGCGGTTGCCGCGGGACGAATACGCCTTGTCTGCGGCGACCGCGCCGGGCGTCGTGCGGGGACGGCCGACCGGCAGACGGACTCGCACCTTCGCGAGCACGGGGATGAACTGCGGGCTGTCCCCGGCCTGCCCGGCGGTCAGGACCAGCGCGAGCGGACGACACCTGAGGTCCGCGGCGAGATGAATCTTGCTCGTGAGTCCGCCCCGGGACCTGCCGAGCAGGGCTTCCTTCAGGCGGAGCCTGCGTCTGCGTCGGATGCGCCGGCGTTCGTCCTGTCCGTTCTGTTCTTCCGTGCCTCCCCTTTTTGCCGGGCCGTCTCCTGCTCCTGGACGGCTTCTTCCAGGGCCGACATCAGGTGCTTGCTGACCCGCATCCCCGCGGCGTCATGGTGGGCGCGGACCGTGGTGGAGTCCACGCTGACCAGCGACAAGTCCGTCCTTCCGGTGCTGGCCCCCCGGGCGATCAGACCTTCCAGCAGAGCGGTGAACACACCGGCGTCCCGCCACACGCGAAAGCGCCCGTAGACAGTGGCCCAGGGTCCGAACTCGGCCGGCATCTCCCGCCACTGCCCACTGGAGCGGAACCGCCAGATCACCCCTTCGAACTGCTCCCGCAACCGCTCCGGGTACGGGCCGTACCTACCGATCGGAAGATACGGCTCGATGAACTTCCACTGGGCATGGGTGAGTTGCCTGCGCGTCACAGTCCCATTCCTACCGGATTCCACTCCGCGAAGAGGGCAGAACCCAGAACTTGATCACGACATCACACAGGCGCTAGTGGCCCCGTTCTTATGGGCGGCTGATCAGGAGGCTACGCCGAGCTCGATGCACAGGACGCCGATGACGATAAGGCCGATGCCTGCGCTCATGAGTTTGGTGAGGGGCTCGCGGAAGAGGATGCGGGAGGCGATGGCGGTCAGGGCCACGCCGCTGGCGACCCAGATGCCGTAGGCGACGCCAAGGGCGAGTCCGCCGTCCAGGGCCAGGGTGAGGCCAGCGAACGCGGCCAGGTAGCCGGCCACGATGCCGGTGAGCCATTTCCTGCCACCACCCTGGGAGGCCATCCGCAGGCACAGGGTGGCGGTGACTTCGGCCAGGATGGCGGCGATCAGGAAGACCCAGTTCACGAGGCCACTCCTTCCTCGTGGGACTGGCGGGCGTGGGCGGCCTGGGCGCCGAGTTCGACGCAGAGCACGCCGGCGATGATCACGGCGATGCCGAGGCATATAACGGCGGTGAGCGCGTCGCCGAAGATGAAGGAGGCCATGATGGCGGTGAGTGCGACACCGGATGCTCCCCAGATACCGTAGGCGACGCCGAGGGCCAGGCCCGCGCGCAGCACCATGGACAGGGCGACGAAGGAGGCGATGTAGCCGATGGCGACGATCACGTAGAGCGTCGGGTGGTCGAGAGCTCCGCGTAGGGACAGTGTGGCGGTGACTTCGAGGAGGATCGCCGCGGTGAGCAGCAGCCATTTCTTCATCGGGAGACCTCTTTCAGGAGTTCTTCGGCCACGTTCAGGAGGTGGGTGCGGTCGCGATCGGGGCAGGGGAAGACGCCGGTGGCGGCGGATGTCCGGAAGGGTGTCCGGCAGGGCGATCCACCGCTCGAAGCGGTCTGCAGGAATCTCCCACCGGCCCACCACATCCGCCACAACAACCTGCGGGAGGAAGCACCAAACGCAGTCCGGTGGGAGCCATCCCTCTTTCGTCGTTCGATCGTCTTGCGGGCGTGGGGAGGAAGGGAGCAGGTACTGGAGGTCGAAAATCAGCAATTATAGCTGTATGGGGGGGTAGTGGATGACCAGTGATGATTGGCGCTTATCCACGCCCATAGACAGTTGACGTAACAATATTCGCCGCTCCCCGCTTCCTGCGAAGCAGCTTTCCTGAGCTTAATGAATCGAAATATTATCTCCTGATGCTTTTCTGTAGAGCACAGGAGTGCTTCCTCTAAGCCCATTCCTTGATTTTCAAGTATATTCAGCACTCCCAGGGTATTTTGCCGCGCCTCTTCTTTTGCGTGTGAGAATGTGTCATTCGACCAGACTATGGCGTCGCAGGCTGAATTTCGCAGGGCCGTTACACGCGGCTCGTAGAATTTTTCTTCAGGCATAATAAATCCAGACAGCACCTCTGCCATGGAGAAGCAGAGCAGGACTCCACTGCTGTCTCTTCTGGTAGCCAGGTATGCACTAATACTGTTCAGTCCAGTGTGACGCTGTGCTGATGCTGACTCTAGTAGGGCCGCGAAGAGGGCACTCCTCAGATGGTTAGTGATCCTGCTGAACTGGGCTTCACTGGCTGACAGTGCGATTTCATTACTTAACTCAAAGAAAACTCTTAGCATTTCACTTTCTATGCCTGCATCTTTCCCAGGGGCAGCGTAGGATATTTCTTTTATGGTGCGTATCTTCTCGTGATGAGATTTTGATGATTCCTCCAAGAATTCGCCGTCAAAAGCGAACAGCCAGGTGAGGAATTTTGCCCCGAGCAAGAGCATTTCTGGTGCCGCGTCCGGGTAGGCCATGGCCGCAAGCCGGCCGACTTGCGATATAACAAGTCGAATCTTGCATGTGCCGTCGATATCTAGGGCTCGCGTCCATGAGGCGAGATCCTTTTCCATCTTTTCCAGCTGACTGTTTGAGGGAGGTGAGGTCAGAAGAGTGTCGCCGATGGTATACATCTTCTGAGCTGTAGAAAACATCGAACCTCAGTTCCGTGCGATCCGGCAGGGGGCTTCGATTTTTGCGTTGCAAACATAGGCGGCGAGCGCGGTGAAGTGTTCTCATACGGCATGCGGCATGGGCACTTCGTCAAGGGTGATGAGCGCCTAGCGGTGGTAGCGGGCGGCTTCTTTCTCGGCGTAGGCGCATCCTCCGGCTTCGTCTACTAGCTCCGCGCAGCGTGCCAGATAGTGCTCGTCCAGCCAATCAGAAGCACCGGCGGCAATAGTGTAGAGGCGGGTGAGGGTTCGCGAGGTGGGCTGTCGCCGGCGAGCGCTGTGCAGATAGGGAAGGACTTCTTGCGGCGGCGCAGGTCGCTCCAGCGCGGTTTTCCGGTGACAGCGCGGTTGCCCCAGATGCCGAGCAGGTCATCGACCGCTTGAAAGGCGAGCCCCAGATGGTGGCCATAGCGGCCCATCGCTTTGGCGGTGAGATCGGCGGCGCCCAGGACGGCGCCGATCGCGAGCACGAAGCGGTCAACAGCGCAGCTGTATTGTCGCTCTCCATAGCGGTGCATTCCTGGATGGTGATGCGGCCGCGCCCCTGGGAGACAAGATCGTCGGCCCGTCCCTGGACCAGGCGGAAATTGGCGGCAGCCAGGCGCTGCAAGGCTCTGCAGGCTGGAGGCCAAGGCGAGCAGTGCCTCTCCGGCCAGGACAGTCTGAGCAGGCCCATATACCGTCCAGGTGGTGGGACGCCTCGCCTGGTGTCGTCGCGGTCCATGCGTCATGTAGCAGAGACAAGTTGTGAACCAGCTCCACTGTCACCGCGCCCGGCGTAGCTGTGGCCGGGTCACCGCCGACCGCACGGCAAGCAGAACAAGCGCCGGCCGCACCGCCTTGCCCCCCTCCCCGCAGCCACGAGGCGGCCGGAAGGATCGTTCCAGCCGAAGTGACAGCCCGCGATCGGATCCAGCGGGGCACGCAGCCCCGCAACAGCCCGTCGCAACTGCGGCATGTAGCAGGCCCGACTGTGCTCCAGCAGAGCCGGCACAGACAGGCGCAGAAGCTCGATGGATACAGTTGTAGCCAATTGCATCACCCCCACAAACGACTGCCGGCAACAACCCCCGCCACAACCGCACATCCCATACCGCCCCCCGGCCTCCCTCTCACGCTTCGCCAACTCCTCACACCAAGCTTGAGTAGCTGCTACTCAAATGCAGCAGTCGATGCTCATCTGAGACCTCACGACTCCGTCCGTATAGCGACCGGCTCGGGCAGGGAGGAGACCAGGGTCTGGGCCCCCAGCCTGCCCACCCTCAGCCCACGGCAGAAACTGTACGAAGAACGGTGTAACTCCGATCATGGAAGAGTGCACTTGTGGCCAGCGAGAACATAGCCAGGGCATCTGAGGTGGGGGCTGCGCCTGCAGCTGTGGA
>NZ_JBHXSY010000107.1:0-5008 GCF_042715295.1 Streptomyces sp. NPDC058701 | reverse complement strand
TTCAGAACTAACACAGTGGACGCGAGCAACTGAGGACAAGCCCTCGGCCTATTAGTACCAGTCAGCTCCACCCGTTACCGGGCTTCCACATCTGGCCTATCAACCCAGTCGTCTACTGGGAGCCTTACCCTCTCAAGGAGGTGGGAATACTCATCTTGAAGCAGGCTTCCCGCTTAGATGCTTTCAGCGGTTATCCCTCCCGAACGTAGCCAACCAGCCATGCCCTTGGCAGGACAACTGGCACACCAGAGGTTCGTCCGTCCCGGTCCTCTCGTACTAGGGACAGCCCTTCTCAATATTCCTACGCGCACAGCGGATAGGGACCGAACTGTCTCACGACGTTCTAAACCCAGCTCGCGTACCGCTTTAATGGGCGAACAGCCCAACCCTTGGGACCGACTCCAGCCCCAGGATGCGACGAGCCGACATCGAGGTGCCAAACCATCCCGTCGATATGGACTCTTGGGGAAGATCAGCCTGTTATCCCCGGGGTACCTTTTATCCGTTGAGCGACGGCGCTTCCACAAGCCACCGCCGGATCACTAGTCCCGACTTTCGTCCCTGCTCGACCCGTCGGTCTCACAGTCAAGCTCCCTTGTGCACTTACACTCAACACCTGATTGCCAACCAGGCTGAGGGAACCTTTGGGCGCCTCCGTTACTCTTTAGGAGGCAACCGCCCCAGTTAAACTACCCATCAGACACTGTCCCTGATCCGGATCACGGACCGAGGTTAGACATCCAGCACGACCAGAGTGGTATTTCAACGGCGACTCCACAACCACTGGCGTGGCTGCTTCAAAGTCTCCCACCTATCCTACACAAGCCGAACCGAACACCAATATCAAACTATAGTAAAGGTCCCGGGGTCTTTCCGTCCTGCTGCGCGAAACGAGCATCTTTACTCGTAGTGCAATTTCACCGGGCCTATGGTTGAGACAGTCGAGAAGTCGTTACGCCATTCGTGCAGGTCGGAACTTACCCGACAAGGAATTTCGCTACCTTAGGATGGTTATAGTTACCACCGCCGTTTACTGGCGCTTAAGTTCTCAGCTTCGCCACACCGAAATGTGACTAACCGGTCCCCTTAACGTTCCAGCACCGGGCAGGCGTCAGTCCGTATACATCGCCTTACGGCTTCGCACGGACCTGTGTTTTTAGTAAACAGTCGCTTCTCGCTGGTCTCTGCGGCCACCCCCAGCTCACGGAGTAAATCCGATCACCAGTGATGGCCCCCCTTCTCCCGAAGTTACGGGGGCATTTTGCCGAGTTCCTTAACCATAGTTCACCCGAACGCCTCGGTATTCTCTACCTGACCACCTGAGTCGGTTTAGGGTACGGGCCGCCATGAAACTCGCTAGAGGCTTTTCTCGACAGCATAGGATCATCCACTTCACCACAATCGGCTCGGCATCAGGTCTCAGCCTTAATGAGGGACGGATTTGCCTACCCCTCGGCCTACACCCTTACCCCGGGACTACCACCGCCCGGGCTGGACTACCTTCCTGCGTCACCCCATCGCTTACCTACTACCACCTTGGACCGGCGGCTCCACCACTTTCCCTTGCCCGAAGGCTCCGGAACGGCTTCACGGCCTTAGCATCAATGGATTCGATACTGGGCGTTTCAAAGCGGGTACCGGAATATCAACCGGTTGTCCATCGACTACGCCTGTCGGCCTCGCCTTAGGTCCCGACTTACCCTGGGCAGATCAGCTTGACCCAGGAACCCTTAGTCAATCGGCGCACACGTTTCTCACGTGTGTATCGCTACTCATGCCTGCATTCTCACTCGTGAACCGTCCACAACTAGCTTCCGCTGCTGCTTCACCCGGCACACGACGCTCCCCTACCCATCACAGCGGGCGTTGGCCCTATTGCTGCAATGACACGACTTCGGCGGTACGCTTGAGCCCCGCTACATTGTCGGCGCGGAATCACTTGACCAGTGAGCTATTACGCACTCTTTCAAGGGTGGCTGCTTCTAAGCCAACCTCCTGGTTGTCTCTGCGACTCCACATCCTTTCCCACTTAGCGTACGCTTGGGGGCCTTAGTCGATGCTCTGGGCTGTTTCCCTCTCGACCATGGAGCTTATCCCCCACAGTCTCACTGCCACGCTCTCACTTACCGGCATTCGGAGTTTGGCTAAGGTCAGTAACCCGGTAGGGCCCATCGCCTATCCAGTGCTCTACCTCCGGCAAGAAACACGTGACGCTGCACCTAAATGCATTTCGGGGAGAACCAGCTATCACGGAGTTTGATTGGCCTTTCACCCCTAACCACAGGTCATCCCCCAGGTTTTCAACCCTGGTGGGTTCGGTCCTCCACGAAGTCTTACCTCCGCTTCAACCTGCCCATGGCTAGATCACTCCGCTTCGGGTCTAGAGCGTGCAACTCAATCGCCCTATTCGGACTCGCTTTCGCTACGGCTTCCCCACACGGGTTAACCTCGCTACACACCGCTAACTCGCAGGCTCATTCTTCAAAAGGCACGCAGTCACGACCGGTGTTCCGAAGAACAACGGCGACGCTCCCACGGCTTGTAGGCACACGGTTTCAGGTACTATTTCACTCCGCTCCCGCGGTACTTTTCACCATTCCCTCACGGTACTATCCGCTATCGGTCACCAGGGAATATTTAGGCTTAGCGGGTGGTCCCGCCAGATTCACACGGGATTTCTCGGGCCCCGTGCTACTTGGGAGATTCTTAAGCAAGCCGCTGATGTTTCGTCTACGGGGGTCTTACCCTCTACGCCGGACCTTTCGCATGTCCTTCGACTACATCAACGGTTTCTGACTCGCCGACCGGCCGGCAGACCGATCAAAAGAATTCCCACAACCCCGCATGCGCAACCCCTGCCGGGTATCACACGCATACGGTTTGGCCTCATCCGGTTTCGCTCGCCACTACTCCCGGAATCACGGTTGTTTTCTCTTCCTGCGGGTACTGAGATGTTTCACTTCCCCGCGTTCCCTCCACACTGCCTATGTGTTCAGCAGTGGGTGACAGCCCATGACGACTGCCGGGTTTCCCCATTCGGACACCCCCGGATCAAAGCTCAGTTGGCAGCTCCCCGGGGCCTATCGCGGCCTCTCACGTCCTTCATCGGTTCCTGGTGCCAAGGCATCCACCGTGTGCCCTTAAAAACTTGGCCTACAGATGCTCGCGTCCACTGTGTAGTTCTCAAACAACGACCAGCCACCCATCACCCCACCAGACAAGCTGACGAGTTCACTGGGGCCGGCATGAAGACATGACCTTACGGCCGTACCTTCAGGACCCAACAACGTGCCAGGCACCAGGCAATCCTCAGTCTTCTCTTTCCACGCCGAAGCAGTACTCGAGAACCATCAGATCGTCTGGCGCCAAATAATCAACGTTCCACCCATGAGCAACCGTGCGAGTCATTCGCTCGCAGTCGGCTATATGCTCCTTAGAAAGGAGGTGATCCAGCCGCACCTTCCGGTACGGCTACCTTGTTACGACTTCGTCCCAATCGCCAGTCCCACCTTCGACAGCTCCCTCCCTTACGGGTTGGGCCACCGGCTTCGGGTGTTACCGACTTTCGTGACGTGACGGGCGGTGTGTACAAGGCCCGGGAACGTATTCACCGCAGCAATGCTGATCTGCGATTACTAGCAACTCCGACTTCATGGGGTCGAGTTGCAGACCCCAATCCGAACTGAGACCGGCTTTTTGAGATTCGCTCCACCTTGCGGTATCGCAGCTCATTGTACCGGCCATTGTAGCACGTGTGCAGCCCAAGACATAAGGGGCATGATGACTTGACGTCGTCCCCACCTTCCTCCGAGTTGACCCCGGCGGTCTCCTGTGAGTCCCCATCACCCCGAAGGGCATGCTGGCAACACAGGACAAGGGTTGCGCTCGTTGCGGGACTTAACCCAACATCTCACGACACGAGCTGACGACAGCCATGCACCACCTGTATACCGACCACAAGGGGGGCACTATCTCTAATGCTTTCCGGTATATGTCAAGCCTTGGTAAGGTTCTTCGCGTTGCGTCGAATTAAGCCACATGCTCCGCTGCTTGTGCGGGCCCCCGTCAATTCCTTTGAGTTTTAGCCTTGCGGCCGTACTCCCCAGGCGGGGAACTTAATGCGTTAGCTGCGGCACCGACGACGTGGAATGTCGCCAACACCTAGTTCCCAACGTTTACGGCGTGGACTACCAGGGTATCTAATCCTGTTCGCTCCCCACGCTTTCGCTCCTCAGCGTCAGTAATGGCCCAGAGATCCGCCTTCGCCACCGGTGTTCCTCCTGATATCTGCGCATTTCACCGCTACACCAGGAATTCCGATCTCCCCTACCACACTCTAGCTAGCCCGTATCGAATGCAGACCCGAGGTTAAGCCTCGGGCTTTCACATCCGACGTGACAAGCCGCCTACGAGCTCTTTACGCCCAATAATTCCGGACAACGCTTGCGCCCTACGTATTACCGCGGCTGCTGGCACGTAGTTAGCCGGCGCTTCTTCTGCAGGTACCGTCACTTTCGCTTCTTCCCTGCTGAAAGAGGTTTACAACCCGAAGGCCGTCATCCCTCACGCGGCGTCGCTGCATCAGGCTTTCGCCCATTGTGCAATATTCCCCACTGCTGCCTCCCGTAGGAGTCTGGGCCGTGTCTCAGTCCCAGTGTGGCCGGTCGCCCTCTCAGGCCGGCTACCCGTCGTCGCCTTGGTGGGCCATTACCCCACCAACAAGCTGATAGGCCGCGGGCTCATCCTTCACCGCCGGAGCTTTCAACCCCCACCCATGCAGGCAGGAGTATTATCCGGTATTAGACCCCGTTTCCAGGGCTTGTCCCAGAGTGAAGGGCAGATTGCCCACGTGTTACTCACCCGTTCGCCACTAATCCACCCCGAAGGGCTTCATCGTTCGACTTGCATGTGTTAAGCACGCCGCCAGCGTTCGTCCTGAGCCAGGATCAAACTCTCCATGAATGTTTACCCGTAATCGGGTGCACACACACTTAGAGCGGGACAACCA
>NZ_JBHXSY010000106.1:0-5398 GCF_042715295.1 Streptomyces sp. NPDC058701 | reverse complement strand
TCAAGACCGGCGCCGGATACGCCCTCCTCGACCCCGAGTTCCCCGACGAACGCCTGGTCGGGACCGCGCGGGACGCGGCGGTCGGCGTCCTCGTCACGGACGCCCGGCACGGGGACCGGGTGAGCGGCCCCTGGACGGCCGTGCTGGTCGACGCCGACTGCGAGGCCATCGGGCGGCGGGACTCCGGGAGCCCGGACGTCGGTCTCACGCCGGCCGACGTGGCGTGCGTGATGTTCACCTCCGGCTCCACCGGACGCCCCAAGGGCATCCTGTCCTCCCACCACAACCTCGTCTCCACGCTCACCGCCCAGACCTACGCCGACTTCGGCCCCGGCGAGGTGTTCCTCCAGTGCTCCCCGGTCTCGTGGGACGCCTTCAGCCTCGAATTCTGGGGCGCCCTCCTCCACGGCGGCACCACCGTCCTCCAGCCCGGACAACGACCCGAACCCGCACTCATCGCCGCACTGTCCCGGCGCCACGCGGTGACGATGCTCCAGCTGTCCTCCAGCCTCTTCAACTACCTCACGGACGAGCACCCGGACACCTTCACCACCACGCGGATCGTCTACACGGGCGGCGAACCCGCCTCCCCCACCCACGTCCACCGCCTCCACGCGCTCTTTCCGGACCTGGCCGTCACCAACGGCTACGGACCCGCCGAGTCCATGGGATTCACCACCACCCACCCCATCCCGGTCTCCGGCCGCCCGACCGCCACCGTGTCCATCGGCCGCCCGCTCACCAACAAACACGCGTACGTCCTCGACGACCGCCTGCGCCCCGCCCCGCCCGGCGCCACGGGCGAGCTCTATCTCACCGGCGACGGACTCGCCCACGGCTACCTCGCCCAACCCGCCACCACCGCTGCACACTTCGTCCCCAACCCGTACGGCGAACCCGGCTCCCGCCTCTACCGCACCGGCGACCAGGCCCACTGGGACACCGACGGCAACCTCCACTACACCGGCCGCACCGACACCCAGATCAAGATCCGCGGCTTCCGCATCGAACCCACCGAGATCGAAACCGTCCTCACCACCCACCCGGACATCACGCAGGCCACTCTCTCGACCCATCCCGACCACCACAACACGCCCCAGCTGACGGCCTACCTCGTCTCCACCGCGCCGGCCCTCTCCGCCCAGGACGTCCGCCTCTGGCTGCGCACGCTGCTGCCCGACCACATGGTCCCGGCCTTCGTGGTCCTGCTCGACCGGCTGCCGCTGACCCCCAACGGGAAGATCGACAAGCGCGCACTGCCCGTCCCGCAGGCCGCGGCGACCGTCGGCGGGCGCGGCCCGCGGACCGAGCTGGAGGCGTCGGTCCTCGCGTACTTCGCCGAGGCCCTGAACACGACGGAGCCGCTCTCCATCGACGACGGCTTCTTCGACCTCGGCGGCCACTCCCTGCTCGCCGCCCGCCTCACCAACCGGATCGGCGCCACCCTCGGCGTCACCCTCACCCTCCGCGACGTCTTCCAGCACCCCACCCCCGCCACCCTCGCCCAGCACGTCGAGGGCCTGCGGCGGTCCGAGCCGGCGGCGCCCCGGCGGGCCCGGCCCGCACTGCGCCGCCGCACCCCCGACCAGGAACGGAGTTCCTCATGAGCAACGACACGTACCCGGACTTCACCCCCGCGCCCGACGACGTGGTGTGGGACCTGCCGGGCGACGGCCCGCAGCGCACCTCGCTGCTGGTCCTGCCGCACGCCGGCGGCAACGCGCACGCGTACGCCGAGTGGCGCGCGCACCTGCCCTCCGACGTGCGGCTGCTCATCGGCCAGTACCCGGGCCGCGGTGCCCGTTTCGCCGAGGACCTGCCCCGCACGATCGGCGACCTGGCCGGCCCGGTCGTGGCGTCCCTGCCCGCCGGAACCACCGACGACCTGGTGGTCCTCGGCCACAGCATGGGCTCGCTCGTCGCCTTCGAGGTGGTGCGGGCCCTTCAGGCGGCCGGCCGGACACCGCGTGCCCTGGTCGCCTCGGCCTGCCGGGCGCCGTTCCTGGCCAACCCGTGCGCGGTCCACCCCGAGCGGCTCGACGACGACGAGCTGGTCGCCGCCATCAAGGAGCGCGGCGGCACCGACGACGGCATCCTCGACGAGCCCGAACTGCGGGAGATCATCATCCCGTCGATCCGCGCCGACTTCGCCATCGACGACGTGTACCGCTGCGAGGAGTCCGCGGCCCGCGTGGACTGCCCGGTGACGGTGATCGGCGGGGACGCCGACCCGGTCGCCCCCGCCGAGACGCTCGGCCGCTGGGCCCAGATCACCGACCGGCCCTTCGCCTCGTACGTCCTGCCGGGCGGCCACTTCTACTTCCAGCAGCAGCTGCCCGAGTTCTTCGCCGTGCTCGCGCCCCTCGTCGGCGGGGCCCTGCCGGCCCGCGCCGCCGCCTGACCGTCCGGCCCTTCCCGCCCCGCCTCCGCACCCCTTTGAGGACCTTGCCATGACCACGTTCGCAGACGCCCCCACCGACACCGGCATCAGCCCGATCCGCGAGGCCGGCAAGCCGGTCGTCGTCCACACCCCGGCCGGCGCCGACCTGGAGACGGCCGTCGCCTGGCTGAACGCCCACCGCGCCGACATCCAGGCCGAGCTGCACCGCTCCGGCGCCGTCCTGCTCCGCGGGCTGCCCGTGTCGGACGCCGCCTCCTTCGCCGCCGCCCGCGACGCGCTGATCCAGCGGCGCGCCGGGTACAAGGAGAAGGCCACCCCGCGCACCGACTTCGGCGAGGGCGTCTTCTCCTCCACCGACCTGCCGGCGGTCCAGCCGATCCGGCTCCACAACGAGAACAGCTACACCCTCGACTTCCCCGGCGTGCTGCTGTTCGGCTGCGTGACCGCCCCCGAGGAGGGCGGCGCCACCACCGTCGGCGACATGCGCGAGGCGCTGCGCCTGCTGCCTCCGGAGCTGGTCGAGCGGTTCGCGCGGGCCGGCTGGCTGCTCGTGCGCAACTACTCGGAGCTGGCCGGGCTGCCCTGGTACAAGACGTTCGCGACCGAGGACAAGGCGGTGGCGGAGGCGTACTGCGAGGAGAACACCGTCGGGTACGAGTGGGTCGACGAAGACGACTCGATGATCACCCGGCAGCGCCGGTCGGCGATCGTGACGCACCCCGTGACCGGTGAGCAGAGCTGGTTCAACCACTTCGCCTTCTGGAACAGCCGCACCCTCGACCCGGACATCCGGGAGGTGCTGCTGGAGACCTACGGCGAGGACGGGCTCCCGTTCAACACCTACCTGGGCGACGGCACCGCGCTCACCGACGCCGAGGTCGACGCGGTCAACGCCGTCTACGACCGGGTCACGGTGCGCGAGACCTGGCAGCAGGGCGACGTGATGATCGTCGACAACATCCTGTGCGCCCACGGCCGCGAGGCCTACAAGGGCGACCGCAAGATCCTCGTCGCCATGGGGGATCCGGTCGCGCTGGCCGACTGCGCCCCCGCCACCCAGCCGTCCACCACCGCGTTCGCCGGGGAGTGAGCACCGTGACCGCCGTACTTCCCGAGCGCTCCCGCACCGAGGAGACCCCGCGCCCCGCCGCGGACCTGCTGGCCCGCCTGGCGCTGGCCCCCGCCGGCCGCACCGCCGTCGTCGCGGGCGACCGCCGGCTGAGCTTCGGCGCCCTGCGCGCCGAGGCCATGCGGATCGCCGCCCGCCTCGCGGCCCGCGGCATCGGCCCCGAGAGCGTGGTCGCGCTCGCCCTGCCGCGCGGCGCCGACCTCGTGGCCGCGCTGATCGGCACCCTGACCGCGGGCGCCGCGTACCTCCCGGTGGACCCGAAGCTGCCCGCCGAGCGGCGCCGCTACCTGGTCGAGGACTCCGGCGCCGACCTGGTCGTCACGGCCGGCCCGGACGCCGAGCCGCTCGCCGCGGGCGTCGCCCACCTCGCCGTGGCCGAACTGACCGCGCCGGGCGAGGGCCCGGACCCCGCCTACGCTCCCGTGGCCGTCCGGGGCGACACGCTCGCCTACGTCATCTACACCTCCGGCTCCACCGGGCGCCCCAAGGGCGTGGAGATCGGCCGGGCCGCCGCCTCGGCGCTGCTCGCCGAGCTGGAGGGCGCGGACATCGCCGTCACCGACGGCGGGAGGGTCGGCTGGAACGCCTCCCCGTCCTTCGACGCCTCCGTCCAGCAGTGGGTCCGCGTCTGCCGCGGCGACACCCTCGTGATGATCGACGAGGAGACCCGCGCCGACCCGGCCCTGCTGGCCCGGTTCGTGGACGAGCAGGCGCTGACCGATCTCGACATCACCCCCTCGCACGCCGACCCGCTGCTGGATCTGCTCACCGCCGACGGCGGGCCCCGCCCGCTGACCCTCCTGATCGGAGGCGAGGCCGTCGCCCCGGCGCTCTGGGCCCGCCTCGCCGAGAAGGGCGCGCAGGGCGTACTGCGTACGGTCAACCTGTACGGGCCCACCGAGTGCACCGTGGACTCCACGGCCGGCTGGATCGACGGGGCCGACGCCCCCCACATCGGCGGTGTGCTGCCGGGCCTGCGGATGCGGGTGCTGGACGAGAAGCTGAACCCGGTCGGCGTGGGCGAGGGCGGCGAGCTGTACCTCGCGGGACCGCGCGTCGGCCGCGGCTACCGGCGCCGGCCCGCGCTGACGGCGGAGCGGTTCACCGCCGACTCCGGCGAGGGGGCCGCGTACGGCGGCCGGATGTACCGCACCGGCGACCTGGTACGGCTGCTGCCGGGCGGCCGGCTGGGTTACCTGGGCCGGGCCGACGGGCAGGTCAAGCTGCGCGGGCACCGCATCGAACTCCCGGAGATCGAGGCCGCGATGACCTCGGTCGCGGGGGTCGCGGAGGCGGCCGTGCTGCTGCTCGACGAGGTGCACGGGGCTCCCGGGCTGGTGGCGTACTACCGGGCGGCGGACGGCCGGGCCACCGAGGGCGCGCTGCGCGAGCACCTCGGAGCGGCGCTGCCCGCCTACATGCTCCCGGCGGCCTTCGTGGCGCTGGAGCGCTTCCCGACGACGACCAACGGCAAGCTGGACCGGGCGGCGCTGCCCGCCCCGGCCGCCGCCGACCCGGTGCCCGCCGCCGCGGCCGGGAGCCTGACCCGCTCGCAGGAGCTGATCGCGGGCGTGTGGGCGGCGGTGCTCGGCGCCTCGCGCATCGGGCCCGACGACAACTTCTTCAAGCTGGGCGGGCATTCCCTCCTCGCGATCAAGCTCGTGTCCCGGGTCCGGGCCGAACTCGGCGTCGCGCTCCCGGTGAAGGCCGTCTACGCCCACCCCCGCCTGCGGGACCTCGCCGCCCACCTCGACACGCTCGTCGCGGGGGGCGCCCCAACCCCCCCCCCGCCCCCCCGCCCACCCGGGGGGGGGGGGGTGCTTCCCCCCCCGCCCCCCCGCCCACCCGGGGGGGGGGGCGCGCGCCCG
>NZ_JBHXSY010000105.1:0-5511 GCF_042715295.1 Streptomyces sp. NPDC058701 | reverse complement strand
TTCGACATCGCCTTCGACGGCCGCCTCACCGACCACCGAATCTGACCTCAGCAACCAAACCGGTTACACCGTTTACTGGACAGACCCCGCACCTGACGGTGCCCGCAGGTCGATCGGCGCGTGCCCGGGGCGCCGTGCCGGATGGTCGGATCGCAGCAGCACTGCGGGCGGATCGATCCGCAGGACCTCCCCACGTCGGGGTGCGAGGGTGCAGCCAGTTTCATGTACCGGTACAGCAAGGCGAGGTCGACCCGCCGATGATCGGGAAAGCGTCACGTCCGCGTCGGCGGGAGGCTGCGGTATCGATGCTCCCCTACAGTCTGCACTGCAGCACCGTCGTTCCCTGCAGTCGCCTCCTGTGGGTAGGCAGTACTCATGACTGCAACGAGCCGTCGCGCGATGCTCTGGAGTAACAGGGCTAGGCCTTTGCCCGGCGAAGATAGCGTCATTGTGTGGGGGCACGTTGAGGTACGGCCATGTCATAGTCGTAGGCGGAGGCATCGCAGGTCTGTTGGCCGCTGCCGCCGTGGAACCGCACGCGGAACACGTATCTATTCTAGATAGAGATCGGTTTTCCGGCGGTACCGGTCCTAGAGCTGGTGTGCCTCAGGGAAGGCACTTGCACGCATTGGTCTCCTCGGGTGCCAAGGCCATTGACCTACTGCTGCCGGGTACCCTTTCGTACTTGTACGAGCGTGGGGCCCGGCATCTCAGTTTTCCTGGAGATGTTCTCATGTACGGCTCGTGGGGGTGGCTGCGAGGAGAGCCGCGTCAGTACATACTTGGGGCCACGCGCCCTCTATTCGTACCATGTTATTCAAGCATTACCCCTTCATTTCCCTGCACGAGGGGTGTCGGGTCACAAGTCTGGTTGTTGGCTCCTCGCGCGTACGCGGAGTGCGGTTCTTCAACGCGGAGAAGAGAGAGGAGGAGATGTTTGGCGATCTCGTTATCGTTTCCTCGGGGCGTAGCGCGGATGCACTCTCTTGGCTCCAAGGAACCGGATTTGACGGAACGGTTCGAAGGGAATACGTGTACCCGGGCCTCTGCTACGCCAGTCGCGTGGTCCGGCCCCATCCAGCCGACGCGGAGAAGTATCCGTGCGTCAGTGTTCAAGCCGTGCCGGCAGCCGGCGTGCCAGGAAGGGCCGGATTTGTGCTTATCACGGAGAACGGCGACTGGATCGTGACCTTGTCCGGGACGAAGGGGGCCGCTCCACCGGTCAGTGATGAGGGTTTTCGGGAGTTCGCGTCCAGACTTCGACATCCGCTTATCCATCAACTGCTCGAGCGGGCCATACCGGTTGGAAGAATCGTTGGCTATCGCCACACTCAGAACGCTCGATATCGTCTGGACTCCGTCCGGAACCTTCCCGCCGGGGTACTGTTCATCGGCGATGCCGCGGCGCAGTTCAATCCTTCCTACGCTCACGGAATGTCTGTCGCGGCCTTGGCCGCGGTGGAGATACGCCGAGGACTCAGGAGGGGCAAGGAGCTGCGTGCGCTCCAACACGTTGTGTGCAGGGCAGGAAATACTGCGTGGGCTCTATCTACAGGCGCCGACGCCCGCTACCCGGAGGCGGCGGCTTCACAGGCTTTCGGCAAGCCCTTTCTGAACAGAATGGCTGATCGGTTCCAGGCGACGGCAGCCACATCACCGAAGGTGAGCAATGCGTTCGCTGACGTACTGACGCTTTCCGAGCCGCCGTACATCCTAGCGCGGCCGGCAGTTATAAGTCGGATCATCAAGGGCCCCACCTCCCCGCCAAGTGATGTGCCCCCGCGATGAGAGCGATGGTATGTCCTGAGTCTTAGGCATGGCGAAGGCGCCGAACGGCAAAGCGCGAGCTCGCTTCCACGCGCAACCGAGGTATCACATGGGGCAGCGATGTACGGGGGCATATTCGTCCATGTACGACGCTGTCAATCCCGGAACTCCAGCGCCACATTCCAGTCAAAACCAAGCGAGTCAGTTCGGGAGGATAGGATGACCCTACCGAATAGTAGTCGAATTAATCTGAAAAATTCTGATCGCTGCTCATACGGATTGGAGAAATCTGTGAGTCAGAATCAACCGCCTTCCCGAGTTGTCTTGGTAACCGGTGCAGGTTCGGGTATTGGTGAGGCTACGGCTCGGCGTTTCGCGGAGGCCGGCGACCGCGTGATCGTCGGGGACATTGACTTCAAGGCTGCGATCCGGGTTGCTGCGGAGGCCGGTACGAACGCTCATGCAGTGGAACTGGACGTCACAAATATGGGGCAATGGAGTCGGGCCATCGAGCATGGTGAGGAATTTGCTACAGCGCCGATCCAGATTTTGGTGAACAATGCCGGCGTGTTCCGCCAAATCGCCCTCGACGCTATCGAGCTCGACGAGTGGCAGTATATTCTTAATGTCAACCTGACCGGGACCATGATTGGGATGCGAGCGATATTGCCAAGCATGCGCCGCGCCGGTGGCGGCGTGATCGTTAACACCGGATCGACGGCTGGTCTCGGTGGCGCTATGGGCTTGTCGGCCTATTCATCTGCGAAGTGGGCGCTGCGCGGACTGACCAAATGTGCGGCGCTTGAGTTCGCAGCGGACAACATTAGGGTAAACTTGATTGTGCCGGGCGTGACCGACACACCGGCTGCGCGAGCGGCGGGTTTTCCCTCCATGATGCCTGGTCAGGCAATCCCGGAAATTGCCCAGCCTGCGGTCGTTGCGCATGCAACCTTCTACCTGGCCTCCAATGAAGCCTCATATAGCACCGGATCCGAACTCGTCGTTGACGGGGGTCAGACTGCCGGGCAAGTGTAGGATTGATCGACTTCCGAGAACCCCATGGCGTTTCACAGACCTGGAACTATTGCATCGGAGTTATGACAGGGTGATATTGCTCCACTTTGACCAACTCCTTTGGCGTGTTGGTAAAGCCGTCAAGACGGTCTCATAGCCTCGGGACTGCGGTAGCCGAGCTGCTGTCGAGGCAGTCCCCCCTTGGTCCAATTCGATACCGGCACCCATTTCGCGTCCTGGCACGGTGAGACCACCCCATCTGTGACGACAAACGCCCACGTTCTCGACTACCTCTGTCTCCGCCTGGAACGCAACCCAGCTGAGCGCGGCCGTCTGCTGCCTATCAGTCGGCGCGTAGCTACCTGGTTGGCTACTGCTCAACATCCTGATGGGAATTGGCATGACAAATGGCATGCCTCCCCCTACTACGCCTCTGCCTGCGGAACACGGGCTCTGCTCCGCTTTGCCAGCCCCGCCGCCCATGCTGCAATCCAGCGCTCGGTTGACTGGGTCCTTCGTACACAGTGGAACGACGGCTCATGGGGCGTGTGGGAAGGCAACCCTGAGGAAACTGCCTACGCTTTGAAAATTCTGCGCTGCTCGACACCAAATGAGAAAGTGGAAAATTCACTTGCACGAGCACTGCCCAACCTAGACGCCACATTCAGTCCTCTCCCGCTGTGGCACGGGAAAGAACTTTATGCGCCCACTGCGATTATCGCGGCCGTCGTGCTGGCTGCTCGATGCTCAGCGAACACCCCGATACCACCAGGATCAATAGGCGCCGATTGAATAAGTGGCTACCAAGAGGTGTACACAGGGAGCGTTTTCAGCTTCGCCACTCCAGGGTGACGCCATGGTCCTCGCTTGAGTCCTGGAAGTTCCTTGGCTGGGCCCGCCGGCACGGTGAGTTGTCTGTGAAAAGTCGCGGGCGGTCACTTCGCTGAGCGAGGCGTGCCACGGTCAGACCCGGCCGGTCCGCTCTGACGCAGTGGCGTCCACGCCAGTACAGCCGTCGGAGGGCACAACGGGCTGGGAACGTAGGCTGCCCGCCACGAGAACCACTCCGAGGCAGGCAGCCCACAGCGACCTACGGGGGAGCCGATGTTTGATCGCAGCACCCATTCGATCATGGAACAGGAACTCCCTGTGGAGTAACCGCTACTCCAGTACGCGTGCTTAAAACAGTTCCGTGGCGGGTTTGTCGACTGGGCTGCCGCCGGGTCAGGTGGCAGCTCAGGGAAAGTTTGATCTTGACGGTGAACACATGTCACACGGCCCCGCAGGCATCCATGCGCCCCTGAAAGGTCGGGCGATGTTGTAGGGTCCCGAACCGCGTGTCATCTTCCGCACGGCGATGTCATCCCGATGTCATTTTCGACATGGCTGCGGGATCCATGCCTTGCGCGCTGGTACTTCGCCCCTTCGTATACGGCCCCCTCCGGTTGCCATCGGTGCGTACGGACGGGGGCAGGACCCAGCGGTCGAAGGCCAACCGGGCCGTCTGGCACGACGCGGGTGGGGGTCCGATGGGGACAGCGGCGCTGACGACTCGGTACAGGTGAGCATCCGGTGCGGTGACGAGGCCGCGGCGGAGGACCTGGAGTGGTCGTCCGTCCCGCCCGGGCTGCTGCGGACCGCCCGGCCCTGGCGGACCTGCCGGTGGCACCAGGGGCAGAAGCACTACTCCGGTACGTACTGGTCGTCGACCCTGCGCGACCACGTGATCTACGAGTCGCGGCTGGAGCTGGGACGGCTGCTGTTCGCCGACTTCGCCCCTGAGGTGCGACACATCGTCGCCCAGCCCTTCCTTCTGAGGAGAGACCTGCAGGGCAGGGTGCGCATGCACGTCCCGGACTACCTGGTGCTGGCCGATGACGGCCCGGGTCGTGGACGTCAAGCCGAGGCGCCGGCTGGAGAGGCCCGAGGTCGCTTCGACTTCCGCGTGGACCCGGGACGCGGTCAGCTCGCGCGGGTGGCGCTACGAGGTGTGGAACGATCCCGACCCGTACCTGTTGGAGAACATCCGGTTCCTGGCCAGCTACCGCCGGGACTGGCTCTTGGACGCTGCAGTGGTCAGCTCCCTGCGGGTGGTGGAACTGGACGGGATGTCGCTGGGCGGGGCATTCCAACTGTTGCCGGCCTACCCCCGGCCGCTGTTGAAGGCAGCGGTGCTGCATCTGCTGTGGTCCGGGCATGTGACCACGGCGCTGGACCGTCCGCTCAGCGCGTGGCACGTCCTGCGGAGGGCGGCATGAGCAGGTCCGGCGCTAAGCTGGGCATCGGAACGCACTTGCGGCTCGACGTCGAGACGGTCCAGCTCGTGGAGTTCGCAAGCTTCGCCACCGAGATGGAGGCCGTCCTCAAGGATGGGCGCGACCGACTGGCACGGATGTCGGTACGCGAACTGCTGAGTCCGGGACGGACTCAGCTGATCCCCAGCAGCGCGGGGTCGTCAGCCGCTGATTACTGAGGTTTTCAGGGTGGAGTCGGTGGGCCGATGGTCAGGCCGGTGGCGGTGAGGCAGCCGTCGATCAGGTGGGGCCGCAGTTGGATCCTGCGTAATTCCCGGCGGAGTGTGCGGTCGAGGTCCTCGGGTGTGTCGAAAGCAGTGTTGGCCATCGCTCTGCGCACGAGTGACCAGACGGCCTCGACGGGGTTCAGGTCGGGTGCACACGCAGGTAGCCGGACGGTGGTGAGCCAGTCGTGCTCGGCCTCATACCGCTTCAG
>NZ_JBHXSY010000104.1:0-5962 GCF_042715295.1 Streptomyces sp. NPDC058701 | reverse complement strand
GCGCCCGGGGGGCGCCCCGCCGCGGCCCCCGGCCCGCCCCGGCGGGCCGACGCACGCGCGGGCGCGCCCGCCGAGGTGCGGGCCGCCGTACCCGCGGGTGCGCCACGGCCGCGGAGCTTCGACCCCGCTCCCGCACGGGCCGCCCTGGCGCGGCTGCTGCCGCGCCACGCCGGGCAGTTCACCCTGGTGCCCGACACCGGCGCCGCGGCGGACACCTTCACGGTCTCCGGTACGGCCGGCGCGGTCACCGTGCGCGGTTCCACCGGCGCCACCCTGCTCACGGGCGTCGGCTGGTACCTCCAGCACGTCGCCGGCGTCGACATCGGCTGGCCGGGCGACAGCATCGGCATGCTGCCCGCCACGCTGCCGGCCGTCCCCGCGCCGGTCACCCGCAGCGCGGTCGTCCCGCACCGGTACGCACTGAACGACACCGACGACGGGTACGCGGGCCCGTACCGCTCCTTCGAGGAGCACCAGCGCCAGATCGACCTGCTGGCCCTGCACGGGGTGAACGAGGTGTTCGTCCAGGTGGGAGCCGAGTACCCGTACTACCGGGCGCTCCAGGGCTTCGGCTACGCGGCCGCCGAGCTGCGTGCATGGATCCCCGGCCCGGCCCACCAGAGCTGGTGGCTGCTGCAGAACCTGAGCGGCTTCGGCGGCCCGGTCACGGAGCGGCTGATGCGCGAACGCGCCGCGCTGGGCGGGCGGATCGCGGAGCAGCTGCGCGGGCTGGGGATGACGCCGGTGCTGCCGGGCTACTTCGGCACGGTCCCGCCGGAGTTCACCGCGCGCAACCCCGGCTCGGTCACCGTGCCGCAGGGCGACTGGGCCGGCTTCGACCGGCCGGACTGGCTGGACCCCACCACCCCGGTCTTCGCGAAGCTGGCCGCCGCGTACTACGCGGAGCAGCGGGCGGTGTTCGGGGACAGCACGATGTACCGGATGAGCCCGCTGCACGAGGGCGGGCAGACCGGGGCGGTGGACGTGCGGTCCGCCGCCGGGGCGATCCAGCGGGCCCTGCACAGCGCCCGCCCGGGGGCCGTGTGGGCGGTGCTGGGCTGGCAGGACGACCCGACGGCGGAGCTGCTGGCCGGGGTGGACACCTCGAAGCTGCTGATCCTCGACGGGCTCTCCGACCGCTACAACCGCCTGGACCGCGAGACCCGTTGGGGCGGCGCCCCGTACGCCATGGGCACCATCTACAACTTCGGCGGGCACACGACGATCGGCGCGAACACCTCCGTGTGGCTGGAGCGGTTCCCCGCCTGGCGCGGCAAGAGCGGCAGTGCGCTCAACGGCACCGCCTACCTCCCGGAGGCCACCGGGACCAACCCGGCGGCGTTCGACCTCTTCACCGATCTGGCGTGGGAGCCCGGGCCGGTCGACCAGCGGAAGTGGTTCGCGGACTTCGCGGCCCGCCGGTACGGCCGCCCCGACGCGGCGGCCGCCGCGGCCTGGGAGGAACTGCGCACGGGACCGTACAGCACCTCCTCGGGGCTGTGGTCGGAGTCCCAGGACAGCCTGTTCACCGCCCGGCCGAGCCTGACCGCGGTGGGGTCGGCGTACTGGAGCCCCAAGTCCATGCGCTATCCGGCGGATTCGGTGCGCAGGGCCCTGGACCACCTGCTGCGGGTGGATCCGCGGCTGCGCGGGTCGAGCGCGTACCGCTTCGACCTGGTGGACACGGCGCGCCAGGCGCTCGCCAACCACTCGCGGGTGCTGCTGCCGAAGATCAGGGCGGCGTACGAGGCCGGGGACCCGGCCGGTTTCCGCGAGCTGACGGCCGAGTGGCGGGAGGCGGAGGAGCGGCTGGACGAGCTGGTCGGATCCGACCCGAACTTCCTGCTCGGCGGCTGGCTGGGCGCGGCCCGCTCCCGTGGCGCCGACGAGGCCGAGCGGAACCGGTACGAGTACGACGCCCGCTCGATCCTGAGCGTGTGGGGCCGCCGCAGCACGAGCGAGGGCGGCTTCCTGCACGACTACGCGAACCGCGAGTGGAGCGGTCTGGTCTCGGAGCTGTACGGACCGCGGTGGGAGCGGTACTTCGATTCGCTGGAGGAGTCGCTCGTCGGGGGCGCCGCGCCGCGGGAGATCGACTGGCACGCCGAGGAGGAGGCGTGGGCCCGGCGGACCACCCGGCACCCGGACCGGCCGAGCGGGGACCCGTACGCCCTGGCCGCGGGCGTCGCCGCGTTCCTGCCGGCGGCGGCCGCCCGCTGACCTACACCACGGAGGACGAGCGCGGCCGGCCCTCCGATGAACTCCACCCTCCCGGGGTGATCTCGGTACCCGTTCGGGTGATCGGCCGGCGGACGGCCCCCGGGGTGGTGCGGGCCGTGGGTTCACTGACCCGCAAAAAATCAGGGGCGGCCGCCGGAGCACTCCGGCGGCCGCCCCTGCCGTCGCCGTCGCGCCGCCGTGGATCCGCGCGGCGGCCGACCGCCAGGAGGGGGCCCGACCATGTCCGAGTCCGATCAGGACCGGCCCGAGCGGGACCGGTACGAGCGGGGCGAGAACGAGGACGACCGGGGCGGGTGCCCCCGCGAGCGGCCCGGCGGCCCGGAGGGCACGGCGGACGGCGTGCCCTCCGCGCCGCCGGAGCACCTGGCACACCTCGCCCACGGGGTGGTGGAGCTGCGCAAGCGCGGCGGGATCGCCGCTCGGCTGACCGGCCCGGAGGGTCCGCGGGACGGCGGGCCCACGGCCGGGGAGGCCGCCGCCCGGGACGCGCACTACGCTGCGGGGGGAGGCTCCGACCCCTGTCTGGAGGCCATGGCCCGCCGGGCGGCGGACCGGGCCGGACGGCCGCGTGCATGACGCGGCCGGGGGAACACCCGGGGCGGTCCGGCGGGGCCCCGGCTCCGAATCACCGCTTGAGCGGAAGGATCCGGGAGGATCGGCCCGTGGACGACGTGGACCAGCTCGGCACCCTGCTCGGCCGGGTCGCCGAGGGCGACGAAACGGCCTTCGCCGCCGTGTACGAGGCGGTGTGCGGGTCGGTGCTCGGTGTGGCGCTCTCGGTCCTGCGCGACCGCTCCCAGGCCGAGGAGGTGGCCCAGGAGGTGCTCGTGGAGGTCTGGCGCTCCGCCGGCCGGTACCGGCCGGACCGGGGCGGTGTGCGCACATGGGTCCTGACCATCGCCCACCGCCGGGCGGTGGACCGGGTCCGCTCGGCTCAGGCGGCAACCGACCGGGAACGGCGGGCGGCGCGGCTGGAGGCGGCCCTGCCGGAGTTCGACGAGGTGAGCGAGGCGGTCGAGGACCGCGAGGAGCGGGACCGGGTGCGGCGCTGCCTGGGCTCGCTGACGGAGATCCAGCGCCAGTCGGTGGCCCTGACCTACTACCGGGGGTTGACCTGCCGTGAAGTGTCCGAGTCGCTGTCGGTGCCGCTGGGTACCGTCAAGACGCGGCTGCGGGACGGCTTGCTGCGGCTGCGGGACTGTCTCGGGGTGAGCGACGGATGAGTACGGAGAGCATGCACGGGGCGACGGGCGCGTACGTGGCGGACGCGCTGCCCGCGGCGGAGCGCGCGGCCTTCGAAGCGCACCTGGAGACGTGCCCGCCGTGCGCCCGGGAGGTGGGCGAGCTCGCCGCGACGGTGGCGCTGCTGGGCGGGGCCGTCGCGGTCAGCCCGCCGCCGGAGCTGTTCGACGCGGTGATGCGCCGGGTCCGGGAGCTCCCGGCCGCGCCCGGGGCGGGCGCCGGGGAACCGGGCGCCTCCGGCCGGGGCACGCAGGCGCCGGTCGCCCCGGATCCCCGCGGCGCCCCGGGAACCGACCGGCCGGCGGAGCCCGTGCGTCCTGCGGAGCCGGTACGTCCCGTGGAGCCCGTGCGTCCCGCGGAGCCGGTCGCGCCCGCCCGGGCTCGCGTCCGGCACGCGCGGCCCGGGAGGCCCTGGCTGCGGTGGGCGCTGGCGGCCTCCCTGGCGGCGGTCGCCGGGCTGGGCGGGGTCGCGGTCTGGCAGGCGGAGCAGGCGGGTACGGCCCGGCAGGACGCGCGCCGCGCCGAGGCCCGCATCGCCGAGCTGGCCGGGGTACTGGCGGCCCCCGACGCCACGCCCGTCACCGGACGGCTCGCGAACGGCGGTACCGGCACCGTCGTGGTGTCCGAGCAGCAGGACAGGGCGGTGTTCGTGGCCTCCGGGATGCCGGCCCCGCCCTCGGGCCGGGTGTACCAGTTGTGGTTCGCCGACCCGGCGGGCGCCATGCGTCCGGCGGGGCTGATGGACCCCGCGCGGCCCGGCGCCCCGGAGCTGATGACCGGCCCGGTGAGCGGATCCACCGCGGTCGGGGTCACGCTGGAACCCGCGGGCGGTTCCCCCGCTCCGACCACCGAGCCGCTGATGGTGCTGGCCCTCCCCGCGCCCGGGACCCCGTAGCGCGGCGGCCCCGCGGGACGGTGGCACGAGCCCACGAGGGGGCTCCCCTGGCCGGGCACACCGGGAGGGACCGGAACCGGGCCGGGCACGCGGCCGGCCCCCGCCCTAGGCCGGGCCCACCCGGCGGGGTTCTCCCGCGGGAACGGCCGGATCGCGGGTGGGACGGACCGGGAGGGCCTCGACGCTGTTGCCGATGAAGCTGCGCTGCTGCGGGAGTTCGGACGCGGGGACCGCGAGGTCGAGGTCGGGGAAGCGGGTGAAGAGCCGCTCCAGGGCGATGGTGGCTTCCAGCCGGGCGAGCGGGGCGCCGACGCAGTAGTGCGCGCCGTGTCCGAAGGAGAGGTGGCGGGCGGCGGTGGGGCGGGTGACGTCGAAGCGGTCGGCGTCCGGGCCGTGGAAGGCCGCGTCCCGGCCGGCCGCGGTGTACCCGGCCAGTACCGGGGTGCCCCGCGGGATCAGCGTGCCGTCGACGGTGAGGTCGCGGGTGGGGTAGCGGAAGGGGAACCAGCTGACGGGCCCGTCCCAGCGCAGGGTCTCGTCCACCACGGCGGACCAGGTGGCCTTGCCCTCCAGGACCAGGGCCAGCTGGTCGCGGTGGGTGCACAGGGCGCGGACGGCGTTGCTGATGAGGTTGAGGGTGGTCTCGTGGCCGGCGACGAGCACCAGCCGCATGGTGCCGGTCAGTTCGGCCTCGCTGAGCCGGTCGCCGTCGCCCTCGCGGGCGGCGATCAGGGCGCTGGTGAGGTCCTCTCCCCCGGTGCCCGCGGCGATGGCCGCACGGCGGGCGGCGGCGATCGTCCCCATGAGCCCGACGAGTTCGCGTCCGGCGGCCATCGCCTCGGCGGGGGTGGTGTCGGTCGCGACGATCACCGTGTTGGACAGCTCGTGCAGCCGGTCCCGGTGCTCCGGGTCGACACCCAGCAGTTCGCAGATGACGCTCATCGGGAGCGGGAGGGCGAAGTGCGCGCGCAGGTCGGCGACCCCGTCCGGTGCGGCCGCCGCGGCCCGGCCGAGGTCGTCGAGCAGGGTGTCGGCCAGTTCCTCCACGCGCGGCCTCAGCTGCTCCACCTGACGGGCGGTGAAGGCCTTGCCGACCAGCGCCCGGAGCCGGCGGTGGTCGGCGTCGTCCGCGGTGTGCATGCCCTGTGCGTTGGCGAAGACCCGGAGCGGCCAGTCACGGGGGATGGTTCCGTCGTGCAGGGCGGGACAGTGCCGGGCATCCTTGGCCACGTCGTCGCGGGCCAGGAAGTCCTTGAGCTCTTCGTGGCCCAGGACGACCGCGCCGGCGACCCCGCCGGGGAGGACGACCTCCGCCACGGCCCCCCGGGCGCGCAGGCGGGCGTTGAGGGCGTGCGGGCAGCCGCCGGCGGGATCGATCACGTGCGGGGCGTCCGGGGTGCCCGGAACCTCCGGAAGGGGACGGGACAAGCCGGCTCTCCTGACCTGATGGGCGCGCAGCGGTGTGGACGCGTGGCGGTCAACAGTGCGGCCTGGGGGCCGGGTTGTACAAGACCGCCCCGCCCCGCGTCAGAACCAGTTGAGGGTGAGGGGGAAGGTGGTGGTTGCGGTGGTGGGGGTGGTGTC
>NZ_JBHXSY010000103.1:0-6087 GCF_042715295.1 Streptomyces sp. NPDC058701 | reverse complement strand
ACAACTACCCTGACCCAAGCCGCATAGACGTGTTCAAAATCCGGGGTCAAGGCCCCCCGTCCCCACCACACGGCCATGATGAGGGATCACGATCCAGCGTCGCGCCGCCAACCATGCACGAGCTCGCTATTGGCACGGCGCGGTCATGGCGTCCAGGAATGACCACAGTCTCCAAGGGCGACATCCAGCACATGCGGCCGAGGCAGCGGGACAAGTACCGCCGCCTCGGCTTCACCTGGACAGAGATCAAAAGAGGATCGATCGCGCCATCGGCCGTGGGGAGAGCACCCTGACCATCAAGACCCCTACGGAGACGTCACCCTTGCCCTCCCATCGAAGTGGCGATGAACGGAGGCTGGACAGCCAACGCACCCCCAGACGGCGGCCTACGCAGCGAAATTCCCCCGGACGAAGCGAGATCTCTGAACCCTGAGACAGAACAGGGCAGCTCGGGCACCATCTGCCTCGTGGTCGCGCTCTTGCGCGCCCCTTGACGCACTTGCCGACTAGTGGTTCATTGGCTGAGCCACTGGACCACTGCTGGGGAGGCTGGGCGTGGAAGCGTTGCCGCGAGAGACGATCGTCGACGTACTAGAGGACAGGCTGCGCGAGGACATCCTCAACGGCATCCATGGTGCGGGCAGTTACCTACCGCCCGAGCGCGAGCTCTCGGACGGGTACGGCGTCACCCGTACCACCCTCAAGCATGCCTTCGAGCGGCTGGTCCAGGCCGGGTTTTTGGAGACCAAGCACGGAGTCGGCACCAGGGTCCGTGACTACGTCCGTCTCGGCGGGGCCGACCTGCTGCCCGCCCTCGTCCGGCACTGCCCCGACTGGATGAGGGAGGTATTCGAAGTGCGCCGCAGCATCGGCGCGCTGATCGCCTCGCGCGCCGCGGCGAAGGCGACAAGTGCCCAAGTGGCGGAACTGCAGGAGCTCCTGGGCGCGGTACGGGCAGCCAGGGGTGGTGGGGACGCCCAGCTTGCCGACGTCGAGGTGCACCGCGGCCTCGCGCGGGCCACCGGCAATCGCGTCTACGTGCTCCTCACTAACACCCTCTTCAACGCCTACCTGCCGTTGCGCGGAGCCCTGGTGGCGCCGTTCGCCGATGCGGACGCCGCCCACGAGCGGCTGCGGCCCGTCGTGGAGGCGGTGGCCGCCCACGACGAGTGGGCGGCGCACGCGGCAGCGGACGCCTACCTGGCCGTGACCGAACAGATCATGCTCGACCAGCTAGGCGGCACCCGGTGAGCGGCCGCGGCACCGTCTTCACGGAAACGATGCTCGGCTCCGTCCGGCTCACTGGCGAGGAGCACGACCGGGCCGTCCGCCTTGACCTGCGGGCCGAAGCCGGACGCTTACTCGATCCCCGGCGCACCACGCTGGCCCGGCTGACCGGCCGCGTCCGGATCGCCGGCCGCACAGACGACCCCGCCGCGGAAGGGGAGATGGAGGTCTCGCCCCTGGCCCGTCGCCGGATCCGCTACCGGCTCGCGTTCACCCTGGACGGCCGCCGCCTGGAACTCGACGGATGGAAGTCGGTCGGACTCCGGCACCCCGTGACGTCGATGACGGTCCTGCCGTACGTGTTGCGCGCCGACGGGCAGCGGATCGGCGAGGGCGTGCTGCGGTTCCCCCTGACGAGGGGACTCGCGCCGTTTCTGGGCAGTTTTCGCTTCCCCCGACAGGACGACGCCGCCCGGCACGCGGCCCCCCGCTGGAAGGGCGAGCCGGGGCGGACCGAGGTCTGGTACACCACGCTCACCGATCCCGCGACCGGCACCGGCGTGTGGGTGCACCACGAACTCACCGCCCCCGCCGACGGATCCCCGGCCTTCGCCCACGGCTGGGCAGCGGTGTTCCCCCCGGACGGCCCCGTGGAACACGCCCGCTTCGGGCCGGAGCCGTGGGACCGCCCCGCCGGGGGCTACACAGCCGCCGAAGTCGTCGCGGGCTCCGGCAGGATCACCGGATCGGCGGGCGCCCTCGCCTGGGACCTAGCCGAACGCGCCGACGACACCCCCCTCTACACCTTCCCGCGCTGGTCCTGGCGCCGCCCGCTGCTACCCGCCGCCCAGATGCTGCCCGCGGCCCGCGCCGCGTACGACGGGCACGTCACGTACGGCGACCGGAAACTGGTCCTGCGGGACGCTCCGGGAGCCTCCGCGCGGATCTACGGACACGGCAACGCGGAGCGCTGGGCCTGGCTCCACGCGGACCTCGGCCGCGGGGACGTCCTGGAGGTCGTCGCCGCGGTCTCCACGCGCCCGGGACTGCGGCGCCTGCCCCCGCTGGTGTTCCTGCGGCTGCGCCGCTCGGGCCGCACCTGGCCCCGCCGCGCCGAGCGCTCCGCCGTCGGCTGGGCGGGCGCGGGCCGTTTCCGGGCCCGCCTGGCCCTGCCCGTATGGACCGTTTCGGGCCGCGCGGGCCTGCGCCGCATCCGCGTCGAGGTCACCCAACCCGCCGAACGCACCCTCACCCTGGACTACACCGACCCGGACGGCACGCCTGCCGTCTGCCGCAACAGCGAGCGGGCGGACGCGGTGGTACTCCTGGAGCGCTGGTGGGGTCACTGGCGCCCGGAAGCCGCGTGGCACCTGCAGGGGACGGCCCACGCCGAGGTCGGCGAGCACTGACGCCCGCACGGCCGGACCGCTCCCTCTGCCGGGGCCGTGCCCGCACCCCGGCGTTCCCGCCGGAGATCCCGGTCCGCCCCCTCCCGACCGTCACCGAAAGGCGCGCGATGCCCCGACCGACCGATCCCGCCTTCATCGCACAAGCCTCCACCGCACACAGCCCATACGCCGGACTCGTCGCCGCCCTCCTCGCCGACGACCGGTCGACGGCCTGGACCGCCCGCGTACCGGGACGGCTCGAAGCCGTCCTGGCGGCCATGCCCGCCCCCGCCCGAGCCGCTCTCCGCACGGCCGCCGCCGCGGTCGACGGCTACGCCCTCGCACGTACCGGCCGCCGACTCGCCGCCCTCGACGCCGACGCACGCGAGTCGGTGATGGCCGCACTGGCCTCCCGGCCCGCCCTGCTACCTCTGCTCGACGTGCTCAAGGTGCCGGTGCTGCTCGCGGCCGGGACCGAACGCATGCTCCACCACGGCACGCGGAACCCGCCATTCGTGCCGCCGGACGACCCCCCACTGGACTGCACCCCCGCCCCGCACTGGCCCGCACGGGCCACGGCGGACGCCGTGGTCATCGGCTCCGGGGCCGGCGGGGCCATGGCCGCACGGACCCTCGCCCGCGCCGGGATGGGCGTGGTCGTCCTCGAAGAGGGCCGCCACCACTCCACAGTGTCGTTCGGCCGCCGGACACCGCTGGACCGCTTCGGGGAGCTGTACCGCGACGGCGGCGCGACGCTGGCCATCGGCAGCCCACCCCTGGTCGTGCCGGTCGGTCGGGCCGTGGGCGGCACCACCGTCGTCAACTCCGGCACCTGCTACCGCACTCCCCGGCACGTCCTCGACCGCTGGAGATCGGCGTTCGGATTCCACCTCGCCGACGGCTTCGGCCCGTACCTCGACGACGTCGAGCGAACGCTGCGGGTGGCCACCCAGCCGATGGACGTCTTGGGCCGCAACGGCCGCCTCGCCCTCGCGGGCGCCGAGCGGCTCGGCTGGACCGCATCCCCGCTGCGGCGCAACGCACCGGGCTGCAAAGGTTCCTGCCAATGCGTGGTCGGCTGTCCCACCGGGGCGAAGCAGAGCGTCCAGCTGTCGGTGCTGCCCGACGCGTGCGCGGCCGGAGCCCGCATCGTCACCGGGGCCCGCGTCCTGCGGATCCTTACCGAGCCGGACCCACCCGGCGGCGGAATACCCCGCGCCGCCGGCGTCCTCGTCCGGCGCGAGGACGGCACGGAGTTCGAGATCCTCAGCCCGTGCGTCGTCGTCGCCGCGGGCGCCCTGCAGGCACCGCAACTGCTGCGCCGCTCGGGACTGGGGGAACACCCCCGCACCGGCCGGAACCTGAGCGTGCACCCCGCCACCAGTGTGGCCGGCCGCTTCGCCCAGGAGGTGACCGCCTGGGAGGGCGTGCTGCAGAGCGCCGGAGTGGAGCAGTGGCACGACCGGGGCATCCTCATCGAAGCGACCGCCACACCCCCGGGCATGGGCAGCTTCGTCCTACCTGGGGTCGGCCGGGAGCTGCGCACGGAATTGGAGGGCGTCGGTCACCTGGCCACCCTCGGCGCCATGATCGCGGACCGCCCCTCGGGCCGCGTCCTGGGCCGCGGTCGCACGCTGATCCGCTACGACCTGGACCACCGCGACGCGGGCCGGCTCATGACGGCGGTACGGGCCATGGGCCGGCTCCTCTTCGCGGCCGGAGCCGTCGAGGTGCTCACGGGAGTCCCGTCGGCCCCACGGGCCCGATCCTTCGCTGAACTCGATGCACTGCTCGCAGAGGTGACTGCCCGTGATCTCCACCTCTCGGCCTTCCACCCCACCGGCACTGTGGCGGCCGGAAGCGACCCGCAGACCGCACCGGCCGACGCCCGGGGGCGCCTGCGCGGGGTGCGGGGCGTACTGGTCGCCGACGCGTCCGTGCTCCCGAGCTGCCCCGAGGTCAACCCGCAACTGTCCGTTATGGCCGCCGCGCTGGCGGTCACCGCGGCATACACGGACGACGCCGACCGCGGGACACCGGGTCAACTGCCCTGACGGGCGGCAGGACGGGCCGGGCCTGCTGCCAGAAGTGAAGGCCGTTGTGGGGCTGGTCGGCCGTGCGCTCACGCGGGCCGACCGAGCGGGAGGGGGCCGATGGCCGGGATGCATCTCGTTGCCCGCCGCTGCCTGCTGTCCGTGTCCGTGTCCGTGAGGTGACGGTCGGGTTGAGCGAGGCGAGGGGGAGGTCCGGCGCTCCGTGGCGATGCCCGCTGCCCGGGCCTGTGACGCGCACGCCGCCCGTGTCTGGTCGCCGCTCGGCTACAACGGCTGGGCGTCGTTCTGCTCGGCAGAGTTCGCGGCCTCCCGGGCGCAGGCCTACCGGCTGCTAGTGACCTGAGTCAGAGATTCGGTGGCAGTAGGCGGCGACTTTGTCGAGGATCTCGTCGGCTGTCTTCGTCCAGACGAAGGGTCGGGGTTGGTCGTTCCAGTCGGTCAGCCAGGCACGGATGTCGCGCTCGAGGGCCTGGACGGAGCGGTGGACCCCACGCTTCAGTTTCTTCTGGGTGAGCTCGGCGAACCACCGCTCCACCAGGTTCAGCCAGGACGCGCTCGTGGGTGTGAAGTGCAGGTGAAAGCGCGGGTGCGTCAGCAGCCACTTCTTGATGTCGGGGGTCTTGTGGGTCGCGTAGTTGTCGAGGATCAGGTGAACCTGGAGGTCTGCGGGAACCTCCTTGTCGAGCTTGGTCAGGAACTTCTTGAACTCGGCGGCCCGGTGGCGGCGGTGGAGTGATCCGATGACCTTGCCGGTCGCGACCTCGAGGGCCGCGAAGAGGGTGGTGGTGCCTGCGCGGATGTAGTCGTGGCTTCGGCGTTCGGGAACGCCGGGCATCATCGGCAGGACCGGCTGGGATCGGTCCAGGGCCTGGATCTGCGACTTCTCGTCCACGCAGAGCACCAGCGCCTTCTCGGGCGGGTCGAGGTAGAGGGCGACAACATCACGGACCTTGTCGATGAACAGCGGATCCGTCGACAGTTTGAACGTCTGGGACCGGTGCGGGGCCAGGGCGAACGCCCGCCAGATCCTTGAGACGGTCGACTGCGACATCCCGGTCGCCGCGGCCATCGACCTGGTTGACCAGTGCGTCGCGTTCTTCGGTGTCTCTTCCAGGGTTTTCACGATCACCCGCTCGACATCCGCGTCGGTGATCTTCCGCGGGACACCCGGCCGCGGCTCGTCGCCCAGCCCGTCCAGCCCGTGCTCGATGAAGCGGCGCCGCCAGGTGCGGACCGTGTCCGGAGCGACCCGCAGCCGCCGCGACACCTCCATCACCGAGTGCCCCTCCGCGCACTCCAACACGATCCGCGACCGCTGAGCCAAAGCCTGCGCCGTCGAACGACGACGTAACCAACCCTCCAACACAGCACGCTGGGCATCGGTCACCGACAACGGCGGAATCTTCGGACCAGGACGA
>NZ_JBHXSY010000102.1:0-6089 GCF_042715295.1 Streptomyces sp. NPDC058701 | reverse complement strand
TTGAGCACCTTGGCGATCTTGTCCCAGTCCTGGCGGGCGGCATAGCGGAAGGAGTTCCGCAGCAGGTGGACCACGCAGGTCTGCACGACCGTGCGGGGCCAGACGGCCTCGACCGCGTCGGGCAGGCCCTTGAGTCCGTCGCAGACGAGCATGAGGACGTCGTTCACGCCGCGGTTCTTGATCTCGGTGAGGATGTGCATCCAGTGCTTGGCGCCCTCACCGCCATCGCCGGCCCACAGCCCGAGGATGTCCCGCCGGCCATCGGCCGTGACGGCCAGAGCCACATAGATGGGCCGGTTGGCCACCGCGCCGTCGCGGACCTTCACGTGGATCGCGTCGATGAAGATCACCGGATAGACGGCGTCCAGGGGCCGGTTCTGCCACTCGGCCATGCCCTCGAGGACCTTGTCGGTGATCGTGGAGATCGTCTGGCGCGACACCTCCACGTTATAGACCTCGGCCAGGTGAGCCTGGACCTCGCCGGTCGTCAGACCCTTCGCGGCAAGCGAGATGACCATCTCGTCCACGCCGGAAAGACGCTTCTGCCGCTTCTTGACGATCTTCGGCTCGAAGGAACCCCCGCGGTCGCGGGGCACGGCTATCTCCACCGGGCCGACCTCGGTCAGCACGGTCTTGGCCCGGGTGCCGTTGCGTGAGTTGCCGCCGTTCTTCCCGGCGGGATCGTGCTTGTCATAGCCGAGGTGGTCGGTGATCTCGCCCTCGAGAGCGGACTCCAGCAGCCGCTTCGTCAGCTGCTGGAGCAGCCCGCCCTCACCGGTCAGCTGCAGGCCCTCGGCCTGAGCCCGACCCACGAGCTCGTCGATCAGCCGGTCGTCCATGGACTTCGACGGCACCGCCTCAGACGGCTCGACGGTCTCAGTCTCGGTCACGTTGTTGCTGGTCATCGATGCATCTTCCATGATCGGGAGTTACACCGAACGTTTTACAGTCCCCGCTGCATTTGTCCAGCATCACCGCGAGCCGGCGCGGCGTTCCAGCGGGAGTTACGCTCGAACGATTGACTTACCGCAGTTGCGGTGAGTCGTGACAGCGCCTCATCGAGCGTGGTGAGGCCGCTCCCTGAGAGCGGATCAGTGGGCCATGGCCATGCGTGGGAGTCGAAGGAGGCTAGGGGCGGCAGGATTGGGGTCATGTTGCGCGATTGCGCTTCACGCTGGACAGCACGTCGAGCTGCGCTCGCAAGGATGTCGACATCCATGAGGTGGGCGTCAGCGAAGAAGGTGTGCCCGAGTTCGCGATCTGCCTCAACCCGGGCGAGGAGCTCCAACATCGCATCTGGCGTCGTGGTGAACTCGGGGGTCTCGAAAAGAAGCAGTCGGTTCCCTATTGCCTCCTCGTCCATGTACTGGGCTAGAACCGTGTAGAGGACGTTTCCCCGGCGTGCGACGAACAGAGTGTTGGTGGCAGCGCGGAGTCGTTGCCAGTCGTTGCCCAAATGGGCTTGCCATACTTCGAGTACCTTCATCCAATGGGCTACCTGGATAGAGGCGGCGCTCTCCATGCATCGGGCGATGTCTGGACCACAGGCCCGCACGTACGTCTGCAAAGCTCCGGAGTCGAAGCGGGCGGCGCCACATGTTTCAGTGATGAATTCTTGACTGAGTGACAGCACGCTCTGCATGGCGTCCGTGTCACACTGCTGTGCGGCGGTGAGCTGCTTTATCTCTAGCTGGGCTTACTTGCAGCGGCATCAAGGCGCTCCAGCGCCTGTAGCCCCAAAGCACCCTCGTCACTTTGTGTGTCGATGAAGGCCGCGTAAACCCCCAGGGGCACGTGCGCGACAGCCTTCAAGCTCCGATAGGCGAAGGGGACTGGAGGGGCTTCCCTTTGTACGCCGCTGGGATCATAGAGAATCATCTTTCCTCCCCCCCCATTAAAGAGTGCGAGGAGGATCGGTCGGCTTTCCAGTATTCGCTTCTTGTAATTCATCAGCGCCATATCATACACATTCAAGGTTCCCGAGTTTAGATCGATCAATACTTTGGTGCTCATGTTTCCATTCCTTGCCGGCGGGAGCCACCCGGACATGGTAGCCCGCTGAACGATCGCGATCGAGGTCGCTTCGGAAGATCGTGAAACCCTGTTTTCGTGCGCGGAATACAGGACGGGCTTGCCGAGCGATTCTCTGAGGAGTTACCAAACGTCGTATTTTTGGCACTCTGGATGTAGCGAGCGCCTTGACACCGCAGACCCACACACTAGACAGGACATGTCAGACGAGCGGCATATCGAGGCTGGGTCCAAGCCGTCCCGTAAGGACACCCTGCCAGCCGGCACATCGTCGCAGCGGGAGCGGTCCTAACGCCAACCCGCCATCATACCCGCGAGTTGGGCATCCACAGATTAGCGAGACCCTGTATCAGACCCTGCGTCCGATGATGAGACTCATGGCCTCTTGGCGAGTAGCGCCATCCCGAAGTTGGCCACGAACGGCGGACGTAATGGTCTGGGATCCTGGCTGTCGAACTCCACGCACTGACATGCACATGTGCTCGCACTCGCTCACCACGATGACGCCACGTGGCTGAAGGATACGCATGAGAGAATCTGCGATCTGAGTGGTGAGTCGCTCTTGAATCTGAGGTCTGCGAGCAAATACCTCAACCAACCGGGCCAGTTTCGAAAGTCCGGTGATTTTACCGTCGGCGGAGGGAATGTATCCTACATGCGCGACCCCGAAAAATGGCAGCAGGTGATGCTCGCAGGTCGACTTGACCTCGATGTCTCTCACCAACACCATCTCATCGTGACCTAGGTCGAACGTCGTCGTCAGCACATCTTCCGGCCTCATACGCAGACCGGAAAAAATCTCCCTGTAAGCCCTGGCTACTCGGGCAGGTGTGTCTGTCAGACCTTCCCGATCCGGGTCCTCGCCGACTGCGATCAACAGTTCGCGGACGGCGGCCTCGGCTCGCTTCTCGTCAAATTGCATCACGAGGGGCTCTGCAATAATGGATGAATCGATCATAGACCCTTCAAAACTAGTATCTCATCGAGCTGGCGGTGAGGGTGCACGGCGTGATCAATCCACACGTTCTTCGGACATGCGGCTCCGGTTAATGGTGATGGATGCATCTTCGAAGAATACGGCGATCGGTGCGTACGGCTTGTGGACTGTCACCTCGACCTGCTCAACCGCCCTGTTGCTGAGGCACTGCTCGGCAATCCGCTGAGCCAAGGTCTCGATGAGGTTGACCGGGTCTCCGGAGATGATCGACAATATCTGCTCCGCCACAACACCGGTGTTCGCCGTATAATTTAGATCGTCTTTCTCGGCGGCTAGGCGGGAGTCGAGGTAAAGAATTACATCAACGATGAAATCCTGGCCCCCGATCCGCTCATGCTCGAAGACTCCGTGAAATCCCCTGCCGCGGAGGCCCTTCAGAGTGATGCGGTCCAACATGGAATCCACTACTCCTTTTCGGCCGCGCGATGATCTTAGATACTTATATGCGCGCCTCAACCCGGCAGGACACGTATGATGTATGAGATGATGGTCCAAGAAGATGCGACCGCAAGCTCCGAGTGCGCGATCATCCTCGAGATTCTTCAGGTCTCGGTAGCACCGGAATGCGCCTGGTCGTTCCTGGTGAGCGCTTCTTGGGGCGCTTCTTGTAGAGTTCGAGGCCGCGCGGAAGGTGACCACTCCCACGCTCCACCACCCCTTGGGACGAGCACATGAGTAGTCACTACTCACATGCGTAAGTCCCCGTTATATTTTTCGCGGTCCTGCAATGGGGCCGCTGGCCTCCGGGCCCGGTATGATTGCGTTGGAATCAACCGGTCGTTGCAACACTGGCCTTTTGTAGCAACCGTAGCTGTTCGTTAAGTGCTTAGGCTGGGGTCTCCCAACCGAGTGTCCTGCGCGGCCTGGTGTTCAATGCATGTGCGACGGCTCGGGTATTCTTCGACGGACCAGTGCGAGAGGTCCGTGCCCTTCGGGAGTACCGGTGCAGAAGCCCTTGGGTGTTTTCGTTTGTTCCTCGCTGCCATGGGCTGTGGGGATCGATGAAGAACACAGGGATACCGGTCTCGATGCGGAATTGTGTGTGGGCCCAAATTTACTTGCCGCGTCTCATGTCACGGATCGCCTCAGCTGTTCGGGCAGCGTCGACATGGTGTTGGCGAGTTCCTTCTCCATCGAGATTGCGCCGTATCCGGCTAGTGCGGGGCCGTTCTTCGTGCGAGGGATCGTTCCGTATTCCGCCTCGCGGGGCAGGTTGAGCAGCATCGTGAAGCGGGTCCTCGACTTCGGCGGGCCTCTCGCTGATCAGCGCTTCCGGCGCGATGTGCGCCCAGATCTTCCGGCGTGAACGTGCCCGCGGCGCACTCAGAGCGCGACGACGCGCCAACCGCATCCGACTCGCCGGCACCGGCACGACGCCGCCACGCCCACTGTTCGTCGAGCACGACCTCAAGGCCGACAAGAACTGCGTCGGCCCGCACGACCAGCACACCCGCGACGTAGTGATGGCGCTGCTGCCCGCCTCACCGCTCTGGCCGACCCGGAAGTACCGCGGCTGCGTCGATCACGGGGTGAGGCTCCTGGGCTTCGTCGGCTTGATCCTGGACCGGCTCAAGGCTCATCCCGGAGACGGCTGGCAGGCCCGCTGGCAAGTGGCCGGCGCCGACCAGAGCAAGGAGATCGTGCATGCCGGAGTCCTGGGCGATGACCAATGGAAGTCCCAGCGCAAAGGCGTGATCTCAGGCATGAACCTGCAGATGTCCCACCGGATCGTGCTGCCGGGCTACGGCTTTCTGCGTGGCTACGGCCGTGCGGTTCTTCAAGAACGTCCAGCAGCTCTTCCCCGACGGCAAGCTGGAGCAGATGCGCCGCTACGGGGCCGACATCGGCATGACGGCCCGTCACATCGACGACGACATGCGTCTGGTCGCGTCGATCATTCTGCACACCGGCCATGACCTCGACCGGCGCACCGCGGTGGACATCCTCTACCGCCGGGCCCGTGCTCGGCGCGAGAACGGTGAGGCATACGTCGGCACCCACAGTCCTGGGACCTGCTGGGCGGGGCTGGTGTCATCCAGTCCAGGGACGCGCTCAAGGACGCGCTCCGGCACGGGCAGCGGCCAACCGCCGAACTGGTCGACTCCTACAACATCCAGTCCACCCAGATCCGCAACGTGATGGTGCGCTACCTCGATGAACGCCGACCCGGAGTCGACTACGGCACCTTCCGCAGACTTGTGAGCGAGTTGGTCGGCGTCTTCTGGGCGGACATCGAACCGCACCACCCCGGCATCGGCACCCTCCGGATTCCCGACGATGTCATCGGCGGCTGGAAGCAGCGTCCGATGACCGACACGACAAGAGCGGCCAGGTCCGAGAACGTCGCTCACGCATTGACGTCATGATGCGCATCCGCGCCTTCTACCTCGACATTCAGGAATGGGCACATGAAGACCCCTACTGGGCCCGTGGGCCGTCCCCAGTCCCATCAGCTGGGGCGACGGCGCCGGAACCCACAAATGATCAGGCAGACCACCACGCGGATGCACCAGCGGGTTCGGGAACGGCCCCCGCACCTGCCGGTCCTCGCCGAGACCGCGGAGCGAGTGCGCCGCGAGGCCGTCGCACTGCTGGACGCGCCCCGGGCCACGCCGTTCAACGAGGTCTTCGATCACGACGGGAAGAGCTACGTGCGGGTGCTGCCCAAGGTCAACCCAGGGCGCAGCCGCCTCGACCACGGCTCGCCGCACGTCTACATCAAGGAAGTCGGCAGCACCGGCCGGCGGATCAACCGGAGCCTTGTCTAGGACGACGCCTTCTGGTCCTGGGCCGTCATCGAGACCCTGCGGCACATCGGCGTCCGGGCCGAAGATCTCACCGAGCTCCCCCCGTTATGTTTTTCGCGGTCCTGCAATGGGGCCGCTGGCCTCCGGGCCCGGTATGACTGTGTCCCCTCTGTCGCACGGATGACCTGGGGGGTGGTGTCGCCGGGCCTGTGGGGTGCCGTCGGAGACGCTGATGAGAGACCCGGCCACCGTCCGGTCCGGCGCAATGCCGGGCAGTTCGCGGGCGGCAGGTCTGCATAACGTGGATGCGCGAG
>NZ_JBHXSY010000101.1:0-6101 GCF_042715295.1 Streptomyces sp. NPDC058701 | reverse complement strand
GATGAGGGCGCACTTCCCAGCCAAGATCAGCTACACCACTCGGCGGGACACCATCAACGGAACCGTCAGATCACCCCCTCGAACTGTTCCCGCAGCCGTTCGGGGTACGGCCGCACCTGCCGATCGGCAGGTACGGCTCGATGAACTTCCACTGTGCATTGGTGAGTTGCCTACGTGTCACGACCAATGTCCTACCGGGTTCCGCCCGACAGAGAAGGCAAAACCCAGCAACTGATCACGACACCACACAGGCCCTAGCCGTAGGTCCGCTCCACGGGTTGCGGGAGGACGCGGCGAGTGTGCGGTCGTGGATCGCGATCAAAGTTCCGTCCACGACCGGGACTCGTTCGACTTCGGCGACCCGTCGCGGGGCCGGCTCCAACACCAGTAGCGACCGCAAGCGCTGGATGACCCGGCAGACGGTGGCCGAGGAGATCCCGAGAGCGGGGCGAGCTGACGTGTCGTGAGGTTCGTTCGGTGGTACACGGCCAACAGCAGGACCCGATCCGGCAACGGCAGGCATCACGAGCGGCCGCCACCGGGACCGTTTCCACCCCGTTCCTGCACCACCTTCACTAGCTTCTCAAACCGGCCCATCCGCAAGCCGGTGAACGTCTCCACCCCCAACGCTCCAGCCCGCAACACCCCACCCGCATAAGAGGAATGCCTCATCCCAGACGTTCTGCAACAACCTCTACTGTAAAGGGTGTTGCAGAAGGTCCGTTTCGGGTATGGCTGAGTGGTGTCTGACCTGCTGGTTCACTGTGCCATGGCGAGGTTGTGCATGGTGGCGACGGCGTGGCGGAGGCCGTCTCCTTTCTGGCGGCAGTCGCGGAGGATCTTCCAGTTCTTCATCCTGGCGAAGGTGTGCTCGACGCGGGCTCGACCCTGCGGTGTTCGGCGTTGTCCTCTTTCTGGCCGCGCAGGAGGGGGCGTCCGGCTCGTCTGCGGTGCGGGACGATCAGCCCGGTACCCAAGTAGGCGCCGTCAGCGATCACCGTAGTGCCCGCGGCTTTCGCCGGCAGGTCTGACTCGCGCCAGACGTGGGCGTCGGCCTTGTTGCCCGGTGCCGGCCGGGCGCTCGCGACGACCAGACGGGTATCGGCGTCAATGATGACCTGCACGTTCGCCGAAAACCGGTAGTTACGGGAAAACGCCGCGACGCTGCGGTCACGGACCGGGAGCAGCGTGCCGTCCACGATCCACAACCGTTCGACGTCCGCGACGGGCCGCGCCGCCGGCTCCAGCGCGAGAAGCGAACGCAGACGCTGTATGACCCGGCAGACCGTGGCCGGGAAGATCCCGAAGAGCGGAGCAAGCCCCAGCCGCTGGTATCCTGCGTGCGCGCTGTAGCATGTCGGCGTAACATTCAGCCATGCGCCCGGAACCATTCCACTTGCAGATGTCTGATGTCTCACGGGCCGACCTCCGTGACCGTCTCGCGCGGACGCGCTGGCCCGACGAGCCGGCTGGTGAAGCCTGGAAGTCCGGCACAAGTCTCGCTTATGCGAAAGAGCTGGTGCGCTACTGGGAAAGCGATTTCGACTGGAAGGCCCAGGAAGAACGCATCAACGGCTTCCGGCAGTACAGGGTTGAGATCGACGGCATCGCATTGCACTACATTCATGAGCCCGGGCGATGTGAGAATCCGATGCCGTTGCTTCTCAGCCACGGCTGGCCGGGCTCGATCGTCGAGTTTCTCGACGTCATCCCACGTCTCACCGAGCACTTCACTGTCGTCGTACCCTCTCTGCCTGGCTACCCGCTCTCGTTCCGTCCGGGGCAGCGTCGCTTCGGCGTGGCAGAGATCGCCGACACGTTCGCCAAGCTGATGACCGACGTTCTTGGTTACACGAAGTTCGGCGCGCAGGGCGGTGACTGGGGTGCCTTCATCACCTCGCGTCTCGGCGCCCAGCGACCTGAGCTCCTCACCGGGATTCACCTCAACTACTTGGCGGTGCTCCGTAACACCAGTTTTGCCTCTCCGACCGAGGAGGAACGGCAGTGGCTTGTGCAGCTTGAAGGGTGGGTGAAGGAAGGGTCAGCCTACGCCACGATTCAGGGCACGCGGCCGCAGACACTTGCCTATGGCCTTACCGACTCGCCCGCCGGGCTGGCGAGCTGGATCGTCGAGAAGTTCCACGCCTGGACTGATCACAAAGGTGTGGTGGAAAGCGCTGTCTCGCGTGACGACATGCTCGCGAACATTTCGCTCTACTGGTTCACCGGTGCCATCGGATCATCATTCTGGCCGTACTACGCGCGCTCGCAGGGCCCCTGGCCCATTCCAAGCACCGTCGACGTGCCGACCGCCTACACCGCGTTCCCAAAGGAAATCCTGCGCCCCCCACGCTCGGTGGCGGAAAAGACGTACACCAACATCCAGCGCTGGACTGACATGGATAGAGGTGGGCACTTCGCCGCGCTCGAGCAGCCGGAGCTGCTCGCCGACGACATAACTGCGTTCTTCAAAGGACTCTGACCCCCGCCGATCGACGGAAGTGATGCTCAGCGGTTACAGCAATCACCGGTGACAAGTCGAGGTCTGGCCGCGGCTGAAAGCCTTGATCGCCTCAGCCGCGGCCAGGCTCTTCCCTCAACGAGGCGCCTGTGGCCGTGACTTGTCAGGGGCCTGCGCTCACGGCTGTAGCCTGGATTTCCAGCAGGTAGGCCTCGCTGGCGAAAGCGGTCACTAGGGTAATGCGGGCAGGGCCGACCTCGGGGAAGACGGCGTTATACTGATCGTTCCACTCGGCAAAGTCCTCGCGGCGGGCGAGGTAAGCCTCAACGCGCACAACATCGTCGGTGGAGGCGCCAATCTCGCCAAGAATGCGCTTCATTTCGGCGAGGGTTTCCCGGGCTTGCTGAGCGAAAGGCACCACTTCACCAGGCGCCGCTGCAGCGGCGCTGGGCGAGATCAGCCCCGAGGTGAAGACGAGGTCGCCGACGCGGGCAGCACCGGGGAGGCGGGGAATCTGCCCAGGGGTACGGATTATTCTGTTGGTCACGTTCTTACCTTTCAGCGTAAGTGATGTTTTCAGGGCCGCAGGAGGATCTTGCCGGTCGTGCGTCGCCCTAGGAGTTCTGCGAGTGCTTGCGTGGTGTCTTGCAGCGGGTAGGTGGCTCCGATGTGCACTGCCGGATTACACCAAGCCCGTATCTTCTAGCCTAGTACTCCAGCAGGATTTTGATGTCTGACCTGCGAGTTTCGCTGGGCGGCTGGAGTGTAGCGGGCTGCGGTGTGGTCAGGGGCGGTCTTCGTCGGGCCGTCCATCGATCGTGCGACAACGCCGCGAGTAGTGGCAGCGGCGGGCGACTGCTTGGCGCTGGCGGCGCCAGTTCGACCATCTCAGCGCGTGGTGTCGTCCTCGGTCGCCACGGAGGTGTGGGGGCCGGGGACGACAAGCTGCCAGGAGTCGCCGAACCTCCGCCACTGTGAACTCGATTGCCCCTGCATCCTCATCGGTGCCACCCCCTTTTCCCGGAGATCGCGCGCCGTGGAGGCCAGGAAGGCGTGGGCGAGCATGGCGAGGGTGATGTGCCGGTACCAGCCGACGTAGCGACGGACTTCGTACTGGTCCAGGCCGCACTCGTTCTTCGCGGCCTGGAAGCACTCCTCGATCGCCCAGCGTGTCCCGGCGATCCGCACCAGCTCCTGAACGGTGGTCTCCAAAGGGGCGTAGGCGAGGTAGTAGGCGATCTCGTCGGGCCTGCGGATGCTGCGGCGGGCCAGTGCCCACCGCATCCGGTGGGGGATTTCGCCCTGGTAGTCGAATTCCTCGACAGCCGGCAGCCGCACCGCCGCCCAGTGGTAGACGCGAGGGCCTTTCGCGCCGTCACCGCACGAAATCCTCTCCCATGCTTCGGCCGGGGCCTGCGCGAACAGGCCGTCGATGCGGGGGCAGCCCACGGTGAACTGGGACTTGGGCACGGCCAGCACGTAGCCGACGCCAGACTGTTCCAGCAGCCGGCGAAAGCGGCTCTCCTGTCCATAGGCGGAGTCCGCGGTGACCCAGGAGATGGGCAGCGGTGAGGCGAGGGACCTCAGCACGATGCGGCGGGCCAGTTCACCCTTGGTGGCGAACTCCCGCTCGTCGGGAACGCGGGCTGCCCGGCAGCGTTCACGGTCCTCGGTCCAGCTCTTGGGCAGGTAGAGCTCACGGTCGACCAGGGCCCGGCCCAAGGTGGTGGCGTAGGCGGCGAAGACGCCGATCTGGCAGTTCTCGGTGCGTCCGGCGGTTCCGGAGTATTGGCGCTGGACCCCGGCGGATGTGGTGCCCTTCTTGATGAACCCGGTGTCATCGATGACGAGGACGCCATCACTCTCGCCGAGCTTGTCAGCGACGTATTCCTGCAGGTCATCGCGGATGTCGTCGGGGTTCCATTCGCTCCGGCGAGTAGGTGCTGCAGGCCATCTGGGGTGACGTGGCCTGCCTGCTCGGCCAGTTGCCAGCTGTTCTTCCGGGCCACCGGGGCGAGCAGACCGCGTACGTAATCGCGCATGCGACGGCGTAGCTCCACCCGGCCGAACCGATGGCCAATGGTCACGAAGAGGTCGTCCAGGTCCAGGTTCCACTGCTCGCCAACACGCGCGCTGATCACCCGATGAAGCTGCCCCGCCGCTGCCACTACTTGCTGCGTTGTCGCACGATCGATGGACGGCCCGACGAAGACCGCCCCTGACCACACCGCAGCCCGCTACACTCCAGCCGCCCAGCGAAACCCGCAGGTCAGACATCAAAATCCTGCTGCAGTACTAGTACTGCAACGGCGTTTGGCGTGATGGTTTGTGGGCTTTGGGTGACGTGTGGCCGCGTCGTTTGTAGTGGCTGATGCGGGCCTGGAACTGGCGTCGGCGGCGCCAGTTTGACCAGTGCAGGACGTGCTCGACGAGTGGTGGCCATGGGTGGGTGAGGCGGGTGATCAGGCGTCGGAGTTCAGGGAGGGTGAGGGGTATGAGCCGGGAGGATCCGTTTCTGCTTTCCCGGAATCCAGGGCTCGGGCCCGGAGGATGGTGAGGCAGGCGTGTGCAGCCATGGCCAGGGTGATGTGGCGGTGCATCCGGGGTAGCGGCGGACCTGGTAGTCGTCCAGGCCGCACTCCTGCTTGGCGGTCTGGAAGCATTCCTCGATTGCCCAGCGGCTGCCCGCGACGCGGATGAGCTCGTCGAGGGTGGTGTCGGCGGGGCAGTAAGCGATGTAGTAGGAGATCTGGTCCGGCCGGCTCACACTTCGGCGGGCGATCACCCAGTGCCGGCGGTCCTCCCGGTGCCAGGGCCGGACCTCGACCCTCGCCCAGTCGTAGACCCGCGGGCCGTGGGCGCCCATCCCGCAGGAACGACGCTTCCACTTCTGCCTCGCGAGGCCGTTGAACAGGTCGTGAACCGGGTGGTCCATCGCCCAGCGGGAGACGACGGTGTCATGCCGGGTGGTGGCCATGACATGGAAGACATCAGCCCGTTCCAGCTCGGTCCGCCAGCCCTTGGAGAAGCCGTAGGCGGCGTCCGCCGTCACCCACCGGCACGGAATCTTCTCCGTGATCGCCCGGCGGACCATGGCTTTGGCGATGACGACCTTCGTCTCGAAGGCCACCGTGTCCTCGATGCCCGCGGTCCGGCAGCGTTCCCGGTCATCGGTCCATGACGTGGGCAGATACAGGCGGCGGTCTATCAGCGTTCGACCGCGGGCACCGGCATAGGCGAGGAAGACACCGACCTGGCAGTTCTCCGTCCGGCCCGCCGTTCCCGAGTACTGGCGCTGGACCCCGGCGGAGCGGACGCCCTTCTTCAGGAAACCGGTGTCGTCCACGATCAGGACCGCGTCCGGGTCACCGAGATGCTCAACGACGTAGTCGCGGACGTCGTCGAGGACTTCATCGGCGTCCCAGTCGCACCGGTTCAGCAGCCAGTGCATCCGGTCCGGAGCCGCATGCCCTGCCTCCTCGGCAAACGTCCAGCCGTTCTTCCGCTCCAGCGGAGATATCAGCCCCCGCATATACGCCAGTGCCGACTCCCGCGGCTCAGACCGGGCAAACCGGTGAACCGTTCCGGGTTCGGTAGGGACTCGATCGTTTGAGAGGATCGAGTTATGGCACGTCCTTCC
>NZ_JBHXSY010000100.1:0-6725 GCF_042715295.1 Streptomyces sp. NPDC058701 | reverse complement strand
AGCCGCGCACCCGCGCGGTCCGGCCCCGCCGGCGTTCTCCGTCCCGCTCCGTCCCGCTCCGTCCCGCCCCGTCCCGCTCCGCGCGGCCGCGCGGTCAGGCCTCCGAAGGCGGATCCTCCTCCGGGGCGGCCGCGGGCGGCGGGGGCTCCTCCCCGGCCACCTCCGGCTTGCGCTTCGGCGCCCGGGGGAGTCCGCCGGACGGGTCCCGCAGGTACGTCGCGTCCCCCGGCTCCGCGGCGGCTGACGGGTCCCGCCGCCTCAGGTACCGCTCGAACTCCCGGGCGATGGCGTCACCGGACGCCTCGGGCAGGTCGGCGGTGTCCCGCGCCTCCTCCAGCGTCTGGACGTACTCCGCCACCTCGCTGTCCTCGGCCGCCAGTTGGTCCACGCCCAGCTGCCACGCCCGGGCGTCCTCCGGCAGTTCGCCCAGCGGGATCCGGATGTCGATCAGGTCCTCCAGCCGGTTCAGCAGGGCCAGCGTCGCCTTCGGGTTGGGCGGCTGCGACACGTAGTGCGGCACCGCCGCCCACAGCGACACCGCAGGAACGCCCGCGTGCGTGCACGCCTCCTGGAGGATGCCCACGATGCCCGTCGGGCCCTCGTACTTCGTCTCCTCCAGGTCCATCGTCCGGGCCAGGTCCGCGTCCGAGGTGACCCCGCTCACCGGCACCGGCCGCGTGTGCGGCGTGTCCCCGAGCAGCGCCCCCAGGATGACCACCATCTCCACGCCCAGTTCGTGGGCGAAGCCGAGGATCTCGTTGCAGAACGACCGCCACCGCATGGACGGTTCGATGCCCCGCACGAGCACCAGGTCGCGCGGCTTCGCGCCGCCGATCCGGACCACCGACAGCCGTGTCGTCGGCCACGTGATCTTCCGTACCCCGTTGTCCAGCCACACCGTCGGCCGGTTGACCTGGAAATCGTAGTAGTCCTCGGCGTCGAGCGCCGCGAACACCTCGCCCTTCCACTCCCGGTCCAGGTGGGCGACCGCGCCGGAGGCGGCGTCACCCGCGTCGTTCCAGCCCTCGAACGCGGCCACCATGACCGGGTCGATCAGCTCGGGCACGCCCTCAAGCTCGATCACCCAGGTCTCCTTCCGAAGTTCCCTTGCGTACGTGGGTCAGCCTAAGCCTTGAAGGGACATCGGCCACAGCCCACGACGGAGGGGCGGTTCCCCTCGGAACCGCCCCTCTTCCCCACCTGCGCGAGAGCTATGCCCGGTGGCCCAGCATCTCCTCGACCCGGGCGCGCACGGAGGCGTCGTCCAGACCGCGGACCGTCACCGTCGTGCGCCGGCGCAGCACGTCGTCGACCGTCTGCGCCCACTCGTTGTCCCGGGCGTAGGCGACCTGGGCCCAGATCTCCGGGCCGTCCGGGTGGATGCGCTCGGCCAGCGCCGGGTCCTCGTTGGCGATGCGCGCGATGTCGAACGCCAGCGAGCCGTAGTGGGAGGCCAGGTGGCGCGCGGTCAGCGGGTCCATCCGAGAGCCGGGCTCGCGGTCCACCAGCAGCCGGTGCGCGACCGCGTTCGGGTTGGCGACACCGGGCAGCGGGATCCGGCGCACGAGCGACTTCGCCGGCTCCATGTCCTCGGTCAGCGGGCTGCCCGGGAGCTTCGCCAGCTTGTCCATGACCACGCGGCCGATGTGCCGGTACGTGGTCCACTTGCCACCGGCCACCGACAGCATGCCGCCGGCGCCCTCGGAGACGACCGTCTCGCGCTTGGCCTTCTCGACGCCCCCGGGGCCGCCGGGCAGCACCCGCAGACCCGCGAAGGCGTACGTCATCAGCGAGCGGTCCAGGTCCGCGTCCTTCACCGAGAAGGCCGCCTCGTCCAGGATCTGCTGGATGTCGGACTCGGTGGCGCGCACGTCGCCCGGGTCGCCCTCGTACACCTCGTCGGTGGTGCCGAGCAGCAGCTGGTCCTCCCACGGGAGGGCGAAGGTGATGCGGTACTTGTCGATCGGGGTGGCCATGGCGGCCTTCCACGGCGACTTGCGCTTCATGACGATGTGCGCGCCCTTGGAGAGGCGGATCGACGGCATGGAGTGCTTGTCCTCCATGCGCCGCAGGTGGTCCACCCACGGGCCGGTGGCGTTGAGCACGACCCGCGCGTCGACCCCGAACTCGGTGCCGTCCAGACGGTCCTTGAGCTCGGCGCCGGAGACCCGGCCGCGCGTGGTGCGCAGTCCGGTGACCTCGGCGTGGTTGAGGACGACCGCACCCGACTCGACTGCCGCGCGGACCGTCATGACGGCGACGCGGGAGTCGTTCATCTGGTGGTCGTAGTAGACCGCGACGGCCTTGAGGTTGTCCGTCTTCAGACCCGGGTTGTCGGCGACGGCGCGGGCGGGCGAGATGACCTTGCCGATGCCGTCGCCGAAGGCCGAGAGGGCGGAGTAGGCGAAGACGCCCGCACCCAGCTTGGCCGCGCCCACCGGACCGCCCTTGTACACGGGGAGGTAGAAGGTGAGCGGGTTGACCAGGTGCGGGGCCACGTCCTTCGCCAGGACCCGGCGCTCGTGGTGGTTCTCGGCCACCAGCTTGACCGCGCCGGTCTGGAGGTAGCGCAAGCCGCCGTGGACGAGCTTGGAGGAGGCGGAGGACGTGGCGCCGGCGAAGTCGCCGGCGTCCACCATGGCGACCCGCAGACCCGACTGCGCGGCGTGCCAGGCCACCGAGGTGCCCAGGATTCCACCGCCGATGACCAGCAGGTCGTACGTGGCCTTGGCCAACTGCTCACGGGTCTCGGCGCGGCTCGGGTTCGAGCCGGCGGTCGGGTGCGTGCCCAGGGTGGGAACGCTCTGCAGGGTGCTCATATCCGTTGACTCCTACTTACTCGTCGATTGCGCCGGCCGGACGGTCAGCTGGCGTCTTCGTCGTCGACCCAGCCCATGGACCGCTCGACGGCCTTGAGCCAGCTCTTGTACTCGCGGTCCCGCTGCTCGGCGGGCATGCGCGGGGTCCACTCGGCCGCGCGGCGCCAGTTGGCGCGCAGCGCGTCGGTGTCGGGCCAGAAGCCGACGGCCAGGCCGGCGGCGTAGGCGGCGCCGAGGCAGGTGGTCTCGGCGACCATCGGGCGCACCACGGGGGCGTCCAGGAAGTCCGAGAGCGTCTGCATCAGCAGGTTGTTGGAGGTCATGCCGCCGTCGACCTTGAGGGCGGCGAGCTCGACGCCCGAGTCCTTGGTCATGGCGTCGGTGATCTCACGGGTCTGCCAGGCGGTGGCCTCCAGGACGGCACGGGCGATGTGCGCCTTGGTGACGTACCGGGTGAGGCCGGTGATCACGCCGCGGGCGTCGGAGCGCCAGTACGGGGCGAACAGGCCGGAGAAGGCCGGCACGAAGTACGCGCCGCCGTTGTCCTCGACGGAGGAGGCCAGGGTCTCGATCTCGGCCGCGGACTTGATCAGGCCCATCTGGTCGCGCATCCACTGGACGAGCGAGCCGGTGACGGCGATGGAGCCCTCCAGCGCGTAGACCGGCTTCTCGTCGCCGATCTGGTAGCCGACCGTGGTCAGCAGGCCGCTGTAGGAGTTGATGATCTTGTCGCCGGTGTTCATCAGCATGAACGTGCCGGTGCCGTACGTGGACTTCGCCTCGCCCTCGGCGAAACAGGTCTGGCCGAACAGGGCGGCCTGCTGGTCACCGAGCGCCGAGGCGACGGGGACGCCCGCGAGGACGCCCTCCTTGACCTCGCCGTAGACCTCGGCGGACGACCGGATCTCGGGGAGGACGTTGAGCGGTACGCCCATGGACTCGGCGATGCGCTCGTCCCAGGTCAGGTCGTGCAGGTTCATCAGCATGGTGCGCGAGGCGTTGGTGACGTCGGTGACGTGCACGCCGCCCTGGGCGCCGCCGGTCAGGTTCCAGATGACCCACGAGTCCATGGTGCCGAAGAGGATGTCGCCCGCCTCGGCGCGCTCGCGCAGCCCCTCGACGTTGTCGAGCAGCCAGCGGGCCTTCGGGCCGGCGAAGTAGCTCGCCAGCGGGAGGCCGGTCTCGCGGCGGAAGCGGTCCTGGCCGACGTTGCGGCCGAGTTCCCGGCACAGGGCGTCGGTGCGGGTGTCCTGCCAGACGAGCGCGTTGTGCACGGGCTCGCCGGTGTGGCGGTCCCACATGAGGGTGGTCTCGCGCTGGTTGGTGATGCCGACGGCCTTGACGTCGGCGGCGGTGAAGCCGGGGACGTCCTGGGCGGCCTTGGCGATGGCCCCGGCGACGACCTCCTGGACGTTGGTCCAGATCTCGGTGGCGTCGTGCTCGACCCAGCCCGGCTTCGGGAAGATCTGCTCGTGCTCCTTCTGGTCGACGGCGACGATGCGGCCGTCGCGGTCGAACACGATGCAGCGGGAGGAGGTGGTGCCCTGGTCGATCGCGGCGATGAAGGGGCCGGTGCTGCTGGTCATGTGGCTGCTCCTGGCAGGTCGTGAGTAGGCGGAATCAGGGTGCGGTGCGGATCTTGCGATCGCTGCCGATGCTGATCAGGCGAACGCGATGTTGTACAGACCGCCGGCTATGACGGCACCGACGAGCGGGCCGACCACCGGGATCCAGGAGTATCCCCAGTCGGAGCCGCCCTTGTGGGGAAGCGGCAGCAGGGAGTGGACGATGCGCGGGCCGAGGTCGCGGACCGGGTTGATCGCGTAGCCGGTCGGACCGCCGAGCGAGAGGCCGATGCCGACGACCACGAACGAGGTGATCAGGACGCCGATGACGCCGAGGCCCTTGCCGTCGTCCTGAAGGCCCTGGGTCAGGATGGCCAGGATCAGGACGGCGGTGCCGATGATCTCGGTGGCGAGGTTCTGGACGGTGTTGCGGATCTCGGGGCCCGTGGAGAAGACGCCGAGGACCGGACCGGCCTGGTCGTGCGGATGCGGGTCCTCCGGGCCGAGCTTCGCGTCGCGGATGTGCTCCGGGTCCGAGAGGTGGGCGCGGAACTGGCCGTAGTACGTGATCCACATCAGGACCGCGCCGATCATCGCGCCGAGGAGCTGGCCGGCGAGGTAGACCGGAACGTCGCCCCAGACGCCGTCCTTGACGGCGATGCCGACGGTGACCGCCGGGTTGAGGTGCGCGCCGGAGAGCGGTGCGGAGACGTATGCGGCGATCAGAACGGCGAAACCCCAGCCGAACGTGATGGCCAGCCAGCCCGCGTTGCGGGCCTTGGAACTCTTGAGGGTGACGGCGGCGCAGACGCCACCACCGAGCAGAGTGAGCAGGGCGGTACCGATGGTCTCGCCGATGAAGATGTCGGAGCTGGACACCCGCGACTCCTTTGTCATACGTCCAGGGGGTGGGCGGACACCGGGTCCCACCGGTGGTTCCGCGCACTCGGTGAGTGCTGCACCGGCCCTTGGCCTTGCCCCACCCTAACGCGTATTGCCGTTAGGTGTTCGACAATGCCGACCGGTGAACGGCAGTTTTCCGCCCGGATGAAGATTGCGTCAAGGGTCGGCCAGGCCAAAGTGTCGGATCGTTACCGCTCGGTGGGATCAACCAAATCCGGCCATCGGATGGTCGGGATGAGGCGAAACGAGGGCATGGGGGAACCAGGGTCTGGCCGAGAACGGCCCTGGAGGGGCTGCAGGGGCCCTAGAACCGGCCTGCGCCGAGATCGCGTGAAACGGCGCGCGCACAGTCCCGTACGGACGCGATGAGGGAGGCGCGGGGCTCCCCGCCCTCTCCGCAGACCCGCTCCACGGCCCCCGCGACGGCCACCGCGCCCACCGGCATGCGGCGCCGGTTGTGAATGGGGGCCGCGACGGAGGCGATGCCGTCCCAGGTCTCCTCGACGTCCGCGGCCCAGCCGCGGGCCCGGGTCAGGGCCAGGATCTCCTCGAAGCCGGCGCCGTCCGTGACGGTGCGGGGGGTGAACGCCTCGCGCTCCACCTCCACGGCCTGGGTGTGCGCGACCGGGTCGTACGCCGACAGCACCTTGCCCAGTGCGGTCGAGTGCAGCGGCTGCATCGCCCCGACCTCCAGCACCTGGCGGCTGTCGTCGGGCCGGAACACGTGGTGCATGATCAGCACCCCGCTCTTGTGCAGCACGCCCACGTACACGCTCTCGCCGCTCGCCCGGGCCAGGTCGTCGGTCCAGACCAGGGCGCGGGCGCGCAGCTCGTGCACGTCGAGGTAGCTGTTGCCCAGGCGCAGCAGCTCCGCGCCCAGCTGGTAGCGGCCGGAGGCCTCGTCCTGCTCCACGAAGCCCTCGGCCTGCAGGGTGCGCAGGATGCCGTGCGCCGTCCCCTTGGCGAGGCCGAGGGACGAGGCCACGTCCGAGAGCCCCAGCCGGCGCTCGCCGCCGGCCAGCAGCCGCAGCATCGCAGCGGCTCGTTCGAGCGACTGGATGTTCCGTGCCATCGCGGTGCCTCCTGCTGACGTTCCTGGTCGGTACTGACTGTAGTGATGTGGTTCGACAATGCTGAACAGTATCGGTCGATGCCGACCTCGTGCAGGGGCAGCCGGCACATCGCGACGCCGCACACTCGTGCGCGCCCGTCCGCCCCCGCCACAGAATGCAGTCCGCCACGTGGGACAACCTCACCGGGGCCGGGAGGGCACGGTTACCCTGACCGCGTGCACCCTGGACGCAGAGGGGGTGCAAAGCCGACAGCCGTCGCATCCCAGGGAGCTCAGCCATGGCCTCGTTGCCGAACCCGCCCGCAGACACCCAGACCCGGGCCGACGCCCTCCGTGAGGCTCTTGCCACTCGTGTGGTGGTGGCCG
>NZ_JBHXSY010000099.1:0-6808 GCF_042715295.1 Streptomyces sp. NPDC058701 | reverse complement strand
GTTCTGTTCTTGCGTTTCCGACTCTATCAGATCCTTTCGGGCCTGACTTCCTCGGCACTTTCCAGGTATTCGCTTTCGCGCTTTCCTTTCCGGCGATTCCGACTCTATCAGAAGTTTTCCACCGGATTTCCCGGCTTCAGTTTCTAGGAGTCGAATGCACCCCACATGGAACGTGCGTTCCTTGAGGGGTGGGGCTGCCGAACTTGTCCAGTTCGAGGCAACCGTTTGACTCTACAAGCTGGGTCGCGACGGTGTCAAAACGGGGAACGCCAGGTGTCCGGAGCGGTGGAACCGCCCTTCCCCGGCCCGGCGTAGAGCCGGCTCAGCCTCGGGAAACGGTCTCCCCTCCCCACGTATGAGCCGGCCAGCCCGCTCCCTCAACGCGGCAGCGGCTCTCCCTGCCCGACCAGGGTGCACGCGCCGGTCAAGCGCCGCCGACACTCGCGTCCACGAGCCAACTTCGACGCCGTCAGTGCAGGACTCTCCACGCCGTGGAGCTCCGGACAGGTCGAGGGCCACGTCGCTCGCGTCGACCTCACCAAGCCCATGGCTTACGGCCGAGTCGACCAACCTCGAGCTCCTCCGCCAACGCGTACTCCTGGGCCCGTGATCCTGCGACACCACAAGATGCCCGACAGAGCCGGCAATTCCCCAGGGGTAGGTCCACGTGATTCCCCACGTGCCCGTCCGCCCGGGGCGGGTGACTCGTCTCGTCAGAGATCGACGCGGTGCTCGGCGGCCGATAGGTCATCGACCGAGCCGTAGCGCACGATGACGTGGGCCGGCCGGAACGGGAGGTCGTGCGGGATGGGTGCCATCACAGCGAAGAGTGCATCGGCGTCCGGTCCGTAGGCGTAGAGGACTACCTCGCCGACTCCGTATTCGTTTCCGTCGAACTCGCCGACGTCGGCTTGCTCGATCGCGTCGGTCAGCAGGGACTGGGCCTGGCGGACGACCGCCCGTTGATCGGGTGCGCCGAGGCCGTCATCGGCCAGTCGGTAGCGGGCGATGACGGCGTGCTCAACGTCGGTTCCCGCTTCGTCTGTCTCGGCCATGCGGGAACGATCTCATCCCGGACCGACATCCTCGCCAGCCCGGCCCTTCGGGACGCTGTCCTAGCTCGCGTGGTCTTGGCGGAGCGGACGTGGGCGCCCTGGCGGACGGCGTGCCCGAGGGTCTGGGCGACGTGGGTCTTGCCGCCCCGTACGGGGCCGAAGAGGATGACCGACTCGCCGGAGTGGAGCCAGCGCGGGGAACCGAGGTCGCGGATCCGGGCGGCCGTGAGCTTCGAGGGGCGGCGAAGTCGAACTCCTCCGGGTGGGGTACTGATCGAACGTCGCCCGGTCAGGCGTCGTTGGAAGGCGACGGCCTCACGGCGGGTGATCACGTCCTAGCCGAAGACTCGCAGCAAGTCCGGGTGCACAGTTCGCCGCCGCGGGCCTGGGCCAGGCGGACATTGAGGGTTTTTGGCACCCCCGAGAGCCGCAGCGACTTCAGCGGCTCACGCAGTGTCGGCGTACGTCTGAACGTGCTCAAGCCCGTACAGGTGAACGTGCTCAGTTGATGATCCGCTGACCAAGGGTTCTGGTCAGCCCGTAAGGACCGTCGACGGTGTCAGGCAACCGGGCAGTGCTCATGCCACCTTGATAACAACCTTGCCCGAGGCATGACCGTTCTCGACGGCGGCGAGGGCGGCTGGGGCTTCGGAGAGCGGATGGACCGCCGTGATTACGGGTGCGAGGACTCCGTCGAGGGCCAGCCGGGCCGACCGTTCCAGGTTCTCGCGGTCGACGCGACGCTCGACGAAACGCCCACCGAGATCGGACACAGACGTATCACCCACAGCAATGACGTTGCGGGGATCCCGGGCCAGCGGTGCGACCGTCCGCAGCGAGGTGCCTCCGACCAGGTCGACGATTCCGTCGAAGCCGCCCGGAACCAGCTCGCGTGCCGCGGCGGCGACGTCCTCGGCGGTGTAGTCGATGAACCGCACCCCGATGCCCTCGGCGTGCTCGCGTTTGGCCGCACTTCCGGTGCCGATCACGCGCAGCTCGCGGCCGATCGCCAGTCGGGCGACGGCGAGGCCGACCCCGCCCCCGACTCCGTTGACCAGGACTGTGGCGCCGGCCGGGAGGCCGAGTTGGTCGAGCACGTCCACCGCGGTCGTCCCGGCCACTGGCAACGTTGCCGCCACGGTCGCGGACAGACCCGCCGGGATGCGCGCGGTGTTCGGTGCGGACAGCACCGTCGTCTCGGCGTAGGTGCCGCCACCGGTCAGTGCGAAGCCGAAGACCGCGTCGCCCACCTCGAGCCCGTCGACGTCCTCGCCCCGGGCGAGAACGGTTCCGGCAGCCTCCATGCCCAGCACGCGGGGAAACGGACGCCCGCCGTCGAGCCCGTCGACCAGACCTGAGCGCAGAAGGTGGTCGAGGGGATTCACGCCGGCGACGCCGACCCGGATCAGCACCTCACCGCGACCGGGTACGGGATCGGGCCGATCGAAGAACTCCTGCACCCCGGGCCCGCCATACCTGTTGAAACCCCACGCCTGCCCCATCTTCCGCCGCCTCTCGTATGGCCAACCCGGTGACTCCGGGTGCTGTCGCCATCCTCACCGCTGACATTGATGTCAGGGGCAACCGGCTGAGATGGAGGTCACAGCATCAGGTCGACTGCGCCACCGGTTCCGGGGCCGTGGAAAGCTCCGCCCGGTGCCTGCTGTTGCCGCTGATCAGCGCGTCGAGTGCATCCCGGGTCTCGATCAGGTGCGCAATGTCGGCGTCGATCCGGTCGCGCTCGCGCATCATCGCGGTGAACGTCTCCTCGGCGACGTCCAGGTCATCCGGGATGTCCACACACGGCAGCACAGTCGCGATCACCCGGCTGGACATCCCCGCATCGAACAGTTGCCGGATGAGCGACACGCGCTGGACCGCGGCATCGGAATAGTGACGCTGCCCCGCGTCGGAGCGTGAGCTGGTCAGCAGTCCCTGGTCTTCGTAGTACCGCAGTGAGCGCGGACTCACGCCCGTGCGCTGTGACAACTCGCCTATCCGCATCCTTGAGAGCCTACGTCCGCGGCCTCCAGGTTCAGAACGCCGATGAGTCATGGGCGCTTACGGACCCGCTCCGCAGGGTTTGCCGTCCCGGCCCCACGACTGGGCACGTTCTTCTCAGTACGCCGACACGCAGGGCAGAGTCCATCACGCTCACCGCATGCTTCCCTCAGCTTCGCCGTGCGCGTGGTCGTCGTGGAGCTCATCCGCCGTCGCGCACGGGGCGACGGAGGCGAGCAGCCGCTTGGGCCCTTGGAGGAAAGCGGCGGCGCCCGCGTCCCCGTTCGACTCGGGTTCCGGAGGGGACGCGGCCCGACTCCCGGTGAGGGTATGTGGCTGTCGGCCAGTCGTAGCGTGCCCGCGAGCGGGCCGGACTTCCCCTTCGCGCTTACCCCCGGTGTCACCGGAGCGCGCCGACAGCGTGCTGACGAGCCCCGTCTGGGGGACGTCCGGCAGCCCCGCTCCACCGAGCCCGCCCCGGCGTCGTGGGCCGGGACATGCTCCAGCACGTCCGCCCGGCCTGCATTGGGGTGAGCCCGTCCGGTGCGTAACGGCAGTGGCGAGCGCATGGTCCTCGCTTCCCCGTGTCGGGCTCGCCGAAGACGCTCTCATCGTCGTGCGGTGACTGCGGCCGACTCGGCAGAGGCTGCCATCGACTGCACGCGGCAGGTGCTGGCCGACCTGCAGTCGCTCGTCGTCCAGGCGCCTCCGGGCAGCCCGTCGTTCCCCACGGCGGCGCCCGGGTCGGCGGCAGCGGGTTCGTCACCGAGACAGAGGCTGCCGATCATGACAACGGCGAACGGGCGGCGTCCGACCGGGCGGCAAGGACGCGGGGTCGATGCTCGATGCCCCTCGTCGTCCGCCGGGTACACCCCCGGCCCACACCCGGTTCGCCGAGGAGCCGCGAGCCGGCGACGTGGCGCCCGTGGCAATCCAGCGTGCCCGGCCGCCTCCGCTGGACGAATTGGCGAACCATGCCTCTCCGGTCGGCCGAACGAAGTGCACGACGCCGCTTTCCGGCTCGGCCCCCGGAAGAGGACGGCGGCTCGGTCGGAACGACGGGATTGCTGTGACGGGCCAGTTGGTAGGTCCGCCACGTGAATACGACCGCGGCGTCGGCACACGTGACGCTCTCCCCGCCCATTCGGCGAGCTCGTCATCCGCTGGACCGCCCCCCATTGCGCGGCCTCAAGGTGGCGGGCCGAGTACCGGCTGGACTCAGAGGTTTACGCGCTTGAGGTAGACCCGGCTCCGGTGCGGGATGGTCTGGTACCAGAGCATCAGGTGCTCGTCCTCGTACGTACGCAGACGCATCGGCTGCGGGTCCTCGTAGAGGCTGCCGTCCTTGGGGGTCGATCGCCATCGACGCCAGGTCGACCAGGCCGTCCATGACGGCACCGACGACACGCTGGTACTCCCCGGGCATGTCCCCCAGTACCCACAACCGGCTCGGGTCGCACTCCCACGCCCAGCCGCCGTCGCTCTCCACGCCTTCGCCCCGCAGGGGCACTGAGGTCTTTCAGAGTGGCCACCGATCGGGTGACGGGCCAGCGTTCCGCGACGCACGAGGCTCCCGTGCCGTTGAGAGAGATGTTCGACATCTCAACTCATCAACACAGGAGCCTCATTGGTTCGCCGCCCTGCCGCACTCGACCTGCCGCACGCCCTGGTTGAATGGGTATCCATGCTCATCGTCACCCGTGAGGGTGACCGACGCTGCAAGCTACTGCCCCACCTGCGCGCCCTAGTCGGCCTGGTGTACCTGCGCCGCCACGACACGCTCGCGCAGATCGCCGCCGGCTTCGGCATATCCGTCGGCACCGCCCATGCCTACGTCACGGCCGTCGTCGATCACCTGTCCCGACGGGCGCCCGGCCTGCTGCGTGTACTACGCGAGACTGATCCTGATCACGTCCTGCTCGACGGGACGCTCGCCGAGTGCGACCGGGTCGGAGACAGCCGGAGCGACTTCTCGCAGAAGCACCGTCGCCACGGCGTGAACGTGCAGGTCATCGCCGACCCGGCAGGCAACTGCTGTGGATCTCACCCGCGCTGCCCGGCAGCACCCACGATCTGACCGCGGCCCGAACCCACCGCATCATCCGGATCTGCGAACGCCAAGGCGTCCCTGTCCTCGTCGACCGCGCCTACATCGGAGCCGGCCCCTGGGTGACCACACCGATCAGACGGCTCCCGAACCCGGACCTCACCACGACCCAACGAACGATCACCCGGGCCCTGTCGGCAGCACGGGCACCGGTCGAACAAAGCATCGCAAGGCTGAAGTCCTGGCAGATCTTCCGCCGGGCCCGCTGCAGCCCCAACCGCATGACCGTCATCGCCGCAGCCATCCTCACCCTGGAACGTCAACGCTGGTGAATCTCATTGCCCTTCCAGGGGGAGGACGGATTGGCAATGGCCATCATCCCGTCGGGAACCGTCTCACGACCAGGCAAGCCGACCTTCGGTGAACCGACTGACCCGGGAACTTCCACCGGCGATCCTCGTCAGCGTCTCCGCCACAGAGTCAAAATACTGAGCCATCGATTCGTACTCGCCCGTGACCGTGGGGCCACCCACAAACCAGCTGCCGACGCGCCCGTCCCGCACATCAATGAACTTTCCACTCCAGCCGTCCTGATCCGACAGGAACGGGATCCACTCGTTACGCCAGAACGGGTAGTCCGGCTGGTCCGGAGGGTCGAATCCGCAGGACGTGGAGCGGTTCGCGTAGAGCCTCTCCATCGCCCGGATGCCCAGGAAGAAGCTCCCCTCGTCGGGGAACCCGTCGAAACCGCAACACTGCACTTCGTCGTCGAGATCTTCCTCCGGCAGATCCAGATTGTTCTGCAACAGCCACGTCCGCAGGTCCCCATGCAGGGGGATCCCCATCCGTTCCTCGACTGCCGCGAGCATCTGCTCCGTAGCGGGCCCGGGCAGATCCGCGTAATCGGCCGGCGCGTGCTCCCGAAGCAGACTCATCACACGCGACCAGCTCTCGGCCACACTCATCGCCCTCTGTCCTCTCCACAGGGATGCCTCCGTCCGACTACGCCACTGCGGAGGTCGGAAAGCACCGGCCGGAGAACCTTGCAGGGATGATACTTCGAGCATGCGTTCTATCTCCCCCGCGATCGTCTTCCGCTCCGAAGTGCGGAGCCAGCCCCTCAGCGAAGTGACCGCCCGCGACTTTTCACAGACAACTCACCGTGCCGGCGGGCCCAGCCAAGGAGCTTCCAGGACTCAAGCGAGGACCATGGCGTCACCCTGGAGTGGCGAAGCTGAAAACGCTCACTGACCGATCTCCCGCTGGGCGTCGGCCAGGATGCGGCTGCTGGTCTCCATGGCGGCCCGGAACTGGGCTTCCGTCGCGGCCGGGTCCCCGGCCACGCGTTCCGCCTCCTCCCGGAGGGCCGCCGCCCGGGCCGGCCACCGATGGATGGCGACGTGGGTGGCCCACTTGATGAGGAAGAACCGCAGCGGATTGATGGCGCCGGTCTCCGCGGCCCGGTCGAACGCCTCGTTGCACTCCTTGTCGAGCACCGCCAGCTTGGCCATGTCGATCCGCCGCACGGCGTCCCGCAGGGCTTCCCGCGTCATGGCCGGCTGCGGGATGAGCGGCCCACCGTCTTCCAGCTGCTGTGCTGTCATCGCGTCCTCCAGGGGAACGCGGCCAGGATACCCAGCCGAGCCGCAGAAACCGGTCCGGAACGCAGAAAAGCCCCGCACCATAAGGTGCGGGGCTTTCCCAC
>NZ_JBHXSY010000098.1:0-6823 GCF_042715295.1 Streptomyces sp. NPDC058701 | reverse complement strand
GAGCCCCGGGCCAGGCTTCCACATCACGGACTTACACGATCTTTCAGACACGCTCGCGATCGTTGGGGCGGCGCTTCAGCCGAGGCTGCGCCAGGTCTGGATTTCGCGGAAGGCGGCCCTCGGCAGTCCAGTTGCACCGATTCCCTTATGCATGGCGGGCAGGGAAGCTCGCGCAATGCTGCTCAGTTGCCGGGCCATGACGGTGAGGTGAGGGTGGGTGGCTGGAGCGGTCTGGGGGCTGAACCAGGCACTGCGGTCACGGAGGGAGCGATGGACATGCTCAGAGCGGGCCGAGTGCTCGCGGTGTAGGAACAGTTCTTGGGAGATGAGGCTGAATCTGCCTAGTGCGGCTAGTTGGGTGAGCAGAACACGGTTCGATCCGGGGTAGGGGCCGATGCGGTCTGTGCGGCGGAGCAGGTCGTGCCTAATGAGTCCGAAGGTTTCGAAGCCACATGGTCCGTGGCGCAGGACGTCGCGGATGCGGCGGCCGGAATGGGGGTGGTCGGCACAGGGGGCAGGACGGTAGAAGTGGATTGGCTGGCCGTGTTCGTCTATGTCGATAGCCCAGGTGTGGCAAAGGACTGCGTCTGGCTGTTGTTCCATACGGGTGAGGCAGCTGGATAGGAAACTGATGTGGAGGAGGTCGTCGTACGCGGCCCATTTGAAGTATTTTCCGCGTGCCAGGTCCACCAGTCGGTTGTAATTCCATGCGGCGCCCTTGTTTTGGGGGTTGCGGTGCACGGTGACCCGGCTGTCTTGGCGCGCGTGGTGCGCGCAGATGAGCGTGGTGTCGTCAGTGGAAGCGTTGTCGGCAATGAGAAGTTCGAAATCGTTGAAGTCTTGGGCCAGTAGGGAGGTAATGGTTTCGTCCAGGAAGCGTGCACCGTTGTAGACGGGCAGGCCGATGGAAATGAGGGGGCGGCCGTTGGTCATGGGAACTCCGGGAGCGCAGGTACGCGGTGTTGTTCCGCAGATGGTGGGCAGCATGCTCCGCCGCTTCACACCATGGTGAGGCGGGGGGACAGCCCAAGTTTGGTTATGGTGTGACGGATTTCATTCTGGTAGACGGGGTTCATCACGATGATCTCGTCCACTTTTCGCAGGGCTGCATGTTCGGGGGGTAGCACCTGGTGTCCGGTGCGGGGGATGTAGCAGCCCCACTTAGAAGGGTTGAGATCGACGGCAAATCTGATCAGATTGCTAGCAGGGTCTACCAAATTGAGGAAGGTCGTGCCTTTGGAGCCGGCTCCCCAGACGATGATCTGCTCGCCGGGGGTCTGTAGCTGCAGTCTCTTCGCCCAACGCAGGATGCCGCGGCGTTGCTTGTGCAGTAGGGCAGCTGTGGTGGCGGTATCGGTCGGATGGGCGGCTAGCTGTGCATCGGTCCTGGTGCCAGGCAGCAGGACTTCGGCGGCCAGGAATTGGTCGTAGTAAGCGACGTTCAGCTGCCGGACATCGGCGCCGGCACGGCTCAGCAGAGCGCGCAGCGAGGTGTCGGTGAAGTATGAGACATGGGGGTAGATGACGTCCCAGGGGCCAGATTCGTTCGAGATCCAGGTGCCGTTGGGAACTTCCACGTAGCAGGGGGTCGGCTGCTGGCGTGTGGCTTCGAGCACAGAGTGCAGCAGCTGGAGTGGGTCAGTCAGGTGTTCTAGGACGTGTCGGCAGCACACCAGGTCGGCGGTGCCGTCGAGAGTAAGCGGCAGGGGGCTTGCGGTGATGGTGACAGGGCCCGGGCCATTTCGGGTGGGTGCTGCGGGGTCGAAGCCCAGGCCCCGGGCGGTGCCGTGTTGGCACAATAGTTCCAGGAAGCTTCCTGAACCGCATCCCACCTCGATCGCGGTGCCGCCGACGAGCCCGCAGCTGTCGACCAGCCGAGCGGCAAGCGTCTCGGCGTATCGGTTGAAGGCGGGTGAGTGATCCAAAGCATTGTCGTAGCGGCGGTCGTAGGCTACCAATGCGGGGTCGAAGGCTTTGTTGTATGTGTGGCCACACGACGTACAGGCCTGCAGGATGATGCGCCCGGTGACAGCCTCTCGCGCGGTGGTCCGGTCGCTGTAGAGCACGCCGCTGAGCGCCGGTAGCGTGCCGAGGTCCGCGACGCTGCGTCCCCGCCGGGATCCGCAGGCAGGACATGACGGCAGCGTCATAGGGACTCCAACGGGCAGGACAGGTCAAGCCGGGCGAGATGCTCGGCGATCTCGCCCAGATAGACGTCGTTCATGGCGATTATGAGGCTGGGGTGAAGCGTGGCCAGCTCATCGGGCGCCAGCACCGGATGGCCGGTCCCGGGAAGGTATTTGCTGTGCTTGTATGGGTTGATGTCGACTGCGGCGGCTACCGCCGTGTGGGCGTTGCCCACTGCGTGCAGGAAAGCGACTGCCTTGGATCCGGCGCCCCACAGCACTACTTTTTGTTTCTGGGCCTGCATCCGCTGCAGTCTCGTGGTCCATCTTTGAACGCGGTGTTGGACGCCTGCCTGGTAGGCGTCGGCCAAAGCGGCCATCTCGTCAATGTCGACGTTGGCGGAGGGTGGAGACGAGGCGCAGTGAGTCAGGCGCGGCCGGGCTTCCAGGAGGAGATACTGGTCTTGGTAGGCGTGGGTGATGTCCAGTACATCGAAGCCGCAGGCGGAGAACAATCGCTGTAGGGAGGTTCGGGTGAAGTACGAGCAGTGCTCGTAGTACACGTCCCAGAAGGCTTCTTCGTGCAGGACACGTTCGAAGTCCGGCAGCTCAAACAGAATGGGGATATTGCTGTCGGCGGGCAAGCTTTGCCGCAGGGTCAGCAGAAATTCCCGCACTGGTGCGATGTGCTCAAGGGTGTGTCGGCATACCACTGCGTCGGCCGTAATACGTCCGTAACGGTCATCGAACGTGTCGATGATCCGAGAGATCCGGCCGGCATGCGTAGCGCTCGTTCGTTCTGGGTGAGTGCCGGGGTCGATGCCAGTGCCCTGGGAGATACCGGCGTCGACCAAGTACTCGAGAAATTCTCCCTTGCCGCAGCCGATCTCCAGCACCGTCTTGCCGCGGAGGCCGTAGCGGTCTACCCAGGTTGTGGCCAGGTCGCGTGCGAAGGCCCGGAAGCGAGGAGAGAAGGCTTGGGTCTCTTCGTAGTGGGCGTTGTACTGCAACAGTGAGGCGTCGAAGCAAGTATTGAAGATGAAGCCGCACGATGGGCACAGTGCTAGGTCGATGGTGCCGCGTTGGAACGTGCGTGCCTCGTTTCGGTCCCTCATCAGCCGGCAGCTGTGTACCGGCACTTCCGGTATCCGGCCAAAACTGTGCACGCTGGGCTGCGAACAAGCGGGGCAAACGGCCGAGGTCATGCGGGAAGCACCTCCGGGGTCGGCAGGGGCATGATGAAGCGGCCACCGCGCCGCCGGTACTCGCTCTGCTGGGCAAGGATTTCCTCGGCAAAGTTCCAAGTGAGCAGCAGCACGTAGTCGGGTTGCTGCTCCAGGAGGGCTTCGGTGGGGAGGATCGGCAGGTGCTGGCCCGGCATGAGTTTGCCGTGCTTGTGCGTATTGCGGTCGACCACGAAGTCCACCAGGTCCGGGCCGATGCCCAGGCGGTTCAGCAGGACGGTGCCCTTGGCGGCGGCCCCGTAGGCTGCGATGCGAGCCCCACGCTCTCGCAGGTCGCGCAACATCGCCGGGAGCGTCCTCTCCAGGCGTTCAACGCTGTCGGCCAGCTGCCGGTACGGTTCTACCCGGTGGAGATCGCGGCGCTCGGAATCGAGGTAGGCCCAGACCTGTTCGCTTGGGTGTTCCTTCCGGCCTAGGTGCCAGCGCAGGGTGCCACCATGCAGCCACGGGAAGTATTCCACGTGGTTCAGGAAAAGGCCGTGACGCTGCACCAGGTGCTGCACGCTGGTGCACGAGAGATAGCTGAAGTGTTCGTGATAGATGGTGTCGAAGGCGTTGTGCTGCAGCAGGTCTCGCACGTAGGGGTTCTCGACCGTGATGATCCCATCGTCAGCCAACAGGTCATGGAGTCCAGCGACGAAGCCGTTGAGATCCGGAACATGGGCAAGGACATTGTTGGCGACGATCACATCGGCTGGGCCGTGGGCACGCCGTACGTTCTGGGCGAGCACCTGATCGAAGAACTCTTCGAGCACTGGTACGCCAGCAGCGCCGGCTGTTGCGGCTTGCCCGGGGGCTGGGTCGATACCCAGTACAGGTACACCGTGCTCGGCAAAGTGCTGCAGGAAGTAACCGTCGTTGCTGGCCACTTCGACTACCAGTGACCGAGAGGTCAGCCGTCGGTCGCGCACCAGACCGTGGGCGTGCTGTCTCGCGTGCCGGATCAGTGCCGGTGATGCGGACGAGAAGTACCAGTAATTGTCGACGAACAGCTTCCGTGGCGGAAGGCTTTGCAAGATCTGCACCAGAGTGCAGGAGTGACAGAACGCGACGTCCAGGGGGTAGCGGGCTTCATTGGCGACCTCGTGCCCCGTGACCAGTGCGTCGGCGAGCGGAAGGTCCCCCAGTGACAAGAACACCTCCAGGGAAGAGGACCCGCACGACCGGCAGTCAAGCGTGTCAGACATGGCCCACTGCCGCCCTTCGGACAGTGGGCCGCAGGTCGTCGCGCAGCCGACCATCGGCCAGTAGATCCTGGATGTGTCGAACCCTCTGGAAGCGCGGACCGGACAAGGCCTGCTCGGTCAGATGATGGTCGCCATAGGCTGTTTGAAGCTGCTCGATGCCCCGCTCAAGGGTCCACTGCGGTGCGAATCCCAGTTCATCCCGCAGGCGGTTACAGTTCACCCGGTAATTGCGGCGGTCCGGCACCGCCCCATGCGCGCGCCGGACGATACTGCCGGGCACAAGACGCGCCACCGTGGCCGCTACATCCTCAATGCGGTGGTTCTGCTCAGTGGATCCGACGTTGTACGCGCGCCCGTGCACCAGGTCGCGGGGCGCCTCCGTCAGGGCGAGCATCGCCCTGGCGATGTCCATGACATGCACCAGGGGACGCCAGGCACGCCCGTCGCTGCGCAGGAGCACGCTACTGGTAGTGACCGCGTGTCCAACCAGATTGTTCACGGCCAGGTCTCCGCGCAGTCGAGGCGAGTAGCCGTAGGCGGTCGCATTGCGGGCGAAGGTTGGGGTGAAGTCGCTGTCGGCAAGTTTGAGCAGCGCCTCCTCGGCCTGGACCTTGGAGCGCCCGTAACAGGTCACAGGACGAAAGGGCGCCCACTCATCGAGCAGTTCCTCATCGAGTGCCGCCCCGTAAGTACTGCACGATGAAGAGAACACAAACCGCGACACTCCCGCCTCTTTGGCCATACGGGCCAGATGAACCGTGCCACCGGAGTTGATGTCGTACGTCAGCCTAGGATTTAGATCGCCTAGGGGATCGTTCGAGATCCCCGCAAGGTGAATGACCGCGTCGAACCCCTCCAGCTGGCGGGGGATGACATCGCGGACGTCCACCCGCAACACAGGGCCAACAGGCTCTTCCGCCACGCCGAGCAGACAATCGCGGAACCAGCCGATATCCATTCCACTGACTGTGTGGCCGGCCCGGGCGAACAAAGGAAGCAGTACCGTACCGATATAACCTTCGCTGCCAGTGACAAGAACCTTCACTTTGTGCCCTCCGAAGTCCACGGAGCCTGCCCCGTCGCCCACATCTCTTCTAGGGAAGCTTTGTGAACGGCAGTGTCCATGCACTGCCAGAACCCTGTGTGGCGATATGCCATGAGCTGCCCATCTCGTACTAGCGCTGGCAGGCAGTCGCGCTCCCAAGAATTGCCATCAGCGTCGATATAGTCGAAGATTCCCGGCTCTAGCACGAAAAATGCGCCATTTATCCATTCATCATCTACTGCGGGCTTCTCCGTGAACTGCGTAACTTCCGCGTCCTGGATCGCCACCCGGCCAAACGCACTCGGCTGCCTCACCGCAGTCATGGTGGCTAGTCGGCCATGGCGGCGATGGAACGCAAGCAGCGCTCCAAGATCCACATCGCTGACTCCGTCGCACCAGGTCAGCATAAAAGTATTCGACCCCACCCATTCCCGCAGCCGGCCAACACGACCACCCGTATCAGTACCCCGCCCGGTCTCCACAGCGTGCACGATCCACTCTTCACTCCCCGCCGGATGTCGTGCAATCGAGCCTTCGGCCAAATCAAACGTGACACTTCCCCGTGTCAGTGCGTAGTCGAGAAGCCATCGCTTGACCACGTCACCGCGGTAACCCAGGGCGAGCACGAACTCCCTGAGACCGTACTCGTCGAAATGTTTCATAACGTGCCAGAGAATCGGCATTCCGCCGATCTCAACCAGCGGCTTGGGTAGATCGCGAGTGAGTGCTCCGAGGCGACTGCCAGCACCACCAGCCAATATCGCAACTTTCACGGAAATACTCCCCTTGGGTCCAAAAATTCTTTTATCGATTACGATTCTGTCGGCAAGTGCTGCAAGGCACAAAGGGAGCCTACCATTTCGTCATACTCTTAGCTTCATCAACCCAAAAATGCCTGAGTAATTGCTACTCAGTTATAGATCCGCCACGCTTTGAGTCCAGGCTCGTTGATGGTGTGCGAGTGATCTGGTCTGGGATGCGCGGGCCTGGTCGCCGGACGCGCAGGAGGCAGTGCGGTTGCTGGCGGTGCCGGCGCTGGTGGATAGCCGGGACCGGATTGAGGTTGCCGCCCTGTTCAATTGAACGTTTCAAGCATTGCCTCTCCGGGGTAAGAGCTCGTAACAGGATCTTGGTGAGATGCCCTGGTCGGGCGTAACCGGTGTGATGATTCGGCCGTTCGTGAGTGTGTGAGTACTCGGCCGTGGATCGTGGACGACGACT
>NZ_JBHXSY010000097.1:0-6998 GCF_042715295.1 Streptomyces sp. NPDC058701 | reverse complement strand
GGGGGCGGGGGGGGGGGGGGGGGGGGGGGGGGGGGGGGGGGGGGGGGGGGGGGGGCCCCCGCGCCGCCCGGCACCGCAGCCCGCCGTGCTGCCGGCCGGCCGGGTACGTCCCGTACCCGGCCGGTTCTGCGCCACGCGATGCACGGCACCGGACAACACCCCGGGGGCCGGTGGGCCTTCAGGCCGTCTCCGGGGTGCGGGGGACCTCGGCGCGGCCGGCGGCCGATCCCTGGGGCAGCAGCGCGTCCAGGGTTCCGGCCGCCGCCAGCCGCGGCAGCATCAGCGACCAGAACCGGGTCAGGGTGTGGGGCGCGACCCAGTCCCGCTCGCCCGCGCCCAGGACCTCCAGCCCGACCGTAGAGGCGACCACCGCGCTCGCCGCGTCCCGCGCGCAGACCCCCTCGGCCAGGGCACCCTCCCGCGCCGCGGCCCCCACCGCCTCCTGGACCCACAGGGTCCACTGCCGCCGCAGGTCGACCCCGCTCCGCCGGGAGGCGTCCGCGCACAGCCCGTACCCGGCCCGTACCACCACGTCCCCCGCGAGCAGCGCCATCAGCGCGTGCGTGGAATCCACCAGCACCTGCAGCGCGTTCGGCCCCGGCGGCCCCCCGCACCGGCCGGCCCCCGCGCCGCCCGCCACACCCAGCGCACAGGAACCACCCCCCACACCCCGCTCGCCGGACCCGGCCCCCGCACCCGGCGCCGCCGCCTCACCCGGAAGGCGCGCAACTCCCCCCGCACCAGACCCGTCAGGCCCGCCGGGCGTACCGGCCCCACCGGGCCCGCCGGCCGCCGCACCCGTCCCCGTGCCCGTCGCCGTGGCGGTTGCCGTGCCCGTCGCCGTGCCGGCCGCCGTGGCGGTTGCCGTGCCCGTCGCCGTGCCGGCCGGCGCCCCGCCGGCCTCCGCCGCCGCTGTGAAGGCGCGCCGGCCTGCGGTGATGTGCCGCAGGGCCTCGGCCGCACGGTCCTCGACGGCCTGGGCGAGCGCGGTCTTGCTCTCGAAGTGAAAGTGCAGACCGCCGGCGCTCACCCCGGCCCGGCGGCTGATCGCCGCGATCGAGGCGGTGACGAACCCCTGCTCCGCGAACACCTCCGCGGCCGCACGGACCAGAGATTCCCGCGTGCGCGCCGCACGCTCCTGCTTCGCCATGGAGTCTCCACAAACCGCCAACGCGGTTTGCCTCAGGGGGTACAAGATCTTCGCGGTCACAGTCGGCCGCCTCACCGGAGCCCGGCTCGCGTCCCGCTGGAGGCGCCGCCCGGGCGGCCGGAACCCGCCGCTCCCAACCCGCCCGCCCGGGCCGCCGGGCCGGGGGCGGCCCGGACGCCGCATGCCGCCGGGCCCCCGTACCCCCCGTACCCGCCGGAGGCCGCGGAACACCGGCACCGGGGCGGAACACCGCGGCACGCGGAGCCCAGGGGGCGCCCCGCGGAGCCGTCCCGGCGGCCCGTGCGGCAGGGGGCGTGATCAGGAGAACGCCGGGTCGGGCACCGGCAGTCCCGGCCCCAGCCCCATCTCCGCGGTCACGCGCTGCCCCCGGTCGGGGGCGATGTCCAGGCGCGCGAGCATCGCGGGCGTCGCGATGCTCGGGCAGATGTGCTGGTAGACGGCCGCGACCCGCTCCTCGATGTCCGTACGGTCGCTCAACGTCTGGGAGTAGATCTGCACCCCGGTCCAGCAGGCCGAAAGGATCCACGCGGTCTCCGCCGGGTCCACGTGCGGCAGCAGCTCGCCCTGCTCCTTGGCCCGGCACAGCAGGGTCCGCGTGAACTCGATCCAGCCCGGCACCGACCCCCCGCCGAAGATCTCCCGCATCCCCGGGCCGAGCGAGAGCCGCGCCCCGGCGCTGAGCATCGGCTCGCGCTTCATCCGGTACGCCAACACCATCGCCACGTCGACGAGTTCCTGCAGCTTGCTCTCGCGGTGGGGCACCCCGCCCTCGGCGAACTGCTCGTCCAGGACACCCTGGGCCAGCTCCTGCTTGGAGGCGAAGTGGAAGTAGAGGGCGCCCTTGGTGACACCCGCCCGGGAAAGGATGTCGGCGATGGTGGCCGCGTCGTAGCCGCGCTCGTCGAAGACCGACGCCGCAGCCTCCAAGATCGCGCGACGCGTACGTACCGCACGCTCCTGCCGTGCCACGGTGCCTCCGTTGTCCGAGGGCTCGTACCCGCCCGATCCGCATACCGGATCGGCCACCCTCACTAAAACCAACCAGAAGGTCCGTATTTTATCAAGCGGCCGTGACCGGCCCCCCGGACACCTCCACCACACCACCACGCACGAACCCACCCGCCCCACCCACCCCTTGCACCCCACCAACCCCACCGCCCACACCCCCGACCGGCCCCGCACCACCCCAGCACCCGCCCCCGGACCCCACGCCCACGCCCGGGAACCCCCGCGACACCTTCACGTCCACAACACACCCCACCCGAACCCACCCCGCCCCGAACGACCCCCACGCCCCGCGCCCCGCGCCCGGGAATCCCCCGACCCCCGCACCCCACCCGCCCCGAACGGCCCCCGCGCCCCGCCCCTCGCACGGCCAGCACCCGCCGCACCCCCAACGCCCCACGCCACACGCCCCGCTCCGAGCCCGCCGACGGACCCCGCACGCCGTCACCGGACACACCACAGCCCGAACCCCCCACCCGCGCCCTCCCGGCCCGCCACTCCCCCACCCCCGGACTCCCCCACCCCACACGCACCGCACCGCACCGCACCCCGAACACCCCACGACCCCAACGCCGTACGCACCACAGCCCGCACGGTCCCGCGCCGTCGAACCCCGGCGCGCCGGGCGGTGCCGCGCCCCCAACACCCCCCGTTCCAAACCCCAGACACCCGCCCCGCCACCCCGGCACCCCGACATCCGGCACCCCGCCACTCCGGCACCCGGCAGACCTGCCCCGAGCCCCCGCACGCACCGGCGCCGCTCCCCCGCACCCCGCCAACCGCCAACCGCCCCGGACGCACCGGCATCCCGCCCCGCCCCGCAGCCATACGCCCCGAATGCCCCGCCCGACCCGCCGTTCCAGACCGGCGTCCCGGTCGAGCCCGACAGGGAGCACGCCACCCCGCCGGGGCTTCGGCGAGGAACGCCGGGCAGACCAGCCGGGCGGCCACCGGGGGGATCCGTAAGGCACGCACCACCGCCCGGACCGCCCCTCAGCCCCAGCCCCCGGCGAACCCCATACCGGCCCGTGCCCCGCGCCCCGGCGAACCCCGTACGGTCCGTGCCGCGCACCCCGGCGAACCCCGTACGGTCCGTGCCGCGCGCCCCCGGCACGCCGCCGGAGCGGTCCCCCGCCCACGGGCCCCGCGCCCCCGCGAACCCGTACGGTCCGTGCCGCGCGCCCCGAACTCCCGCGCCCCGCGCCCCCAACCGCCGCGCCGGAGCGCAGCGCAGCCCGCACGGTCCCGCGTGCTCGCGCCTCAGATGCCCCTCCGCCGGAGCGCACCGGCCTGCGGCCGGCCCCCGCGGCCCCTGCGGCTGCCGTACGGCCATCGGAGGGCCGCCGTACGGCCCGGGGTCCGCCCGGGGCCCGGAGGGCCCGCCCGGGCGGGCCGAGGGGGTCCGGAGGCGGGGGACCGGGGGCGGGGGACCGGGGGCTGCCCGGGGGGCGGGGGCGGCCGGGGGGTGTCAGGCGTCGCGGGCGGGCTCCCCCAGGAGCACGGGCAGTTCCCGCAGTCCGTTGGAGATGAACGACTCCACCCGCCCCGGTTCCCCCGACTCCCCCAGCGCCAGCGTCGCCGCGGGGAACCGTTCGAACAGGCGCCGTACCGCGATCGCGCACTCCAGGCGGGCCAGGGTCGCCCCCAGGCAGTAGTGCGTGCCGAACCCGAACGACAGGTGCTGGCCGCGGCTGGGGCGGGCGGCGTCGAAACGGTCCGCGTCCGCCCCGTGCAGGTCCGGGTCGCGCCCCACCGACCCGAAGGAGACGATGAGCGGGTCCCCCTTCGGGATCACCACGCCCTCCCCCATGTCGAGGTCCTCCACCGCGAACCGCAGCAGCCCGTACGCGGCCGGCGGCTCGATGCGCAGCGCCTCCTCGACCACGTCCTCCCAGGACACGGCGCCCTCCCGGACCAGCTTCAACTGGGCCGGACTGCGGAGCAGTTCGTACAGGGCGGTGCTGATCAGGTTGACGGAGGTCTCGTATCCGGCCGTGAAGAGCAGGATCAGGTTGTCGACGAGCTCCTTCTCACTGAACCGCTCCCCCGCCCCACCCGCACCCTGCACGCCGGGCCCACCGGCCCCGGCCCGCCCGCCGACGGGACAGCCCGCCGCCCCGGCCACCGCACCCCCCACCCCGGCCCCGGCCCCGGCCTCACCGGAACCGGCACCCCCGCCGCCGTCAGTCCCGGCCCCGGCGCTACCACCCGTAGCGGCGGCCCCGGCCCCGGCGGCGGCGGCGGCGGCGGTCCCGGACCCCGCGGCGGCGTCACCACCGGTAGCGGCGGCCCCGGCCCCGGCGGCGTCAGCACCGGTGGCGGCGTCAGCACCGGTGGCGGCGGTCCCGGACCGGGCGGCGGCGTCGCGGGCGGCGATCAGGGCGCTGGTCATGTCGTCGCCGGGGTGCTCGCGCCGGTAGGCGACCAGGCCGGCCATGGTGACGTGGAGGTCGGCCGCGTTGCGCTGGGCGTCCTCGGCGGTGATCGCCGTGTCGAAGAACGCCTTGATGATCTTGTGGAGGGGTGCCCACCAGCGTTCCGGTATCCCGAACAGCTCCGAGACGATCCGGGTCGGCAGCTCGTGCGCGAACTCCCCCCGCAGGTCCACCACCCGGCCCGGCGGGAGCGCCTCGAGCCGGTCCAGGAGCCCGGTGACGACCTCCTCCACACGGGGCCGCATCGCGGCGACCCGCCGCGAGGTGAACGCGGCGGCCACCGGCCGGCGCAGGCGCGCGTGCTCCTCCCCGTACGCGGTGATCATGTTCTGCACCGACACCCAGATCGCCAGCGGCCACTCGCCGGCGACCTCCCCCGCGGCCCACGCGGGCCAGTGCCGGTAAGCGTCCTTGGAGACCCGCGGATCGACCAGCAGGCGGCGGATGTCCGCGTGGCGGGTCACCGCCCACGCCCCGACCCCTCCCGGCAGCAGCACCGGCACCGCCGGCGCCTGCTCGCGGAAACGGGCCGCCTCGGCGTGCATCTGCGCACCGGAAAGATCGATCGCCATCGGGCACTGACGGTTCATCTGGGAGCTCTCCAGGATGGACGGCGGCGACAGGGTGTACCGGGTGGTCAACACCCTGTTTAAAAAACCGCCCATCCGGTTCTTAAGTTACCGGCGGCGGCCCCGAGTCTTACACCGACCCACCCCCCCTGCCAATGGTTTGCCGGACCCGGCCCGCCGCGCCGCCGCCCCCCGGGGCCCGGCGGACGGCCGCTGTCTGAACGGCGCGTGCCGACACCCTGTCGGACCGGCGCATACGACCGGAGGAACGGCTCTCACTTGGAGCCGCGGGCCTGGCGGCACGGCCGGTGCCTCCCGCCCCGATATCCGCTGGTCGGCGTCACGCCCGCCTCCCGCCGCCCCCGCCGGCCGGCACCGGCCCCGGCCGGCGGGCGACATCCGCACCCCGCTCGGACCTTGCAAACAAAACCGGAGAGTCCGTATCTTGCGAATCGCGTGAGCAACCCGTCCCATCCGTCAAACGGTTCCGCGGGAGATGTCCATGACCATGCTGACGATCCAGACGCACCCACCCGTCCTCCCCCAGCCCGAAACAGGGCACACCTGGACACGCTGCAACGAAGTACCGGGCCTGACCACCACCGTCCCCCGGGAGTACGTCCACCGCAGCTCGCTGGCCGAGGTGTTCCTCACCGGCTGCGAACGCACCGGCGAGGACACCTTCCTCCTGACCGGGCAGTGGCCCCGCGCCCACACGTTCTTCACCAGCGCCGACGGCACCAGCCACGACCCCGTCCAGGCCGGCGAGACCGTCAGACAGACCGGCCTCTACCTCTGCCACGCCGTCTACGGCGTCCCCCTCGGCCACAACGTCCTGCTCTGGAGCCTGGACTTCACCTCCCGGCCCGAACGCCTGCGCATCGGCCGCGGCCCCAGCGACCTCGCCATCCACGCCTCCTGCACCGGCTTCGGCTGGAAGGGCAACCGCTTCTCCGGCCACCTCGAAGTCACCATCCACCGCAGCGGCGAACCCGTCGCCCGCGGCACCGCCACCTTCTCCTGCGTCGCCCCCTCCACCTACCGCAGACTCCGCGGCGACCACGGCCAGAACGGCTTAACCCGACCCCTCCCCCGCCGCACCCCCCTGCCCCCCGCCACCACCGGCCGGATCCTCCCCCTCGACGTCGTCCTCGCCCCCACCGACCACCCCCGCCGCTGGCAGCTCAACCCCGACCTCGACCACCCCATCCTCTTCGAACACGCCAACGACCACCACCCCGGCATGGTCCTCATCGAAGCCGCCCGCCAAGCCGCCACCGCCCTCCACCCCCCCGGCACCTACACCCCCGCCTCCATCGCCACCCGCTTCCACCACTACGCCGAACTCGACACCCCCTGCTGGATCGACGCCACCCCCACCACCACCCCCGGCCGCATCGACATCACCGGCCACCAGCAAGACCGCACCATCTTCCACTCCACCGTCACCACCCACCCCTAACCCCACCCACCCACACCCACCCACCAGCACCCACACCCACACCCACACCCACCAGCACCCACACCCACCCGCACCCGCACCCACACCACCGCTCCAACACCCCACCCACCCACCACACCACCGCCCCACCCCAGACCCACCCCGCCCACCACCTCCCACACCCCCAACCCCAACCCACGGCCACCAGCCAATCCCGGCCCACGGCCCACACCCACCGGCCACCGGCAACCGGCAACCGGCCACCGGCAACACCACGGCAGCACAGCACCCGACCACAGCACCACCGCACCACCGCACCACCGCACCACCGCACCACCGCACCACCGCACCACCGCACCACCGCACCACCGCACCAC
>NZ_JBHXSY010000096.1:0-7249 GCF_042715295.1 Streptomyces sp. NPDC058701 | reverse complement strand
GCGGGTACCACTCCGCTGCGCGGAGTGCAAGGGAAGCCCTGCGCTGCGCTCCGGGCGCCCACCCTTCGGGTGGGGCTGGCCTACGCTGCGCTTCGGCCTGGTGTGGGTTCGCTGCGCTCTCCCACACTCCCTCGGTCATCCCCTGCGCTGCGCTTCGGGGTTGACCGAGGGTCACCGGCCGCGCTGCGCGCGGCCGGTGAGGCCTTCCGCTGCGCTCCAGGCTGGGCCCGCTTCGCGGGCGGCTGGCTAGGTCAGGGGGTTTCGGGGGGCATCGGTGTCCATGGTTCAGGCGGATAGGACTCCTTGGGCCTGAGGTCCGTCACTGCCACGAGTTCAGCCATCCGGAAGAGCCTGGCCCAGTAGGTCGGACTGTCACCCGGCCTCAGGACAGGCAGGATCTGCTCAAGCTGCGACCCACGCCAGTACAGGATCCTGTAACGCCATTCATCAAGAGTGCCGCCATTGACCAACCAGGTATGGACACAGCCGGCAATGTCCGCATCGACCATCACCAGGTCGAAGCCCGCCCTGTCCGCACCGGCAAGACCAGGAGGAAAAGGAAGCGCACGGTGCACCTCGTACAGCGCTGCCACAACAGCTATCGCATCAGAATCCTTCATCACCCCCAAGACCATCCGGGCCCTACAAAGGTTGCACGGGGCGATATCGGGAGCCCGCCCACGGTCATCCCCTGCACTGCGCTTCGGGAGTGACCGTGGGTCACCGGCTGGCCAGTGAGATCTTCCGCTGCGCTCCCCGGGCCTTGGGCTCGCTACGCGGGCGGCTGGCTACGGTGAGGCGGGGGCTGGGTCTGGTCCTGCGGCTCTTGGGCTTCCAGGCGGTCCAGCCGGGCCTTGGCCGGCTCCTGGTCGCGTATCAGTCTCCAGGTCTCCTTCAGACACACTCCGATCATGGCCAGGCCGCACGTCACAGCCGCCACCCGCCAGATGAGCCATCGTTCCTCCCTGGCGATCCCCCACCCGCACAGCATCAGGCTCATGAGCAGTGGTCCTGCTACCTTGCGCAGCCACAACTCGATCCCATCCAGCAACACGCCACCCCCGCCCGGAAACCACACCGCGGGTTCACCTCGCGGCAGGACCATGATCCAGCCTCTCGTGAAACATCAGGGTCCGGGGTCGCCCAGGTGCTGCAGTCGGCCGCTGCGCACCCGGTTCACTGCGCTCTCCGGTCCTGGGCCCGCTTCGCGGGCGGCTGGCTAATGAGAGGGTGACGGGGCTTGCTGCTGCTGTGGGTCGTCAGCCACTCCAGGTGGTCCAGCGGGCGTGGGACGGCTCGCACTGTCCAGACTCGATTGCCCTTTGGTAGGCCTCGTTCGGATCTACCGGCTCCGCGGCACTGCTGAAGAAGCCGTAAACGCAATCCGGGTAGACCGGCTGTAGCCCGTACCAGCAGGTGGTTATCAGGAGAGTCAGCACGAATGCAGCGAAGGGGTACCTCCATGTGAGAGGACCTGAGAGAGGACGGATCACACCGGAAATCGTACGGCCGGGACCTCGACATCCGGCCCCCGCGGGGGCCTTCCCATCGACCAGGGGTGGTCGCGCTTGCTGCTGCTGTAGGGGGTCAGCGTCGTCTTCTGAAGTAACCGTGTTGATGCAGTTTGTAGAGGACGACCGGAAGCAGGGCAGCCCACACCCCCAGGAACGCCCACTTGAACCACGGAGGCCCATCCGGCCTGTCTCGCGCCAACTCGGAGGCAACCACGAAGAGTGAAGTCACACCTTCCAACTGCCCAGTCCGTAGGCCAACACACGGCCCTGGGGCTGCGATCGCTTCATTGCGGGCCCGGTTCCGGGGAAGGGAACGCCTCGTACAGGGCTTCGGCGTGTACCTCATCCCACTGACTGATCAGCAGGCGCTCAACCCCGCCGTCACGCCGGTGTGACTCGACCTCCTGGCCCTTGTCTAATTCCACCTGTACCTGCGGATTTCCGCGGACCGCTGTGGCCTCGCCGCGCATCATCTCGAACCAGATGCCGCGTATCCAATAAAGGAGGTCATTACCTCGGTGGCGCAGCACTCGCACGCGGCGGTCGGTCAGCAGGAGGGACGCCCGCCGGGGCACCAGACCCCACAACGAGCGTCCGTAGGTCACGGCGCAGCCGGCCCTCATCCGCGCACCCTCAGGAACCCACTGCGCCAGGCGTTCACGGTCCACCGACCACTTCGCAGCGTCCATCACCACGCCCCCTCGCATCCCTCGAACGGCAACGTCACCGCCTGCCGCACGTCTACCCGGAAGCAGCCCGTGAACCGCTCTTCAGCAGATCCCGCAGCTTCAGCAGGAACCGGCACAACGTCCCCTTGCGTGCTTCGGCCCTGCCGGGCCGCTCGTTCGTGTGGGTTCCGGTGCAGCAACTGCATCAGACAGATGCAGCATGTACCGTTGGCGAAAACATGAGGCATCCGCCTCAGATTGTCTCGGCGGCATACTTTTTCTGGAAAGGACTCGGCGGGCATGTGGAGTGCTGACGACGTGGCGCGGGATTGGGGTTGCGGAGCGGATCGCGGAGGCCGCAGCCAGGGAGCGGGAGACGGAACGGGCCCTGGTCGACGGGGCCTTTGCCGAGTACGGGTCGGAGCCGGAGCGGCTGGCCGCGGTCTGGGCGGCGAAGCACCGGAAGTGGCGGCGCGTCAGTCTCCTGATGGACGCCTCCGGGCGGGACGCGTACGAGCCGGAGCGGGATGTCCAGGGCTGCGAGTGGGCGCGGGAGCGTGATGAGCGGCGGCAAGGGGTCCTGTCCGGGCATGCTGCGCAGCTGGTTCGGCGGCAGGACGAACAAGATGAGCTGCGGGCGGAGCTGTGGCTGTCCGCAGGCTCCGGCCGGCTGATCCGGGCGGCGGCCGCTTGGGCCGGGCTGCGGCCCGTCGAAGTCCTGGCGCAGCTCGCCGAGCGGGTCGTGGTGGGCGGGGATGGCACGGTGTCCGTGCCGCCGCTCTCGCCGTCGCGATGACCCGCGGCCGTCTGAAAACCCGCCGGAATTAGTGATTGGAAGGCCAGGAGAATGTCTGTGATTCAACTCAGGGAACACCAGGTTGCCCAGAAGTCGGCGTTCCGGAAATGGGTTGGATTCTCTGCAAGATCTTCTGTGCCCGCTCATGGGGTCCGGGGCACGATCGTGTCGGCGACCGGCTCGGGGAAGACGGTCATGGCCGCCGCGTCCGCGCTGGAGTGCTTCCCGGGCGGGCGGATCCTCGTCACCGTGCCGACCCTGGATCTCCTCGTGCAGACCGCGCAGGCGTGGCGCAGGGTCGGGCACCGGGCGCCGATGGTCGCGGTGTGCTCGCTGGAGAACGACGCGGTCCTGGAGCAGCTCGGGGTGCGTACGACCACGAACCCGATCCAGCTCGCCCTGTGGGCCGGGGCGGGGCCGGTCGTCGTGTTCGCCACGTACGCCTCGCTGGTGGACCGGGAGGACATCGAGGGCCCGGTGGGCGGGGGGAAGGTGCGGGGGCCGCTGGAGGCGGCGCTGGCGGGCGGGGAGCGGTTGTACGGGCAGGTGATGGCGCCGTTCGACCTCGCGGTCGTGGACGAGGCGCACTCGACCGCGGGGGATCTGGGGCGGGCGTGGGCGGCGATCCACGACAACGCCCGGATCCCGGCCGCCTTCCGGCTCTACATGACCGCCACCCCGCGCATCCTCGCCGCCCCGCGGCCGCGGAAGGGCGCGGGCGGGCTTGAGTCGGAGATCGCGAGCATGGCCGATGACCCGGACGGCACGTATGGGGCCTGGCTCCCCGGGGCCGAGCTCGGCCTGTCGGAGGCGATCGAGCGCGGGATCCTGGCTGGGTTCGAGATCGATGTCCTCGAGATCCGCGACCCCGACCCCGTCCTCGGAATCTCCGAGGACGCGCTGCGGGGCCGGCGCCTGGCCCTTCTCCAGGCCGCGCTGCTGGAGCACGCGACGCGGCACAACCTCAAGACCGTCATGACGTTCCACCAGCGGGTCGAGGAAGCCGCCGCGTTCGCCGCGAAGCTGCCCGAGACCGCGGCCGAGCTGTACACCGCGGCAGGCACGGACAGCGGGGTAGCTGAGGCGGCCCTGGAGCAGGCGGCGCTCCTCCCCCGCTCCTCGATCGGCGCCGAACCGTACGAGCTCGAGGCCGGCCGCCACGTCCCTCCGGACCGGGTGTGGGCGGCGTGGCTGTGCGGGGACCACCTCGTCGCCGAGCGCCGCGAGACCCTGCGCCAGTTCGCCAACGGCATCAACGCCGGGGGGCGGCGGGTCCACCGGGCGTTCCTCGCGTCTGTACGCGTCCTCGGCGAGGGCGTGGACATCACCGGCGAGCGGGGAGTGGAGGCGATCTGCTTCGCGGACACCCGTGGGTCGCAGGTGGAGATCGTGCAGAACATCGGCAGGGCGCTCCGCCCCAACCCGGACGGGACCACGAAGGTCGCGCGGATCATCGTGCCGGTGTTCCTGGAGCGGGGTGAGGATCCCGGCGACATGGTCGCCTCGGCGTCGTTTGCACCCTTGGTCGCTGTGCTTCAGGGCCTGCGCTCGCACGATGCCCGCCTCGTCGAGCAACTCGCCTCCCGGGCCCTGTCCCGGGGACGGCACGAGCGGCAGGTCCACATCCAGCGGGACGAGGACGGCCGGATCACCAGCGCCGCGGCCGGCGCCGGGGCAGGGGCAGGGGAGGGCGGCGCGGGTCAGGAGCAGGACGGTACCGGCGCCGCGGCCGAGTCGGCGCTGCTGCACTTCTCCAGCCCGCGCGACCCCGCGACCATCGCCGCATTCCTGCGGACCCGCGTCTACCGGCCCGAATCCCTGGTCTGGCTGGAGGGTTACCAGGCCCTGCTGCGATGGCGGGCCGAGCACGGGATCACCGGGCTGTACGCGGTCCCCTATGACGTGGAGACCGCGGTCGGGGTGACGGAGGCGTTCCCGCTCGGGCGGTGGGTGCACCAGCAGCGGAAGGTGTTGCGGGCCGGGGAGCTGGAGGAGCGGCGCAGAACCCTCCTCGACGCGCCGGAGGCCGGGATGGTGTGGGAGCCGGGTGAGGAGGCGTGGGAGACCAAGCTCGCCGGTCTCCGCTCGTACCGGCGGGCCCACGGGCACTTGGCGCCCCGGCAGGACGCCGTCTGGGGCGAGGACGGCGAGCAGCTCGCGATCGGACAGCTCATTGCCAACCTCCGACGCGCCGGCGGCCTCGGGAAGAACGAGGAGCGGGCCCGCACCCGCGCGCAGCAGCTGGCCGCGATCGACCCGGACTGGGCGTGCCCGTGGCCGCTCGACTGGCAACGCCACCACCAGGTCCTTGCCCAGCTCGCCGAGACGGAGGCCGACGGCCGGCTCCCCGCGATCGCGCCTGGGGTGCTCTTCGACGGCGACGACCTCGGCAGGTGGCTCACGCGGCAGGCACGCGACTGGGCGCGGCTCTCCGCCGAGCAGCAGGAACGGCTGACCGCGCTCGGCGTACAGGCGGCCCAGGCCCCGGCCCCCGCCCCGGTGGCCGCGGCCGCGGGCACGGGTGGCGGGGTGAAGGGGCCGTCCAAGGCGCAGCAGGCGTTCCAGCGGGGCCTGACCGCCCTCACCCAGTGGGTCGAACGGGAAGGCACCGACCGACCCGTCCCCCGCGGCCACGGCGAGGAGATCGCGATCGAGGGCGAGGCGGAGCCGGTCGTCGTGAAGCTGGGCGTATGGATCACCAACACCAAGGCCCGACGCGACAAGCTCGACCGGGCGCAGCTGGCCGCGCTCGCCGAACTCGGGGTTGAGTGGGCCAGGTAGATCAGGGTCCGGTCGAAACGCGTAGAGACGACAGAGAACCGCTGCGAGAATCCCCCCATGCCCAGCACCACCTTGGAAGAACTCCTCAACAACGTCGGCGGACTGTCGCCTGAAGTCGCGCAGCAGGCCGCCAAGCACATCGACGAATGCCGACGGCTGCTCGCGACGGGCACCGACATGGACACCGTGCAACAGCACCTGAAGGACCAGGACGTCAGCATCCTCCTGGCAATCCTGATCACCACCAGACTGCTCGGAGACCACCCCAGCAAACTGCGCGCAGCCCGCGAGATCGTGGAATGCAGCCCAGCACGAACACCGGGAAGCCCGTAGAAGGCCATCGTGCGCGGTTACATCTCCCGAGAGGCCGACTGCGATCGGCCCGACCGGCGCAGCTGGCCGCGCTCGCCGAACTCCGTGAAGTGGGCGCGGTAGCGGGGCTACTTGCGGGGCCCGGACGGGGCGCCGTACGGGCCGCCCAACCCCGTGAAGCGTACATATCGCGCACATGAGGCGTTCGGGGGCGGCTGTGGCGGCGGAATGGCGTGCCCTGCGGCTCGGCAGCGAGCCGGCGGTGTCCAGTCTCTGCGATGTGTAGGCAGGAACCGTCGGGTCAACGGCTGCGGAGCTCGAATATCGGCTCGGCGACCCCGACGGCATAGCCACACTCATCGCGACGAGAACGCCAAATCAGTGCGTGACGATACAAAAGGGATGCCCAGCAGGGTCGGTAAGGACCCGTGCCTTGTCCCCATGCAGCTGGTAATCCGGCTTGTCCGCACCCAGTTCCAACAGCCGGGCCTCGGCCTCGTCCAGACTCTCCGCGACCTTGAAGCAGATGTGAAGCTGCTGGGGAACGGTCTGGCCAGGCCAACTCGGAGGCCGGTAGTCCTCGACCCGCTGGAAGCCGATGAAGAGTCCGTCCTCGCGGTTGAGACCGGCGAACTCGGCATCCGACTTCGGGTGTGGTTCAAATCCCGTGGCCTGTTGATAGAACGCCGCCAGAGCCAGTGAATCAGGGCAATCGAGTGTTATCGCGATCAGTTCCATCTGCAGGGGCATGAGACCTCCGAGCCAATCAGTGAACTTCCGAGCACGCCATAGAGACAGCTGCCTGCCCTTGAACGGGACGGAGAGCACCTTCGTTCCGCTCAACCGCAAGCACAGCAGGTCAGAGCCCCACCATGCCAACAGTTATCCGGGACAGGACAGCGGTCGCCTCCGAACCCGCCAGCTCACACCGGTCCGGGGCGTCCTCCCCCTCATCCCGATCAGTTCCCCTTCCTCGCGGTTCTTCCCCGGTCAGGCGCCGGCGCGCCTCGCGGGCGGCGCGCCCACTCCTCCGAGAGCGCCACCACCGGACCGGCCGCAGACGCGGCAGGCCGGGCCTGGGCCCCGGCCGGCCCCGCCCCCCGAAAGGGTGGGCCCCCCAGCCCAGCCGGCCCCGACCAACTCCGCCCCCCCCCGCCCCAACTAAACCCCCCCGCACG
>NZ_JBHXSY010000095.1:0-7997 GCF_042715295.1 Streptomyces sp. NPDC058701 | reverse complement strand
GTGTCCTGCGTCCCGCCGCCCTGCGACCGCACCTTTGACGGTGGGATCAACGGCTCCGCGATCTCCCACAACCCGTCCGGAACAATCCAACTCCAAGTACCCCGCCCCATACCGACTTCAACGACGCCTCGCCACATAGGACACGGTCTTAGAAACCGGAACGGGCGGGAAGCGGTCGGCACGCCCCTCGGTGCTCCTATCGTCCGTGCACTATCCAAGAGGAGAGTCGATCACGGTCCAACCCCAGCTTCCGGTGTAGTAGTCGATCATGGCATGGCCCCGCTCGGCGGCGGCGTCGAAGTCCGCCACCCAGTTGCCGACGTCGTACAGCGTCGTCCCTGGCGATACCCATCCCTCGGTGACGCCGTTGCTGCCGCCGTCGTCGGTGTGAGCGTCGGCCTTGACGTACACCGCGGTCTTCCCGGAATTCTGTACCCACACGGAGCCTCGCGCGTACTGGCCGGACCGCTCGATGCAGACTGTGGCGGTCAGCCCCGGTGCGCTGGAAGAGACAAGTGCGTTGTACGTGCAGGTGGGCCCGGCTGCGTGCGCTGCTCCTGCCAGGGGAGAAGCAAGTGCCATAATCGCCGCCGCTCCGACCGGCATGAGGAATTTGCTTCGCGCGGCGCGCAGTATGCTCATGATTTGCCTTCCAGTCGGGGATATCCCAAAATTCTTCCCTGTGGATATTTTTGGGTCCGAGCCGTCTAAGCGAAAGAGTAATCACTGCTCGATGTGCCGGTGTTGCGCGCGCCTGACCTATCAGTGCTCCACCGGGCCGACCCCGATTGAACTTGCCGAAACTGCGTGATGATCCCGGCCTGTGAATCGCGCCCCTATCTCGCCATCCGCACCGGAAGACACGTGGAAACATTTGCGGCACAGTACAGGCAGGTCGCGTCTGCCCGTGTTCGGTGGTGGTACCGCAGTGCCAGCGGAGATCGACAGCTTCGGGGGAGTGGCCCTCTTCCGCTACGACCCAGATCGCAACCGAGCTGCGGGACGTGGTCGAACAGCAAAAAACACGCGGACACCGCGTTCTGGAGATCGAGCCGATGCGCGAGCGCGGCGGCCCGCGGCAGGTGGACCCCGAGTGATCGGTGGAGACGTCGTTGACGCGACTGACCGAAGACATCAGTCTGCAGTTCAGCACGCTGATGTCGGCCCGGTGGGCGGCCTCCCGGTGGCTGGCCAACCGCCGCAGGGCGGGGGTTTGTGTTCTGTTACAGAAGTGGTGAACCCCGCCCTGGTGGACGCCTCGCGCGTCCCTGGTCTGCCTCTGTCGCCGTCGGTCACGGCCGCGCCATTCTGGTTCGGGCGTGGCTGGACTCACTGTGAGACACCGTCTGGTGGCTAGTCCTGTCCTGGGCGAGGGGTGGTGGAAGTCGATGCCGGAACGAGTCGGGAACATCACCAGGTTGCGTTACGAGCAGATCGTGACCGAGGCCCGCGAGCTGGTCGCGCGGGCCCGGTTCGCCCTGGGGGAGCAGGCGTTGGCGGTCGAGCCGATGAGGCCGGCGGGCGGATGGATGCCCAACGGCACCGATGACCTGTTCACCGTCGGGAGATGGCCGGCTCTGTTCATCGACGACATCGGGTCGCTGCCCCGACGGTGACGGACTGGCGGTGGGTCGCCTCCCGCTAGCTGGAAGGCAAGCGCAAGGATGGCGTCGCGTTCAGCGTTCAGCGCATCATGGCCTCTATCAGCGATCAGAACGAGCGGTGGGCTCCGACAGAGGATTCTCCGTTCAACCGGTCTGGCTGGCGTGGGTGAACCACCGATAGAGCGAAACGCCTGGTCGAGCAACGCGTCGACCGCCCCGTCAGCGTCGAGGAGAAGGTCCAGACCGTCACCGACCTCACCCGTGACGATGAGGTCGCCGGCAAGGTCGCGGCCGGGCTGCTGCGCAAGTCCGCGGGCCGCTACCCAGATTGATCCGGCCGACCGGGTGAGGGTGGCCCAGGAACTACTGAGGTTGTAAGCGTGGTGTCGTGAGTGTGAGGCCGGTTGCGGTGAGGCATCCGTCGATGATGTCGCCGCGGTATCGGATCTGGCGGAGGCCGTGTCGTAGCCGGCGCGTGAGGTGGTCGGGGTCGGTGAAGTACACGATGCGCCACCGCATCGAGGACTTCACCGCGTGGGCCCGCCCCCACGAGACCCGCACGGAGCGATCGGCACCGCCCGGTTCCGATGGACGCTGGCCTGGCACATCGCCCGCTGCTCCGGCAGCCTGGTGGCGCTGGCCGTCCAGTGTGGGCACCTCCGCACCGCGACGGGCGCCGGCTACGCGACCCGCGGCCGCGACGGCATCCGCGAACTCCTCGATACGAGACCGCTCGGGCCACCGCCTACACCCTTCCCGCCCTCCACGACGATTTCATCACGCGGCAGGAATCTCCGGGCCCGCCGCGCGGCGTCGATCCACGTCGCCGCTCAGGTCCCGACGTTCGCCGGATCGATCCGCACCCACCACCGGGCCTGCGACATTCTGGGCAACCCCGCCCTGACCATCTACGACAACCCGCGGTCCTTCCTGATGTGTCTCTACAACCGGGACCGGGCGCTGTGTCACCGGCTCGATGCCGCTGACGCCCCTCGGCTGGACCGATGCCAGCCGTCGTGCGCAAAGTTTGCACGCACCCCCCGCCGTGCCGAGCAGCTCCGGCAACACGTCCGGGCCCTGGAGAAGCAGGCTGCGTTCGAGGCATTGTCCGGACCGCTTGCCGACCGGCTGGTTCGGCGCGCCGGCCAACTGCGGAGCTGTCCAACCGCCATGATCAGGACCGAAATCATCTGCAGGAGCCGCCCGCATGAGTCCAGCCCTTGATGAGCGCGATCGCGTATACGCACCGCTGGACCGCATCCTGGGCGGCACGTCCGAGCACTCGAACGCCGCGCTCGCGGCCGAGGCTCAGGTTCCCCGCAATGCACTCACCCATCGTCATACGGACCTAAAGAACGAGTTCTACGACGAGGACCGCGCCCGCGGGCAGACAACCGGACGCCGAACGGCGGTTGCATGGCAGATCCGGCGGCTCAAAGAGTTGCGCGCTGCGGACGCCGACAAGATTGCCCAGCATAAGGCTGACATCGACGCGCTCTCGTCGGCGCCCCTGCACCAGGCCACCGTCGAGAACCAGCTCCTGCGCCAGCAGCTCGGGCAGCGCGCTGTCATCGTCCACGCGCTGCCCCCGCAACCTCAGCTGCCGATGGTCCACGGGGAACGTAACCCTCCTGGCAGGTAAAGCCGACCTCAACGTGTGACCTAAAGGATCATGCAGGTGGTGGTGGCATGGGCGACGAGCTTGCCCTGGTCGTCGAGCACCTTGCTTTCGGCGATGTAGGTGCGGCGGCCGGCGTGGATGACGGTGCCGGTGGCGGTGAGGGTCTGGCCGTCGATGCGGGCGGCGCGGATGTAGTTGACCTTGAGTTCGAGGGTGGTGTAGCCGGTTCCGGCGGGGAGGGTGGTGTGGACGGCGCAGCCCATGGCGGAATCGAGGAGGGTGGCAGCGATGCCGCCGTGGACAGTGCCGAGGGGGTTGGCGAAGTCGGGTCGGGTGTCGAGTGAGATGACGATGCGGCCGTGGTCAACCTCGTCGAAGCGCATGCCGAGCAGGCGGCCGATGGAGGGGATGTCGGTGGGCCGTTCGGTCTGTACCCAGCGCATCAGTTCCAGGCCGGTCATAGCAGCGAAGTCGGTGGTGGTCACAGGGCGTTCTCCTTGCAGGGTGCTGGTGGTGCCGCCGCCGGGGAGGCGGCGTGTTCGTCAGGCGGGAAGGGGCTCGATGCGGGCGGGGACGTGCTTGTGCCAGGGGGTTCCGGCGATGGGGTCGCGCCAGGTGAGGTCGGTGAGGGTGTTCAGGGCGACGCCGGTGCGTTCGGTGCCGCCGTCCTGGGTGGGCAGGTCGAGGCCGAAACCGTTGGGCAGGGCTGCGTGGCCGGGTTGCAGGCGGTCGTCGATCTCGACGAGTGCCTGAGCCGTGCCGCGGCTCGTGGTGATTCGTGCGGGGGCGCCGTCGAGCAGGCCGAGCTGTTCGGCGTCGTGGGGACTGACGCGCAGTGTGCCCTGGGCGTCGCGCTTGCGCCAGGTGTTGTCGCGGAAGATCGTGTTCGCGGTGAAGGCCCGGCGCTGGCCGGCGGCCAGGACGATGGGGAACTCCTCGGTGGTGTGGACGGCCGGGGTGGAGTCCAGGTCGGCGAGGAGGCCGAGGAGTTCGGCGATGGGCAGCGGGATGCGGTGGCCGGGATGGGGGACGTAGTCCCAGGCGTCGGCATACTCGTCCTCGGTGAACGTGATCCCGGACCGGCCCTCCAGCATCGCGTCGAACAGGGCGTCGGCGCTTCGGTGTCCGGCTCGGCGCATCGCGGCCGGGTACTTCTTGGCAATGCGCTGCGCCAGCGCCCACAGCACGGAGGCGGGGCGGGCCCCGTCGGGGAGGGTGGGACCGAGGGTCTCGTACAGCAGGTGCGGGGCCATGGCGACGGTGGACCTGTCGACGACGGCCAGGGCGGCGAAGGTGAGCTTGTACGGGGTGCGGCCCAGGCGGGCCGCCATTCGCAGCGCGGTGAGCCTGCCGCGGGGGACGGCGTCCAGTTCGCGGACGAGGCGGGCGTAGATCTCGGGTTCGGGCAGGGTGCCGGGCAGCGGGTCGAGGACCGGGGCGCGGAGGTGGAAGGTGTTGTGGGGGAACTCGAAGGTGAAGAACGTCGCTTCCCACTTCTCGAACTGGGAGGCGGCGGGAAGGACGTAGTCGGCCTGCCGGCCGGTCTCGGTCAGGGCGATGTCGATGACGACGACCAGGTCGAGCGCGGCGAGCGCCCGGGCGAACGCGGCGGAGTCGGCCAGGGAATGCGCCGGGTTGGACGACTCGATGATCATCGCCCGGAACCGGTCGGGATGGTCGGTGAGGATCTCCTCGGCGATGACGTTGCAGGGAACCAGGCCGCCGGGCATCCGCGCGCCGGTGACGGGGGTGCGGCGCGGGCTGGTGGAGTAGCGGGCCAGCGGGGCGATCCACGAGTGCGGCTGCATGGCACCGGGTTTGGCGAAGTTCCCGGTGAGCAGCCAGGTCAGCTTGTTGAGATAGGACACCAGCGTGCTGTTGGGGCCCTGCTGGACGCCCAGGTCCTCGTACGTCGAGACGCTTGAGGCGGTGCCGATGACGCGGGCCGCCTGTCGCAGCAGGTCCTCGTCCACGCCGCAGGTCCGCGCGCAGCGGGCGACGTCCACTGCCTTCAGCTGGGCCATTACGGCGCTGGCGCCGGTGGTGCGGGCGGTGAGGAAGGCGTGGTCGAGGAGGTCTTCCTGGACCAGGACGCCGAGGAGACCGGCCAGGCACCAGGCGTCGGTGCCTGGCTTGACCTGCAGGTGGATGTCGGCGAGGTCGGCCGTCTCGGTGCGGACCGGGTCGACGACGATCATCGTGCGGGCGGGGTTTTTGGCGATGTCCTTGAGCACGGTGCGGGCGCGCGGAACGCCGTGGGACTGCCAGGGGTTCTTGCCGAGGAAGAGCGAGACTTCAGCGCGGGTGAAGTCGCCGGTGGTGTGACCACCGGTGAGATGGGCGTCGACGAATCCCTCGCCGGTCTTCTCCTGGGCGAGAGGGTTGGAGCGATAGCGGGCACCAAGAGCGCGCAGCAGGGCGCCGCTGTAGGCGCCACCGAGGTGGTTGCCCTGTCCGCCGCCGCCGTAATAGAAGATCGATTCCCCGCCGTGGGTGTCGCGCACGGCTCTCAGCCGGGCAGCGATCTCGCGGACGGCGGTGTCCCAGTCGATGGGGGTGAAACTGCCGTCCGCCTCCCGGCGCAGGGGCGTGATGAGGCGGGCGCCGCCGTTTTGGTAGTAGTCCAGGCGCAGGGCCTTGTTGCACGTGTAGCCGGCGGTGGCGACATGGTCCTTGTCGCCGCGGATCTTGGTGAAGCGGCGGCCATCGGTCTGGATCTGGATGCCGCAGTTGTTCTCGCACAGGATGCAGGCGCTCTTGTGCCAGGCGGTGTCGGTGATCATGGGCCCTGTCTCCATATGCGGTAGGCAGCTGGGGCGGCCCGCGCCCTCAAGGTATGCATCCGGGGACGCGGGGACGTGCTGGTCAGCCGAGCGGGCTGGTGGTGTCGCGCAGGGTGGTCAGGGCCGGGGCGTACATCCGGGCCTTGATGGTGCCCAGGGTGTCCCCGGCCTTGTTCACCTGTGCCTGGGCGATCTCGATCGCGGTGGAGCGCACGACATCCTCGGCGACGGCCTGGTCGACGATACCGACGGCCGCGGCGTCGGTGCCGCCGTAGCGGTGGGCCGTGAGCATGGCCGTGTGCGCGGTCTGCGGGGCTAGCCGGGACTGGATGAGGGCAGCCATGCCGGGGGTGAAGGGGATGTTGATGTCGGCTTCGGGCAGACACCAGTAGCCGCGGTCGGCGCGCATCACCCGGAAGTCGTGGGCGAGGGAGAACATCGCGCCGGCGGCGAAGGTGTGCCCCTGCAGGGCGGCCACCGTGATGACCGGCAGCGACAGCATCCGCGCGAACAGCTCGTGGACGGATACGACGTAGTCCTGGTGCTGGTCCGCGTGGGCGAACAGCCAGTCCAGGTCGAGCCCGTTCGAGTAGAACTTGCCGGTAGCGGCGGTGACCAGGGCGCGAGGGCCTTCCGCCCTTTCCACCTCGTCGAGCGCGGCGCCGACGGCGGTGAGCCAGTCGGGGTGGAAGCGGTTCTCTCCGTCCCCGAGGTCGAGGACGAGGACATTGTCGTGGCGGTCGAGCGAGGGCATAGCGAACTCCTTCGTTACTGATCTGACGTGGGTCAAGGTCTGCGAGCTACGCCTCGGGCCGGGGCCCGGATCCAGCGCCCGGGCGGTCACGCAGGGCGTAGAGGAGTAGGTCGTGGATCTCGGCGGCGGCTGCCTCGATCGGGGCGGTGCTCTGCTCGGCCCGGCACATGATCACCGCGCCTTCGACCGCGGCGATGATGAAGGCGCCGAGCCGGCGGCTGCGCTCCTCGGTCAACCCGTGCTGGACGAGGAGTCCTGCGAGGGCTTCCTGCCAGCGAGCAAAGACGGCAGCGGCAGAGCGGGCGAGCTGGGGTGCGTCGTCATTGGTCTCGACGGCCACCGCCACGATGGGGCATCCGACTCTGAACCCGCTCTCCACGAGTCGGTGGCGCCACAGCACGAAGAACGCGTCGACAGCCTTCACCGGATCGTCCGCCTGTATGGCGGCATCGATCAGGCCCGCGATGAAGTCCCCCGCCAACGCCACCGCCTCGTCGATGAGCTGCGCCCGCCCGCCGGGGAAGTGGTGATACACCGAGCCCCGGGGGGCTCCGCTGTGGGCGAGGACCCGGTCGATGCTGGTCGCGCTCGCCCCGTACTCACGCAGCAGCGCGGCGGCGCTGAGGATCATCCGGTCACGGCTTTTACTCCTGCGCGGACTCACCTGCCCTGCACCTCCCGACGATGACGTGGCCTCCGCGAACGGATGGGCTACCTGTCGGTAACTTATGTTGTCTGTCATAGAACATGCAAGAGGAGTTCCAGCACTCGTTGCAGCCACACCGGTAGGTGCCGCTCGGCCAAGGCATGGGTCACCGATGGCCGTGTTTCTGGAACCGCTCAGCTCAACACGCTGTACTGGGCAGAGAAGTAGTCGAGGAACGCCCAGCCGACGACGTACTTCGAGGAAGCCACGCCGCCGGAGTGCGTGGGGCGACAGGACGGAATCGTTGTAGGCGCGTGCCGCATTGAACACACGGCCAGCGATCGACCGTCCGCGCCCATCGCACCTCCACCCCGCGGTTCTCCACCTCCTTGCCGATCCGACGCAGCTGGTCACCACCGGCATCACCGCCCATAGGGAGGTCCTCATGCGAAGCCAACAGGGCACTGCCGTTCGACATGTCACTACTTTCCGCGGCGGACCGGCCGCTGCACCTATTGATCCGAAACGCTTTGGGTTCAGGCTCGTTGACGGTGTGTGAGTGATCTGGTGGGGGATGCGCGGGCCTGGT
>NZ_JBHXSY010000094.1:0-8388 GCF_042715295.1 Streptomyces sp. NPDC058701 | reverse complement strand
CGCTCTGCTCGGCGACAAGGGCTACGACTCCAACCCCAACCGGGAAGAGCTGCGTAAACGCCGGATCCTGCCGGTCATCTCCCGCAGCAGTTCTCGGCACGACTGATCATTTGGAATGATCAGTTCAGTTGCTTGTGCATGACGATGCAGGGTCTACCGTACTGAACATCGGGACGGCGATCGATCTCCTGCCAGCCCAGCGATCTCCAGAAGGCCAGGGCCGTCGGGTTATTCTCCAGAACCGCGAGGCGGACGCCACTCCGGTCCTGGGCACGCAAGCGTTCTTCGATAAGATCTGCCAGCAGCCGGCCGTGGCCTTGGCGGTGTTGGTCTCCGTGCACCATCAGCAGTCCGATCCACGGGTACCCGTCCTTGGGGTGCTGGCGGAGAATGGATGCCAGTCCCACCACCTGACCTCCAACTTCTCGGGCGAGTAGGACGTCGAACCCGCCAGTGCCCGTATCCGCGCGCAGTTCGGCTTCCACCTGATGGGCCTGAACGCGGGCGGGATCGTACTCGCCAGATGCACGGCCGTACTCGGGGTTGGAGGTGTAGATGCCGACGACTTCGGCGATGTCCTCCGGAGCGAGTCGGAAGGGGGAAAGGTAGAGAGGCGACATGCAGCAACAGTAACCAGTTGCGTCACCCTTCGGCTCGCGAATATGGAGTCCGAGATCGGACGTTGGAGACCGACCTGGACACCCTGCTCACCGCGTTGCGCGTAAAGATCGACGACAAGAGCGGAGGCTCCGCGGCCGCCGGTCCGGGCGCCCAGGCCCTGGTAGCGGGCGTCGGCAAGGATCTGCACGGCTGGGCCGCCAGCCAAGTGCTTGACCAGGACTACTGACCTTGGAGACGTCTTGTCGTAGGGGCTGACGGTTGGTGATTGTCGCGGTATGCCGGAGGTAGGGCCTTGACCCCGAATCTTGAACACGTTTATGCGGCCTGGGCCAGGGTAATTGCTGGTGGTTGTGGTCGTTCTCGTAGGCGATCGGAGATCGCTGGCCGAGGAGGGAGTGCCTGCGTCGGGTGTTGTATCGGGTCAGCCGGCGGAAGGCTTCGAGTCGTGCTTCGCGCTCGTTCGACCAGCTTTTGCGGCCCTTGAGCGTCTCCCTCTTGAAGGCGGCGTTGAAGCTCTCCGCAGCGGCGTTGTCCGCGCTGGACCCGATCGCGCCCATGCTCTGCCGGACCCCTGCTGACCTGCAGATTTCAGTGAAGGCCCTACTCGTATATTGCGAGCCGTGATCCGTGTGCATCACGGCTCTGGCCAGGCTCCCGCGGGTCCGCTCAGCTGCCGTCAGGGCGTCGGTGACGAGTTCTGTCCGCATGTGGTCGGCGATGGCCCATCCGGCCAGCCGGCGTGAGGCGAGGTCGATGACGGTCGCGAGATAGAGCGGCTTCGCGCCGCTGACCGGCAGATAGGTGATGTCGCCAACGTACTTTCTGTTCACCACGGCCGCGGTGAAGTCACGGCCGATCAGATCCGGTGCCTTCGCCGCGGCCGGGTCCGCGACGGTGGTCCGGTGCCGGCGGCGTAGACGGACTCCCTCGAGCCCGATGGTCCGCATGATCCTGGCGACCCGCTTGTGGTTGACCGCCGGGCCGCCTTCGTCACGGAGTTCGGCGGTGATCCTGGGAGCTCCGTAGGTGCCGTCGGAGTCCTGGTGGACCTCGCGTATCCGGGCAACCTATATCGCCACGAGTGAGGGCTGGCTCTATCTGGCCACCGTGATCGACATCGCCTCACGCCGCGTCGTTGGCTGGGCGACGGCCGACCACCTGCGAACCGAGCTCGTCGCCGACGCACTGCGGACCGCCTGCCGTCGGCCGGCCAGTCCGGTGATCTTCCACTCCGACCGCGGCTGTCAGTACACCAGCCGTGAACTCGCGCTCTTGGCAGATGAGTTCGGCATTCGCCTGTCGGTCGGACGCACTGGGCAATGCTGGGACAACGCGCCCGCGGAATCGTTCTTCTCGACCCCGAAGAACGAGCTGGGCGACACCGACCCCTGGCCGAGCCGGGCTGCTGCACGCACGGCGATATTCGAGCGGATCGAGAGCTGGTACAGCTGTCGGGTTACCGGTGATTATTGACGCCGACGATTTACGCGTTCCTGGTGAAGATCATCGGGCCGCGAGAGTCGCCTCCGCCCATGGCACAGCACATCTGAAGGTGCTGGTCGAGCGGCTTGAAGTTGGATGCGTCGATGGTGGCGCCGGTGCAGTACCGCATCATGTCGTCCGCGAAGTCCGAGTCGCGCCGGTTGTAGTCGTTGGCGGGGTCATTCAGGGCGAAGATGAAGTCGTTCTCCGGCGCGTTACTGCGAAACTCGTAGCCAAAGGCACCGACGACCTCCTGGAACAGAGTCAAACTAGTGTCCCCACCGGAGGGTGGTCGCCGCCCAGGTGATCCCAGTTCCGCCGGAGAACATGGCGACGGCGTCCCCATCGTTGATCATTCCCATTCTGCAGCCTTCCGCAAGCTGGAAGGGGATGTTCGCCGAAAACAGGCTTCCCGTCCGGGAAAAGGTGTCGACAAATCTTGCGGAAGCCAGACCAGCGTGCTCCTGAGTGATCCTTCGCATCCACTTGGCTCCCTGATGGCTGGCGTAGAAATCGATGTCCGGGGCGGTAAGGCCCGCTTTCCGTAAGGCCTCGTTGATGGCCCTGTTGCTGATGTCAGCGACACTGAGCAGCATCTTGCGGCCCTGCTTGGAATCGACAACGTGAAAGACGTTGCGCCTTGCGCTATACCACGGTGAGTCGATCGGGTCGCACACCGCTGTGGGGCTGACCGATCCGTCACAGAAGTGCGCCGCTCCCAAAATTCCCCGCTCTGCGCTCACCGGTCCCAAGACGGCAGCGGCCGCTCCATCTCCCAAGGTCACCGATATCTGGTCTTCCATATGTAGCAGCCGGGAGGGCGCGGCCGATTGGATGATCAGCCCGTGGCGGAACGAGCCGGTCTGGATCATCGCCTGTGCCAGCAGCAGCTGTTGCTGGAAGGAGTTACAGGCCCCTTCCGTCGCCATCGCTAACGTGTCCTGGCGCATTCCCAGCTGCCGTTGGACCGCCGATGCGTTGGGCGAGCCGAGGCGGTCGGGTACGAGCGAATGCGTAAGGATGAAGTCGACGTCCTGGGCCCGGATTCCGCTGCACGCCAGCGCTTGCTCGGCTGCTGAAACCTCCATGTCGGATGACACCATCTCCTCCGCCATGACTCGGCGTTCGTCGACCCCTTGGAAAATGTCGTCCTTGGACCGTTCCAACTCGGAGATGATGATCTGCTCACCCGGGCCGGCTTCAGCATTTTTAGGTCCGGCTTTCAAGACTGCAGTCAGCCCTGCTTGTCTGCGGCGGCGTTCCACCCAGGAGCGCCGGGCGGGCTCCGACCAAAAGTCATTCGAGCGTACTTGGTCCGGGAGATAGGTACCCACACCATAGATTCCGACATTCAGGTGCTTCATACGTGCAATCCTCTCATATAACATCGACCCTTCATGACGCGGATTCCCGTTCGGGCGGTGATTGGACGATGACACCCGGTCGTTAGGAGTACGTACGGGAAATAATGATGGCACCCGTGGACAATAGTCAGCGACGTTCATCGAAAATAGACCGGCATCGCAGATCACCTCGGCAACGCCCTGCCTCACGGCGACCAGCTCGACGTCGCTGAGCGCGTCGTCCTCGACCCACGCCGCGACCAGCTGCGAAGGTCCGGCTGTGAGGCTCCTGCCATAGTCCAACCGGAACTCAGAGGCCATGGGGACAGCAGGCCCTTTATGGGGTCTACCGCGGTCACGATCAATATCTCCGCTACACTCTCAAAGTCCAGTTCTTCCCTCGCACCTAGGATCCGGCCGATGCCCCTGCCCACCCGGGCGGCCGCGTAGTCGTCCATCGATTCCGCTTGCGTAGAAAAGGGTACTGGAAGAAGTCTGGACGGAATATGCGTGAAATTCCGGGCCACAGTTTCGCTATAACGAGCTCATCACGGCTGGTCGTCGCATAGCCCCTTTGGACGATCCGGTGTGAAAGCATTGAGCCTTCGGATCTCGCCGGACCTGTTGCGTTGCTATTGAGCCACAATGGACTGATTTCCCTGCCTGCCTGTTTAGGTGATGCCGCAGGTCAGCTTTTGCCAGTAGGCAGCCTCGCAGTTCCCATTCGGTATTTATTTCCACAGGGGGGCCGCACGTTCAGTTTGGTGGGTTGTCGCCCTTGAAGCCGGCGACCGTGTCCACGCGGTCGCCGACCGGTGGTGAGATCTCCGGGTCTACAGTGACGTGGATGACGGCGGGGGTGTTGGCGGCGATGGCTTCCTTGAGCGCTTGGCTCATCTGTCCGGGCCGGTCGACACGCCAGGTGACCAAGCCCATGGAACTGGCGATGTCGGCGATGTCGGGGGGCTGGCGGTAGGTGACGCAGTGCAGTGGGCGCCCGGCGCTGAGGCGTTTACTGGCATGGTGGGTAATGCCGTGCTGGGCATTGTCTTCCACGATCCACACCACCGGGATGTCGTACTCGCGCGCTGTGAGCAGGTCCATGCCGTTCATGGTGAAACAGGCGTCGCCAATGATTGCGATGACTGGTCGGTCCGGGCGGGCGAGCTTGGCGCCGATCGGTGCTGTCGTGCCGTGCCCCATCGAACCGAACCCCAGGTTGAGCAGGAAGTCGTTACCTTCTCCCAGGCGCAGGTGGTGCAGGTTGAATAGCATGTGGCCGCCGATGTCGGAGACGAGCACGGCGTCCTCAGGCAGGGCATGCATCAGTTCAGCGCGCCAGCGTTGCGGGGCCAGCGGTACAGCAAGGGAGGCCCGTAGGTCCTCGTCATTGAAGCCGAAGGCCGGCAATATTGGCTTGGCTCGGCGGCTGGCGGCTGCGTCATGGGATCCGGTGGCGCGCAGGTGGTTCAGGATCGCGCGGGCTGCGACTTCGGCGTCGGCAACGATGCCGTGATCGATGGGGAAGTTGCGGCCGATCCGTTCCGGGTCGATATCGACCTGGATCAGGACCTTCCCGCAGGTGACGGCCGGGTCCCAATTCAAGGTAGTGGTTTCGTTCAGGGAAGCGCCGATGGTCAACAGCAGGTCACTCCCCGGATCGAACACTGCCTGTTTAGCCGAGGAGTGACCGGCGAACCCGAATATACCAACCGACAGCTGGTGGTCCTCGGGAAACACCCCTTTGGCCCGCGGCGTGGTGGCCACGGGTACACCGAGGGCCTCAGCGAGCTGCCTGACTGCCTGACGCGCCCCTGGCGAACGAGCTCCGGAACCCACCAGGAGTACCGGTCGGTCAGCGGCAGCCAACGCCTGGCAGGCATTGCCTACGGCGTGCGGGTCGACGGGGGTGGAGACTGTCCGATAGGTACGAGGTTGGAACCAGGTCTCGTCGACCGGATGGTTCCAATAGTCAACGGGAATGTTCAAATGGACCGGCCCTGGCCTGCCGCTGGTCGCGAGGCGCATGGCACGTCGGAAGTGCCGGGAAATATGGTCCGGGGAGATCACCATGGCCGAGTACTTGGTGATCGGTCGCATCATGCCTACGATGTCGATGTCCTCGCGCCAAGACTCCTGTGATGCGCCCTTGCCCAGGTGGAAGCTAGATGCCTGCCCGGTGAGCACGACCATCGGAACGCCATCTGCGAAGGCCGCGGCCACTCCGGTGATCAGGTTAGTGGCCCCGGGGCCAGCGGTGGCCGCCGCGACCGCAGGTCTGCCCGAGGCTCGGGCGTACCCGTCGGCCATGAACGCGGCTGCTTCCTCGTGTTTGGTAACGATTAGGTTGAAGGCGGAGTCGCGCTCGACGTGGTGGAAGAACGGGTAGAGCAGGCCACCCGGAATACCGAATACCGTATCAATTCCCTCCTCCGACAAGTGCTGCGCCAATACGTCGATCATGCGGGTGCCTGACAATTCTGTCACATTCATCCTTTGACCTCTTGATAGCTACGTTTTCTGGCGATTCGCGCCGCAACACCCATCAGAATCTAGCGTGCCGCATTATATCCGGATAGTTAATAACAAAGCGTGTATTCTGCATGGTCGTTCCGATGGTGACTCGCACACCCTCGCCATCGAAGGCCCGCACGAGAAATCCCCATTTTTTGGCCTGCACCGCGAATGGAAGGGACGCATTGTACAGCGGAAGCCATAGGAAGTTCCCCTGGGAGCTGGGGATATCCGCGGTGTGATGGCGCAATGCTGCGACCATGCGATCGCGCTCGGCGGCCACTTCGCGGGCCCGACACAACATCGCCGCCTCCTGATGCAACGCCGCCCGAGCTGCAGCCTGCGCCAGGAAATTAACAGAAAACGGGACAATACACTTGGCGATTGAGCGGGCTAGCAATGGGGATGAGTACAGCCAGCCTATCCGCAGGCCAGCCAACGCCCAAGCCTTGGAAAACGAACGGAGTACGACCACATTCGGGCGCTGCGCAGCCGCGTAAAGGCTGTCGATAGCGGGAGAAGGGGTAATGAACTCGTAGTACGCCTCATCAAGCACTACTACAACATCGGTCGGCACTTGGTCGACGAACCCCCATACCCGATCCGGTGGAATATAAGTACCTGTGGGATTACTTGGATTACATAAGACCACAACACGGGTGCGGCTGGTGATGGCAGCCAGGATATCCGGCAGGGAATGCCCGTAGTCCTCCGCCCGAAGGACCGGAACTCCAGTCGCGCCGGCGATTGCCGCGATCAGCGGATAGGCCTCGAAGGACCGCCAGGAATAGAGGACCTCCTCACCGTCACGGATCACGCCCTTGATAACGGCCTCCAGCAAATGGGCCGACCCATTACCGACGACAACGCCCTGCGGGTCCAAACGATAGCGCCCCGCCACGTCCCCAACTAGCCCCGCCGCGTTCAACTCCGGATACCGCGATATGTACTGCGCCGCCTCGGTGATCGCGTCCAGAACACCAGGAAGCGGGCCGTATGCCGACTCGTTTGTGTCTAGCTTGGCTAGCGCAGGAATGTCCAGTTCACGGGCCACAGCCACAGGGTCGGGGATCGCCTGATAATCCGGGAGGTGCCGGATTTCATTACGAATAAGATCAGACACCGGCTGCCTCCAAACTAGGCTGGAGCCAGCCGGTCGGAAAGTAACGTGGACCTCTGAGCCGGCGGCGGCGGCGGTCTCCACCCAGCCCACACATTGGCGACAGCGCAGATCGCGCATGAATCGGAGGTACTGTCACCGTTACACACGAATCGGGATACAAGATCATGGGCACACCAGGGGGGAGGGGGTGAAGTAGATTGACGCCGAATGGATTGAATCATGAAGTACCCTGATCGCCATCCTGGACAAATTTCGGCGAGGCCAGTCTCGACAATGACCCACTGATAGGACAAGAGCAGAAACTACTCAATGAGACTTCACTAACGGGACTGGTAGTGCGGGTTCGTCAGTCCCTGCAGGACAACCCTGGTGCTCGGCAGCCGGAGCGGATGTGGGCGCTCGGCCTGTTCCGGTCGGTGGTACTCGTCCTGTACCTGCTACGGCAGAGCCTGTTCAGGTGGGCCGAGCTGTTCGGCATCAGCCAAACCACAGCCTCCGGGCGCTGGACATCGTTGCTGCCGGTGGTGAAAGAGTTCTTGGCCGGACATCTCCCCGACCCGGCCGAGGCGTCGGCGGGCTGGGGTGTCCTCGTCGACGGCACCCTCGTCCACACTGGGACGGCGGGCGAGGGCACCACGATGTTCTCCGGGAAGCACGCAACACCGGCTTCAATATCCAGAGCGCACCCACTTTCTCCGGGCGCCTGCTCGCGTGCTGGCTACTTCCCGGACGCCTTCGCCAGCCGGGATTTGCTGGGTGATTTGGGCTACATGAGGACGGGCAGCCTCACCGCCCGGCGCAAGCCAGTCGGCCGGGACCGATCTGAGCCGGACAAGAACCAGAGCCTCACTCAGCAGGCTCCGTGCTGCGGTCGAGCGAGCGATCACCCACATGAAGGACTGGAAAGTTCTCGTCGCCTTCTCTCTCATCGTTTAAGACCATCAAAGCCCTGGTCTTCCACAAGAAGGGCTGGTCAGGCCCCATGAATAGGCAGGTCTAATGCTTGTCCCGCAAACCGCCTGATCAGGGTTCGGATGACATGATCGAAGCATGATCAATGGACTCACCCAGTCTGGGGCGATGAGGTAGGAACCTTGACCCCGGGTTTTGGACACCGGAGACACTTGGATCTTGATGGTCCAGGAGAACGGAGTCCCCGTGGGGATGAAGTATTACCCCGCCGAGTTCAAGGCGGACGCGGTCGTGTTGTACCGGTCGAGGCCGGGAGCGACGATCAAGTCCGTCGCCGGTGATCTCGGGGTGAACACCGAGACGCTGCGGAACTGGATCCGGGCCGCCGACGGC
>NZ_JBHXSY010000093.1:0-8676 GCF_042715295.1 Streptomyces sp. NPDC058701 | reverse complement strand
TAGCGGTTCACCAGCGCGTCTCCGTCGCGAAATACCGGGCCGCCTTGCGGAGAATATCCCGTTCTTCCTCGAGCTCGCGGATCCTCTTGCGGGCGGCGGCCAGCTCCGCCTGAACGGCGTCGTCGCCGGGCCGGCGGCCGTCGGCGGCTCGGATCCAGTTCCGCAGCGTCTCGGTGTTCACCCCGAGGTCGGCGGCGACGGACTTGATCGTCGCTCCGGGCCTCGACCGGTACAACGCGACCGCGTCCGCCTTGAACTCGGCGGGGTAATGCTTCATCCCCACGGGGACTCCGTTCTCCTGGACCGTCAAGATCCAAGTGTCTCCGGTGTCCAAAACCCGGGGTCAAGGCCCGGTCGACGAGTGCGTCCAGCGCCTGCTCGGTCATGCCGGTCAGTTCCGGATTGCGCAGATCGCCAGCGCGGGACCGCGAGGCAGGCCCTCGGCCGGCCGCGGACCTTCGGCTGCGTCAGCCATCTCGTGGTGTTGTGGGTGGAGTGTGTAGTTCCAGTCGCCGTGGAAGCGGTGGCGGTGCATGGGCAGGGCGTCGATGTCTGTGTCGGTGACCTTGATGCCGGTGTTGTAGGTGCCCGGGTCGAGTTCGGCGTGGACTTTCAGGCCGGTGCGGGTGGTGGTTGCCTTGATGCTGTTCACGATGACGTCGTGACTGGTCAAAGGTCTGCCTCGCCAGTTCATGGAGATGTGGGAGAACAGCCGGTGCTCGATCTTGTTCCACTTCGATGTTCCCGGCGGCATGTGGCAGACCGTGATCTCCAGGCCCGTCTCGGCGGCCGGGGCGGCGAGTTCGGTCTTCCAGGCGCGGGTGCGGTATCCGTTGGAGCCTCCCGCGTCCGCGGTGATCAGCAGCCGGGTGGCCTGCGGGTAGTCGTGGCCGGCGCGGGCCTGCCACCAGCGGCGGATGGAGGCAACGGCAAAGGCTGCAGTGTCGTGGTCGGTGCCGACGCTGACCCAGCCGGTGTTCGCGGCGACGTCGTAGATCCCGTACGGGATCGCCTTGCCCGGTCCCTGTCGGTCCAGGAAGTCATGGGTCTTGACCTGTGCCGGAACCCCCTTCGGCTCCCACTCACGGCCCCCGTTCTTGTAGGGGCCGACCAGTTCCTTCTTCTTGGTGTCCACGCTGATCACCGGGTCGCCGGCAGCGATGTGCTCCTTGGCCCGGTCGTTGATGTAGTGGAACTGGGCATCCCGGTCGGGATGCTGGGCGCCCTCGAGGGTTTTGGCGTTGGCCTGGAGGCTGAACCCCTCTTCACGCAGGAGGTCGGCGACGGTATCCGCCGAAATGCGGTGGCCCTGCCTGGTGAGCTGGACGGCGAGTCTGCGGGTGGACTTCGTCGTCCAGCGCAGTGGCGACATCGGATCCCCGCGCATGTCGGGCTCGACCAGCGCCAACAGCGCGGGCCGCAGTTCTGGATCCAACTCGGCCGCCCGCTTGCGCCCGCCACCGGGACGGCGGACCCTGCCCAGTGGTTCCGCCCCCGCCTCCAGCTCGTCCACACCCTTGCGGACTGTGGTCTCGCTGACCTGAGCGGCTCGGGCGACCACCCGGATCCCCCCGTGTCCCAGGATCCTGGCCTCAGCCCCCATCAGCAGACGGCGCTGCCGCTCGTCCAGATGAGGGAACAACGCCGCGAACTTCAGGCCGAGTTGATCACTGACCTCGCCGGATATGCGCATACCACACCAACGAGCCAAACGGCGGGAAGCAACACCTTGATTCTCTGCGAGCTCTAACGAGCTCGTGCATGGTTGGCGGTGCGACGCTGGATCGTGATCCCTGATCATGTTCATGTGGTGGGGAACGAAACTCGTGCAGCGATCATCAGCGATCGGAGGATCACAAGGCTGTCGGCCGATGTGATCGCCGAACTCGTCGCCGCGGTAAGTCCGTTATGGCATGAACGGCACCAGGCGCGACTGGAGTCCAGGCCGCGGAAGCGGGCCGTCGGCGCTGGTGCGAAACACCGGCTGGTCTTTATCGACCGGCTCCTGGCCACCCTCGTTCACCTTCGCCACGGGGCCACGCACGAGGTGCTGGCCTGCTGGTTCAGCGTCGACAGCTCCACGATCACCCGGGCGATCGGCGAGGTGCGGCCCCTGCTCGCAGCCCGCGGCTGCACCATCGCCACCGGCATCCGCCTCCACACCCTCGCCGAGGTCATCAACCACCTCGGCGCCGGCGGACAGACCGGGAGCATCGACGGCACCGAGATCCGGGTCCGCAGGCCCGCCGCCGGCCGCCAGGACCGGGACAAGTTCATCTCCGGCAAGAACAAGCAGAACGCCGTCAAAACCATCGTCCTCACCGACGCCAACGGCAAGCTCCTCTTCTGCAGTCCAGCCCAGCCGGCCAGCTGCGCCGACATCACCCACGCCCGACAGTTAGGCCTGGTCAAGCACCTGACTGACGCTCCGGCCGTGGAGATCCTCGCCGACGCCGGCTACCAGGGCCTGGGCGCTCAGACCGGCGGCCGCGTCGTGACACCACCGCACCGCAAGTTCAAGAAGAACCCACCGGACTGGTATGAGGAGATCTACGAGCGCCAACGCAAGGCCCACTCCTCACGCAGGATCCGCGTCGAGCACAGCATCGCCCACCTCAAGAACTGGCGAGCACTCGCCCGCCACCACGGCCGACGCGAGCACCTCAGCGACACCATCCAAGCCATCGCCGGACTGCTCTCACACCAGCAGACCACCACCCGCGGCGCCAATCAGCCACAATGACCACCAGGCCGACCTGCACCTTTCGACGCCGCACCGCCAACCATGCACGAGCTCGGCGGTGGGTGATGTCCGGGGCGCGATGGCGCAGCGCGGAGTTCACTGACATCGTCTTGCCGGATCCGGCCGGCCCGTAGACGCACATCATGGCCTTGGCCTCGATGACGGCCTCGATGTTGTCCCAGGTGGTCAGCAGCGTGTAGGTACCACCAGCTGGGCCTGCTCCAAGTCCAGGAAGTAGTCTTCGCGCTCATTGGGCAGCAGCCCGTAGTCCAGATCAGCGATCATCAGCTTGGTCCTCATCAGCAGTAGGTGTGCGCGCCGTCCTGGGGCGGGCGCGGGGCCGTGCGGAACGAGATCGGGGCGGGATAGCGCGCGGCGGTCCGTCTGCGCCGCCGCGCCCAGTTCCTCTTCAGCCTGCGCTGAAGTCGGGGAGGTGAGTGGCCGGGGCGGGGCTGCGGTGGTGGATGCTTCGAAGCGCCGGCGACGCAGTTTCTCCGCCGCTTTTAGATCGGCCTTGAGCCGCCGGGCGGCCGCGGTCCGTGCGGCCTGGACGGAGCGGATCTGTTCCTGGCTCGCGGCAGCGGCCAGAAACGCCGATCCGAGGTGGTGGCCGGTGGCGGCGTCGAAGACCTCGATGGTGTCGTCGTGGTGGGGAAGGTGACGTACCGAGACTTTGGTGCCGGTACGGCCGTTCATCCACGGGGCGAGATAGTCTCGCCGGCGCCACCGCACCCCGCTCGTGCTGATCGTGTACGTGCGCCCGTCGTCCTCCAGGGCGAACGTCGCCAGCTGCCCGGCGGACACATCCGTGAGCGGTGTCGCGTCGCCCTGCCAGGCCTGGAGGGGGGTTTCCCAGTTCAGTGCGGTAGGACGATGGAGGGTGTTCCACCAGGTCACCCAGTCCAGCAGCAGCCCCACGAACGCCTCGTAGTTCAGAGGCGGTGCGTCGGGGTCGGCGAGCTGGCCACCGGTGAGTTTCTGGCGGCCGGTGTAGCGGGGGAGCGAGACGAGGAACATCTCCTCCACAGCGTCGTTCAGCGCTTCGACCGAACCCTTCAAATGTGGGGTGTAGGCGGGCAGATCGGTGACTGGGACGGCGAGCGCGCCCATTGCCGCGGTGACCGTCGCGCAGAGGAACTCCCTGCTGCGGTCGACCCGGATCTGACCCGGCAGCCCGCCCATGGGCCCGAACGGCTCGCTGCGGGTGATCGCGATCCGCAGGGACGCCAGCACCGCGTCCCGGCTCGGAGCGTGCGCGGTGACCGCCACTCCGGTGATCGCCTTGGTGGCGCAGTCGATGAAGTCACCTACGGTGTGTCCAGCTCACCTTCCACATCGACTTTGACGGGCACGTGCTTGTGATCGCCCTCCCACGCCGCGTTGTGATGCGTCGGCGGGCGCTGCCCGAACACGTCGTGAGCACGGCGGGCGGCTTCGCCGCTCTTGAGCCCGGCCCGCTCGCCGCGGGTCAGGTCCCGGCGGATCGCCCGGTGCAGCGTGGACAGCGAGGGCACCGCGGGAGCGTTCGGATCGTCGGCCGCCCGCTGTACCAGCTCGGCGTGCACACGGGAGGCGTTACCGCCCCACAGCGCCAGCAGCCGCCGGACTTCCGTGGTGACCGTGACATGGGGCGCCTCCACCCGTGCGAGGCGGTGATCCTTGCGGGCAGCGGCCAGCCACCGCCACACTGTCCGCTCCGACTTCCCCAACGCCTTTGCCACCAGGCGCACATGCGCGGCGCTCAGCTCACCGCGGCTGTCGAGGTCCAGCAGGCGGGGCATTGCCGCGGCCCGGCCCGGCGCCGGCGGGAACACGGCCACCGGACCGCTTTGGCGATCACCATCACGCCTTCCCTGCATCATGGCCCTTCCCACGAGAACCAGACGGCATGAACTGCCCTCCAGGTCCCAGGTATCGCAGCCCTTCGGCACCCTGCTGACGTGAATCGGCATAAGACTGACAGCAGCCATGGTCATCCGGTACGGATGTGCCTCCAGGTGGCGCCCGGCATGGTTGATCTGGTGCTCTGTACGGGCGCCGACGCCCGCGTCTTTTGGCCGGTGCGCGTGGCCGGTGTCACTGACCCGGGTACGGGGCGTGCTGCCCGGACGGTTCGGCCGGGTGCAGGCACGTCTATGGGCACGCAGGTCATGTGTGGGTGCGTGCGGGGCAGCGGCGGGTGCGGTGGCGTCGGGTGGTGAGGCTGTTGATGTCTGTGGTGGCCGCGGTCATGGCGTCCAGCCTCTCATCCCGCCCAGCTGACCGCCGTCCGAGGGATGGAAAGTCATACCGGACAAGGAGATGAGCTGTCCGCATACAAGAAGATCAGCTGTCCGCTCACCCGGACGTCCCGCTGTCCGTGGACAGCGACTTCGACGCCTGCTGGCGCTACCGCCGGCAACGCGATCACCTACGGTTCACACCATCCGCTACCGCGACGTGCTCCTCCTCGCCGCATGACCAACAGCCCGGGAACAAGGACTGCACGCGGCGTTTAGGGTTTCCCGGGACAGGCCATACGGCACGCTGTACCCCTGGGGACGAAACAGTATGGGACACGGAGCGCGGAAGCAGCTGGCGGAGCTGCTCGACGAGGCGCGGCGGTGCGGGGACTTCAGCACCCGTATCGAGGTGTCGGCCCGCGCGCTGTGCATCGAGGTCGACGGGGTGGGGGAACTGTCGCTGCCGCTGCGTGCCCCGGTCACCAAGAAACTGATCGCGCAGGCCCGGCAGGCATCCTTCGGCCGCGGCGAGCAGACCTTGTCCGACACCAACGTCCGCGACACCTGGGAGATCAGCCCGGACCGCATCACGCTGGGCGGCACTGACTGGGACCGCACCCTGGACGGCGTCCTCGACGGTGTCCGCACCGCGCTCGGTCTGCCACCCACCACGGTCCTGCGGGCCGAGCCGCACGCACTGCTCGTCTACGGCAAGGGCCAGTTCTTCCTGCCGCACCAGGATTCCGAGAAGGACGACTCCATGGTGGGCACCCTGGTCGTTTCGCTGCCCTCGTACCACACCGGCGGCGAACTCGTCGTCTCGCACGCCGGCCGCAGCGTCGTCCACCAGGCGTCCCGGGAGAAGCTGACCTTCGCCGCCTTCTACGCGGACTGTCTGCACGAGGTCAGGCCCGTCAGGTCCGGCTACCGCGTCACCCTCACCATGAACCTCCTCGCCGAACGCGTCCGCCCGGCCGGCGAGGACGACGGGGGCCCGGTCGCCGACCTGGCCCACTGCCTGACCGAGCATTTCACCGAGCCGGCCGAAGAGCGCTACGCCTACGGCCGCGGGAAGGCCGTACCCCCGAACCGCCTTGTGTACCTCCTCGACCACGAGTACACCCAGCGCGGCCTGGGCTGGGACCGTCTCAAGGGAGCCGACGCCACCCGCACCGCCCTGCTCCGCCAGGCCGCCGCAGAGGCGGACTGTGAAGCGGTCCTCGCGTTGGCCGAGGTGAGGGAGACCTGGGACGCGCATGCGCCGTACGACCGCTGCGACTACTACGGCGAGGTCGAGCACTACGACGACTGCGAGGACGAGGAGTGCGAGGGTGAGTGCCTCCTGGACCCCGATGGGGAACCCGGTGCCGAGCGCCGCCGCAGCGGCGACTTCTCCAGCTACGAACTGAACGAGCTGATCGACGACGAGATCACGCTGAGCTGGTGGACTCGCCCGGACGGCACGGGTGGCGAGCAGATCAACCTGCCCGTCGCGTACGCCGAGGTGTGCGCCACCACCGAGAACAAGGACCTGACGCCCTACCAGTCCGAGTACGAGGGCTACATGGGCAACTACGGCAACACCCTGGACCGCTGGTACCGGCGGGCCGCTGTGGTCCTGTGGCTCCGGCAGCGCTCGTTCACGGCCCGCGCCGAGGCCGGCTCCGAGGGTGCACTGCGGGAACTTCAGGGCCACCTGGATGCTGGGGACCTCGACCGGTCGCGCACGCTCGCCCAGTCGCTCGCCCCGTTCTGGAAGCACCACGATTCGGGCGAGGCGGCCGCAGCGCTCTTTGCCGCCGCCCTGCCCGTCGCGGTGGGACTGCGGGAAGCGGATACTGCCACGATGCTCCTCGCGCCTTTCGGGGTGGAGAACCTGGGCGAGCGGCACGCCCCGGGTCTCACGGCAGCGGCCGCGCGGTACGGACGGACGTGGGCCCGCGGGGCCGTCAGCAGCTGGTTCGGCACGGTTGGCGCGTACACCGGGGCCGACCGCGCGGCGTGGCTCGAATCGCTGCCCGGCCTGTGCACCGCGCTGCGGGCCGCCGACGGCGATGGGGACGCGATTGCCTCGCCGCTGGCCGAGGGCGCTTGGCAAGCAGTCGAGCAGCAGCTCACCAACTGGCTCGGCATCGGCCGCGAGACGGAGCGACGCACAGGCATGGAGCGGCTCGGCGCATCACTAGCCCGCGTCCTGCAGGCGGCAGGGCCCGAGACCGCCGGCACCATCGCCGCCACGCTGCGCGGCCTGCCGGACATCGCCTTGGAATGCCTGCTCCCTGCCCTGCGCACCGCGGCTCGCCAGCCGACGACCATACGCGACGGCGCACCCGCCGCCCGCGCTTTCCAGACCCTCGCCGACCACTGTGAGGGCCGGCTTGCCGCGGCCCTCACCCGCCCCGTACGTGCGGCCGACGACTGGTCCCTCACCCCGGCCGGGACATGCCGGACTCGCTGCGGACTCTGCCCCGACTTGGACGCCTTCCTCACCTCCCGTACCCGCCATGTCATGGAGTGGCCGCTCGCGAAGGACGGACGCCGCCACCTCCACAGTCGCATCGACGAGGCCGGCCTGCCCGTCTCCCACACCACCCGGCGCCAGGGACGCCCCTACGTTCTGGTCCTGACCAAGACGGACGCCGTCTTCACCCGTGAACAGGCGACCCGCACCCGCGCCGAGACCGACCTGGCGTGGCTGCGGGACATATGGTCCCGGCCGTGCGGTTGAGAGGTGACACATCCGTACCTCTCCCCGACAGCGATGACGAGAAGAGTGAAGGGTGCGGGCAATGCCGTTGCTTGAATGGCTAAACCAGTTTGGGTACGAGGGTGATGGCCTTTGGCTGGACGCGGCGGGTCGGTTTGAGCCCCCTGCCCTTCCACGCCCCGCTGCCCGTCCAGCGCCGCTTACGGCCAGCGCATCCCGATCGCGGACAGCTGCTCCATCCGCTCGGGCGTCAACGTCGCCGCCCTGCTCCGCTGGTTCCCGATCCATGCACCGAGCCGGTGTTCCCGCTCCTCCTGGTCCTCGCCGACGATCCGCTCGACGTGCTTCCTGGGGACCTGAAGGTGGCCTTCGCGTTCGTAGAACTGTTTGGCGGCCTCGTAGTGCGTGGTCCGTTTGTCGGCCTGCGTACGGCGCGGCTTCGGCTTCTCGTCCTCGCTGGCGGGTGCGATCCCGAGGACCTGCTCGCACATCCGCTGCTGCACCGCCGTGAGCTTGTTCCAGCCGAGGCGCTGCGCCCGCACCCACCGTCCGAGGTCCTCGTCCCGGTGTACGACGATGCCCGGTTCGGTGGGCAGTTCACCGCCGACCTCCTCCAGGTGCTGCCTCGTGAGGTGGAAGGCCCGCTGCCATTCGACCGACCAGGCCGGGCACCAGGACGGGTCGATCTCCTCCAGTTACTCCCGCCGCTCCGGCGACAGCGCGCCGGACCAGGACTCCACCGGCAGCCCTTCGGCCTGGCGCTGTTCGAGTTCTTGGGTGCGTCGGGCGGCGGCGCGGGCGTTTTTCAGCCAGATGCCGACTTTGTAGCCTGGTGGGCGGCGTCCAGCGGGGCCAGGAGGTGGCCGTGTTCGGCGGCCCACCCGCGCGCGGCGGCCAGGCCCTCCTCCCAGGCGACGTTGAAGTGGGACCAGATCATGCCGAGCTTCTTGTTGCTGAGGTCAGATTCGGTGGTCGGTGAGGCGGCCGTCGAAGGCGATGTCGAA
>NZ_JBHXSY010000092.1:7273-8828 GCF_042715295.1 Streptomyces sp. NPDC058701 | reverse complement strand
GGTTCCACGAGCAGCGGGGCGAAGGCCTCGTCCACGGACCGCGGGGCGCCGGACAGCTCGGTGCGCAGTGCGTGCAGGAAGCGGGCCTCCAGGTCCCGGCGCAGCCGCAGCAGGTCCGGGTCCCACTCCCGCGCGTCGTCCACCCCCTCGAAGCCCCGGTAGTGCAGCTCGTACAACAGGTACAGGGCGAGCTGCAGGTCCTCACCCCACGGATCCGCCTCCCGTACGGACCGTTCGGCGTACGCGGGCGCCAGGCCCGTGCGCAGGGCCTCCGCCACGGCGTCCGAGAGCGCGCCGCGACCGGGTACGAGACCGGGCCCGGCGGTGGCTGTCCCGGTGGCGGTGGTCGTCGTCGGGCCGGACCGGGTCATCGCGGGCCCCCGTCCGCGCGCCCGCCCTCGGCAGGCGCGGCGCGCTCCCGGGGGCGGTGGCTGGTGTCGCACCAGGGGTACGTACGGCTGCGCCGGCAGGTGCACACGGCCACCGTGAACCGGTCCGAGCGGGCGAGGGTCCCGTCGTCGAGCAGGATCTCGACGGGGCCCTCCACCAGGACCGGACCGGAGGGGTCCACGGAGACGCGGCGGGCCGCGGGGCACCCGGTCGCGGAGGCGTCGGCGGGCACGGAGGGGTCCGCGGTGACGGAGGGGTCCGCGGTGCCGGCGGCGTCGGCGGTGCCGGTGGCACGGTCAGCGGTGCTGGGCACGGATGATCACCAGTTCCTCCCACTCGGCGCCCTCGGCGGCCAGGCCGCGGCCCTGCAGCCAGGCCCGGCGCGAGCGCAGTACCGGACCCCAGGGCACGGAGGCGCGGGCCGTGACCTGCGCGGTCAGGCCGCCTTCTTCGAGTCGGCCGACGGTCTCCTCCGCGCCGCACATGCCGGAGTGCACCATGAGCAGCACACCTCCCGGGCGGAGCAGGGCGGGGGCGTCGGCGCAGATGCGGTCGAGGACGTGGCGCCCGTCGGTGCCGGCGTCCCAGGCCCGCTGCGGGCCGCGCGTGGGCGGGCCGGGGGTGGGGGAGGGCACGTACGGCGGGTTCGTCAGGAGCATGTCGAAGCGTCGGCCCCGGGTGCGCTCCGCGAAATCGCCGTGCAGCACGCGCAGGGGCAGCCCCCGGCGGAGCCCGTTCAGACGCGCGGTGGTCACGGCCCGCCAGGACACGTCGACGGCCGTGACCCTGGCTCCGCGAGCGGCGGCGCTCAGCGCGAGGGCACCCGTCCCGGTGCCGATCTCCAGCAGTTCCGTGGAGGGGCCCAGCTCTTCCTGATCGAGTGCGTGGGCGAGGAGCCGGGTGTCCGCCTGAGGGCGGTACACGCCGGGCAGCGAGATGATCGGCTGTGGAGTCAATCCCCTATTCAGGGCCGTACTGGACATCGGTCACCTCCGGATTCGAGCACCGCCGGGAGTCCTCTTTCCCGAGCGCTCGGCACAGGGCGGCTACCCGCGCGCGGGCCGTCCACTCACCGGAGATGATCCGTAACCGCCCGACTACGCGCCGCTCCTCGTGAGCCCGCTGCCCGGGGCGGGGGCGGCTCTGTCCCGGTACGGATCTCCGC
>NZ_JBHXSY010000092.1:0-7174 GCF_042715295.1 Streptomyces sp. NPDC058701 | reverse complement strand
CCGGTCCCCGCCGGTCCCCGCCGGTCCCCGCCGGTCCCCGCCGGTCCCCGCCGGTCCCCGCCGGTGCGGCGGGGACCGGTCCGCCTCCGCCACGGCCCCTCAGGACCGCGAAATGGTCGTGCAGCCCTCTTCGGAGGAGTCCTCGATGGTCTTGCTCCGGTCGTAGGGGTCCACCGGCGTCCCGGAGGGCGTGGTGCCGGTCGCCGGGTCCTCGGTGAAGCCCGGGTGCAGGAACCCGTCGTGCTTGTCGCACGAGCTGTTCGCGATGTCCCGCTGGTAGGCGACGAGCCAGAGCTTGCCCGCGGTCGCCGTCCACGTGCGGGGGTCGGCGATCGAGAAGGTCGCCTCGCGGCGCACGATGGTCCGCTCGACCAGGTCCGAACCGCCCTGCGCCTTCGCGAACGGGTAGACGAAGGAGTAGTCGACGCGGACGTGAGCCTGCCCGGGCCCCTCGCCGGGCTCGACCCACATGCGTCCGCGGACCTTGACCACGTCGCCCACGAGCTTCAGCTCGGCCGGGTCGTACCGGCTGAACAGGTCCAGCGGGTTCTGGTCGAGCCCGGGCCGTGCGAAGGACGCCGCCACCTGCTCCTTGGTGGTCTTGTCCTTCGGATCCATCAGGGCCAGCGCCGCCGCGGGCTGTTCCCCGCGCAGGGTGGCCGGGTCGAGGTTGGCGGCGACCAGGAACTGCTTGGCCTTGGCCAGGGCGTCCGCCACCTGCTCCTTGGTCATGCCGCCGGTCGCCACCGCCTCCGGCACCTCGATCCCGGCGGCGCCGTCGGCCCACTGGAGCGCCGGCGAGCCCCGGAACGGGTGCGTCAGCGTCGGCTGGTCCGGGTAGAGCTCCGCCGGAGGCGCGGACGGGCGCGCGGACTCCGCGGCCAGCGGGGCGGCCGCGGCGGCCTCCTCCCGGTCCTCGGCCTTGCCCGTGATCCGGTCGATCACCAACTCCGGCCGCACCGCCACCAGCGCGAGCGCGGCGATGAAGACGACGGCCGCGGTCGCCTTCAACCGTCGCCTGCCCCGGCCCCGGCCCTCCCGCTCCTGCCAGGCGGGCCCGGTCCGCCAGCCGGGCGGATCACCGGCGCCCGCCCTCGGCGCGCGCCGGAAGAGCCCCCGGCCGGTCTGCGCCCGTTCGGCCTCCTCGAGCCGCAGCCGCTCCGTCACCATCCGTGCCCGCGCGGACGGTTCCCTCGGGGCTGCCCCGGGTGCCTCCCCGCCGACGCCGCCCGCCTGCGCGCTGAACCGCGCCCACTCCTCGTCCGAGACACCCGGTCTGCCGTCGTCGTTCTGTCCCATGCTCCCCACCCGATCCGTACCGGTGCGGCCCTTTCGGCTGGCCACACGGTGCGGAGCCTTTCACAGCCCACTGACAGGGCAGGCGACGGGGCGCCCGTACGCCGCCGGTTGCCCGGGCGGGCCGGGAGGCGCGTTCCGGACGGCGGGTCTCCGACGGTGTGGGCTCACGCCGTGCGGACGGGACGAGGAACCCGCGCAGGTCCGCGACCTCGTAGCCCCCGGCCTCGGCGGCGTCGATGATCCGGGGCGGCGTCCGGGCGTCGAGGGCGATGCCGTCGCCGGTCTTGACGACCCGCATCTGCCGGATCGCCTCCGTCAGCCGACGCCTTCGGGCGAGGGATCCGGCCGGGGGCGGGCGCGGAGGTGCGCGCGCTCGCCCTGGGTGCCGAACAGGCTGAGGAACTCGACCGGTTCGGCGTCGGAGGCGCCGAACCAGTGGGGCACCCGGGTGTCGAACTCGGCTGCTTCGCCCGGCGCGAGCAGGAGGTCCTTGTCCCCGAGTACGAGCCGCAGCCGCCCGTTGAGGACGTACAGCCACTCGTATCCCTCGTGGGTCTTCGCCTCCGGCACCCGGCGGCGGCTGTCGGCCGGAATGACGAGCTTGTACGCCTGGATGCCGCCGGCCCGGCGGGTCAGGGGCACCATCGTCATGCCGTAGCGGTTGACCGGACGCAGGTGGATGCGCGGATCGCCGGTGGGCGGGGCGCCGACGAGTTCGTCGAGGGTGACGCCGTAGGCCCGGGCCAGGGGGAGCAGCAGTTCGAGGTTGGGCCGGCGGGTACCGGACTCCAGCCGGGACAGGGTGCTCACCGAGATGCCCGTCGTCGCCGACAGGTCGGCCAGCGTCGTCTCGCGCTGTCGGCGCAGGGCGCGCAGTCGTGGTCCGACCGCGTCGAGCGCTTGGTCGATGTCGTCATCCATTCGAGCAGATTGCCATATCGGCAACGGTCCTTGCCGGGTCGGCTCGGCCCCGGGCGGACGCCGGCACGCCAGCCGGACGGCGCGCGGTGTATCGGCCGGGGCGCACCGGCCGCCCGGCGCCGCGGGCCGCCTCCTTCCCCCTGCCGGGCCCGCGCTGCCCAACACCGCACCCGGCAGCGTTGTCGGGACGACCGCGTACGTCCCGTACGCGAAGCGCCCCTCCGCCTCGCCCTGTACGGCACCGGACGCCGCCGGCCCGACCGGCACGATCCGAAAGAGACGACCCAACTGGACAAGTCCTCACCGGTCAGACGACGATGCAGCCTGATGAGTGCCGCGGGCAGTGCCGGGGGGCGGACCGCAAGACACACCTCGTTCCTCCGCGTGCGTGCCGTGCGTCCCCGCGCTTCCACGGAGGAACACCCGAGATGAGCTACGGCAGCCCGAACAACCCCTACGGCGAGCAGCCCCAGGCCCCGCAGGGCCAGCCCGGCTACGGCTACCCGCCCCAGGCCCCGCCCGGCTACGCGTATCCGCCCCAGGCCCCGCCGGGCGGCTATGCCCACCCGCCCCAGCAGGGCTACCCCGGCGGGCCGGCCGGATACCCGGGGGCGCACATGGAGATGCCCGGCGGCGCGAAGGGCGCCCGCGTCATCCTGTTCGTCCTGGGCAGCCTGCAGGCGCTGCTGGGCCTGGTCGTCCTCCTCGGCGGCGCGCTCTTCGCTTCCGCGCTCATGGGGTCGTCGAGCTCGTCGGCGGGTGACGTGGGCGCCATCGCCGGAGGCGTGCTCGTGATCGCGGGCATCCTCTGCATCGGCCTGGCCCTGTGGCCGTTCCTGACGGCCGTCAAGATGGGCAAGGGCCGCTCGGGCGTGCGCATCTCCGGCATCATCTACGGCTCGGTCCAGGCCTTCTTCGGCGGCCTCAGCGTGATCTTCAACCTCGCCGCTCTCGGCTCCGACCGTCACGAGGCGGTCGGAGCAGGCATCTTCTCCCTGGTGATGGCGCTGATCTCCCTGGGCCTCGGCGTCTGGGTCATCGTGGGCCTCGCCAAGGCCGGCGACTACTTCCGCCGCCCGAGGTTCTGAACCCCGCACCCCGTACCCCGTACGCCTCGGCGAAGGCCGTGTCCCGCACCCCTGCGGCACGCGGCCTTCCTCGAACCGGCGAGCAGGCCGACATGGCTGGTCACCGGAGCCCCGGCCGGTTTAAGGTCACCGGATGACCTTGGAATGGGAACAGGTAATCGTCCACTCGGTGGATCCGGCGGCACTGGGGCAGTGGTGGGCCGACGCCCTCGGCTGGGTCGTGGTCTACACCTCCGACGACGAGTTCGAGATCCGGCCTGAACCCGACCGTGTACCGGGACTGGACTTCGTCCGGATCGAGGAGAGCAAGAAGGTCAAGAGCAGGCTGCACCTCGACTTCCGGCCCGACGACCAGGCCGCCGAGGTGGCTCGCCTGCTGGCGCACGGTGCCCGGCGCGTCGACATCGGCCAGGGCGAGCAGTCGTGGGTGGTCCTGGAGGACCCCGAAGGCAACGAGTTCTGCATCCTCGGCCAGCGGAGCCAGTAGGGCCCGCGTCCGGGCGGAGGCGGCTGTCGGGCGCAACGGGCCGCCGCCACCCTCCGGTTGCTCCTGCTCGACCGGACCGCCGAGGGGCCGGTGCGGCTGCGAGGACGGCCGGATGGGGGGCGGAGACCACGTACCGTGACGAGGTGGACGAACACTTCGCCGCCACACCCCCGACCCGCGGACAACCCCCTCACGGACCGGTCGGGCAAGCCGGCGTCGCGTCCGCGAGTTCCGCCGCCGCGCTCGCGAGCAGCATGTCCAGGGCCGTCGGATAGGCGCTGGCCGTCATGCGCGCGGCCAGCAGCCCGGCCGTCGCCGCGATGTGCGGGTAGTCCCCCTCCGGCAGCCGGGCGTACGTCGACTCCCACATGGCCTCGTCGGCCTCCCGTGAGGCGTCGGTCAGGGCGAGGGCGCCGGCGTCCAGCGCCGCGAAGGCCAGGCTCTGGTCGACGAAGGCGTGGAAGATCCGTACCGCGTCGGGGTCGGCGAATCCGGCGGTGCGCAGGACCCCGAGGATCGCCTCGTCCGCCGCGATCTCCCGCGGTCGCCCCGTCACGCGGCTGGCGGTCAGCACCGCCGCCTGCGGATGGGCGAGGTACGCGCCGTGGATGCGCAGCCCCAGGTCCCGCAGGTCACCGCGCCACGCCCCGGTCGGGGACCAGCCCGAGAGCGCCCGGCCGATCAGCTCCTCGCCGATGGCGAGCGTGAGGTCGTCCATCCCCGAGAAGTATCGGTACAGGGTGCTCGGATCCGCTCCCAGCGCCGTGCCGAGCCGGCGCGCGGACAGCCCGGCGCTGCCGTGTTCGCGCAGCATCCGAAGCGCCGTGTCCACGATCAGCCGCTCCGACAGGACCGTCCCCTGCCGGGTCGGCCGACGGCGGCGCCGTGCCTCCTCGGGGACCACCTTCTTGGCCATGGCCCTACCGCCTCCGTCCCGCTTCACCCGTGCGGCACGCGCCGGGAGCCTTATGCCAACATCATTGACCTTAATCTCGCGGCCGGGGTTCATCACCCTCCAGAGGAGCGCACCTCTCATCCGACTCATTCGTTTCATTCGTTTCATTCGACTTATTTCGATGAAGGGTTCCTGCCATGCGTGTTCTGCTCGTCGGCGCCGGAGGCGTCGGTACGGCGATCACCCGGATCGCGGCCCGCCGTGACTTCTTCGACCAGTTCGTCGTCGCCGACTACGACCAGTCCCGGGCCGAGGCCGCCGTCGCCGCGCTGGACGACCCGGGCGGCCGGTTCAGCGCCTGCCGCGTCGACGCCTCGGACGAAACCGCCGTGACCGCGCTGCTCGCCGAGCGGCAGTGCGACGTCCTGATGAACGCCACCGACCCGCGGTTCGTCATGCCGCTCTTCCGGGCAGCCCTCGCCGCCGGCACGCACTACCTGGACATGGCGATGTCCCTGTCGCGCCCGCACCCCAGCCGCCCGTACGGCGAGTGCGGGGTCAAACTCGGCGACGAGCAGTTCGAACGGGCCCGGGAGTGGGAGGAGTCCGGTCGGCTCGCGCTCGTCGGCATGGGGGTGGAGCCCGGCCTGTCGGACGTGTTCGCCCGCTACGCCGCCGAGGAGCTCTTCGACGAGATCGAGGAGATCGGCGTGCGCGACGGGGCGAACCTGACGGTCGACGGCTACGACTTCGCCCCGTCCTTCAACATCTGGACCACCATCGAGGAGTGCCTCAACCCGCCGGTGGTCTACGAGGCGGACCGCGGCTGGTTCACGACGGAGCCCTTCAGCGAACCGGAGGTCTTCGACTTCCCGGAGGGCATCGGCCCGGTCGAGTGCGTGAACGTCGAGCACGAGGAAGTGCTGCTGATCCCCCGCTGGATCGACGCCCGCCGGGTCACCTTCAAGTACGGTCTCGGCGACGACTTCATCGGCAAGCTCAAGACCCTGCACGCCCTGGGCCTGGACGCGACGGCCCCGGTGACCGTCCCCGGCGACGCGGGACCCGTCCGGGTCTCGCCCCGCGACGTGGTCGCGGCCTGCCTGCCGGACCCGGCGACGCTGGGGGACCGGATGACCGGCAAGACCTGCGCAGGGACCTGGGTCAAGGGCGTGAAGGAGGGCGTGGCGCGCGAGGTGTACCTCTACCACGTGGTCGACAACCAGTGGTCCATGAAGGAGTACGGCTCCCAGGCCGTCGTGTGGCAGACCGCGGTCAACCCGGTGGTGGCGCTCGAACTGATCGCCACCGGCGTCTGGTCCGACTCGGGCGTCCTCGGCCCCGAGGCCTTCGCGCCCCGGCCCTTCCTCGACCTGCTCACCGCGTACGGCTCGCCGTGGGCCGTACGCGACCAGGGCTGACGGGCCGACGGACTCAGGGGTCCGCCCGGTGGTACCGACGGCTTGCCCGTGACACGCGGGGGCGGCGGGGGGCAGGTCGTCGGAGAACGCCGATGTGATCGTCGTGGGCGGCGGGGCCGTGGGTCTCGCATCGGCCCGGGCGCCGGCCCGAGCGGCCGGCGCCCCCGGTACGGTGGGGACGGTTCGTGCTGGCGACGACGGTGCCACGAGGTTCCCGGTCAGCGCGTCCTACGGGAGGGAAGCCTCGATGTCCGAATCCAAAGCCGGGGGACCGGAGCAGCGCGGCGACGGCGCGCATCCGAACGTGTTCGAGCCGCTCCTGGACCTCGACCTGCAAATGCTGATCAGCATGCTGGACGGAGACGAGACGGGCCAGTCCCACTTCGGCGTCTCGCTGAACATCCCCGGCGGCCTCCTCTACGGCCAGGCGATCAGCCGCAGGGCGTACGAGGAGGAGTGGGAGCAGACCCTGCGCGACGGCGGTCCGGGGTCGGAGGCGCTCGCCGCCGTCCCCCGCCTCGTCCGGGAGACCGTACGCGAGGAACTCGGATCCCGTACCCCGGGTCTGCTGCCCCGCTGGGTGCACCTGCGGGAGGCCACGTTCCTCACCGGCGCGGCCAACCAGACGATGCGCTACGCGCTGTGGCGCGGCCGCCTCGCAGACGTCGCGGGGTGGTCCCTCTCCCTCCCGTCGTAGCCGCGGTGGAGCCGTGCTGGAGCCCCCCTCCTGGGATGCGGGGGCGCACGGTAGGCTCCCCCGCCCGGGCCCGCAGGCCCGCCGGCTGCATGGGAGAGGACCACACGTGACCGTCGCCAAGGACAGGCTGGACGCACTCCGGGCCGAGATCGAGCGCCGCAATCCGGCTCAGCCCGAGTTCCACCAAGCCGTACGAGAGGTGCTGGACACCCTCGCCCCCGTGCTCGCCGCGCGCCCCGAGTACGCGGAAGCCGGGATCCTCGAGCGGCTCCTGGAACCCGAGCGTCAGATCGTCTTCCGGGTGGCGTGGACGGACGACCGGGGTCGGGTGCAGGTGAATCGTGGTTACCGGGTGGAGTTCAACAG
>NZ_JBHXSY010000091.1:0-9862 GCF_042715295.1 Streptomyces sp. NPDC058701 | reverse complement strand
CAGCCTCATCTGCTGGCGACGCCTCAACAAGCCCGAATCATGATCGTGTTACGAGCTCGTAAGCCCAAACCTCGCGTGAGTAGCAATTACTCACGGCGGCCGAAAGGATAATACGGAAAATGGGGGGCAGGTGTTCAACTATTCGACCAAATCAACGGTATACATCTAACATTCGGCCCCAGAAGAGCTTTCTTGAGATCGCTCCACCCACAGGCCGCGAGCAACACAGAATATAGCCAACAGATGAGAGGATGCAGAGATCATGAAGATGGCAGAGCTGATCCAGAAATGGATTGACGCAATGTGCCGTCACAGCGTCGAGGATGTAGTTTGCCTCTTCCATGACGATGCCGTTTGGGAAGATGCCACGGCAGGACTCAAGGTGGCCGGAAAGAGTGAGATAGGGTCATTTATATTCAACTGGTACTCAAATATTCCCGACATGAATGTCAAACTCAACCGCGCGATTATCCAGGACGAGACTTCGGCCTGTGTTGTGTGGACTTTCAGCGGCACAGCAGAAGGACCCCTCCCGCCTAATATTCCTGCCACTGGAAACTTCTTCTCCGTCGAAGGAAATACAGTTTTCGAAGCCCGAGATGGACTTTTCACGCTCGCCGAAGACTATTGGGATGGGTACGGCATCCGGGTACAGCTCGGCGTCGTTCCGGACCCTGCGAAGGACAACTAGCCAGCCGGCTCCCGAGAAGCGGGCGCGTCTCGCCCCCGCCCTGGGATCAGAAGATTTTAGCCGCGCCGCTACAAAAAAAATTCTTTGGGTCCAAGCGGTGTCGGTCACAGCCCACCCAAAATGTCCGCGCTACTAGCCGGAAATCTTGGATAGGCCAAATTTGTCCATTGATCGACAAGGCGCCGGAAGGAAGGGCCATGGCTACGGTGCGTCTCGGAAATCCGCTAAACCTACCCCCCGGGCTGCGCGCGTGGTATGAGAATACTGTTCACTTGGATCTAAACATATTCAAAGTGTTGATGATGTCGCCTGGCACCCTGCGCCCGATGCTTGAGCTCGGCGCCCACTTGATGTTCGACATTCAATTGCCAATCAGACTCCGAGAAGTAGCAATCCTTTCAGCTACGCACGCAGCCGGGGCACCATACGCATGGTCCCATCATTCTGATATTGCCGAGAATATCGGTTTCACGCCAGAACAGATAGCAGAGCTCGCATCGATTGATGGCGACCTATCGGGGTTCAAGCACGACGAACGCATCACTATTGAATTTGCCCGCCTGGCGGTATCTGCAAGCGAAGTATCCGAATGTACTATCGAGAGAGCGCGCTCGACTCTTGGCGACAGGCAGATGGTCGAACTCCTTAATCTCATAGGGTTCTATTGGACCCTCAGTCGAATCAGTACCATTCTTCGTGTCGAAACGGAACCCGCCCAGGGCGCCGCCCTCATAGAAGCCACTCGGCGAATTCACAAAGAAGCTCGAGATTCACTTCGAGGATGATATCGCGGTCCATGCCAAACGGAATCCGGTAATCCTTCTTGGAGAATAGGTCGCATACTCATGTCGACAAATAGGAAACTACCCCAAGTCCCCACGCATGGCATGTCGATTATCGGTGTCGGTCATTACTATCCCGGCGAACCGGTCCCGAATTCGTTTTTCGAAGGGAACCCTCAACTCGGCGTTACCAACGAGTGGATCGTCGAACACACAGGAGTCCATCAACGGCACTTCGCAGCAAACCCGGAAGAACGCATCGTCGAAATGGGGGCCAAGGCGTCAAGACTCGCAATGGAGGATGCGGGCGTATCTCCGGACGACGTCGATTTGGTGATAGGCACGAGTGCCACTGCAAGGCCCCGGACAAACCCCTCATCCGTCGGCAACAACTATATGGATATATCGTTGCCGTTGCAGAGTCAACTGAGGCTTTCTTCCGCCTTTTGCTTCGACGTTACTGCCGTTGCCTGTGCCGGTTTTCTTTACGCCAGCGCTGTCGCCCGCGGACTAATGGCTACGATGAAACTGCGCACTGCGCTGGTTGTGTGCGCTGAGAACCCCCAGCCCATCCTGAATCCAAATTATCGGAATTCGGTCCTGTTTGGCGCGGGCGCCGCAGCGACCGTCATGCGAATGGATGGCGCTTCGACTAGCGGTATCCGAGACATTGTTCTGAAAGCTGACTCCAGCTATTACAATGCCTTCGACATTGACGACCACGACAAGATGATCATGAAAGGAAAGCTCGTGGGCGAGATGGGGCCTCGATTCCTAGTTGACGCCGCCAAAACTGTCCTCTCCAGGAATGAAGTGCTAATCGATGACATCGCTTGGTGCATCCCACATCAAGGGAACATCAATCTCCTGAATTCCTTCGCCGATGAGATGCAGATTCCGCGAGACCGGGTTCTTCTGAATTTGCCCCAGCGCGGGAACACGTCAAGCGCCGGCCTGCCCGGAACGCTCTCAGAGTATGTCAGGTGCGGGACAGTCAAGCCTAGCGAGCTCTTGCTGGGCGTCAGCATCGGCCGTGGCTTCAGCTGGGGGGCCATGCTATTCAGTTACCGGTGAGCCATACAACGGACTGAGAAGTTCCCGGGTCCGCTCCGCGGAAATTTAACAGCACAGGTGAAAGTACTTCTGATGAATCACTACCGGCATGGCATACCCGCATCGCACCGGCCATTCAACCATGCCATCGTGGTTGGCGCAGGGGTAGCCGGACTTCTAGCCGCACGGGTGCTGTCCGAACATTTCGAAAACGTGACAATCATAGAACGGGACCGGCTCGGCGGTGCCCGGGCGTTTCGCAGCGGCACCCCGCAAGCGCGTCACGCACATGTGATGATCGCCCGCGGGTCTGCAGAGATTGACACGCTATTTCCCGGGATGGCGGCAGAGCTTGAGGAGGCAGGGGCCCCTACCTTCGATGCCGGTGAGAAGATAGTTCGGCGTTCCGCTGGCGTGTGGTTCCCCAAGGTCCGGCTCGGAGTCCAAGCGCAGTGCTTCAGCCGGCCCCTGCTCGAAGATCGCCTGCGCAGCCGCACTTTCTCCCTGCTCGGCGTGACGATCATGGAAGGCTGCAGCGTCGACGGCATCTGCGTCGTCGATGGTCGCGTAACCGGTGTGACTCTCCACGGTCGAACCACTTCTCAGACATTGAATGCGGACCTTGTCGTCGAGGCTTCCGGACGGTCGTCCCACCTTGCCGACTGGTTCGATTCCGCAGGCCTGCTCCGGCCTGAGAAAACAGTTGTGAATGCGCGACTGTCGTACGCATCCCGTATTTATGAGAACCCGTCTGCAATGTGGCCTGAGTGGAATCTCCTGGTCGACTGGCCCCAGGCTCCGGTCAAGCGCCGCGGGTGCGCTGCCCAACGCATTGAAGGAGACCGCATGCTGGTCACTCTTTCTGCGGCCGGGGAGAGTATGCCCCACAGCACAGAAGAATTCAGCGACTTTGTTCATTCGCTACAGAATCCCGTATCGGCAGCTGTCGAATCTATGCAGCCAGTGTCTCCGGTGTACCGGTATGGGCGCACAGAAAATCGCCGATTCTCCTACGGGCAAGCGCGTGGATTTCCCGACGGGATTATCGTGATGGGGGACTCTCTGTGTGCGTTGAATCCGGTCTACGCTCAGGGTATGACTATTTCTCTACTTACCGCCACAGTGCTCCGGAGCGAGCTTGCGATTTTTTCCAAGCGCCGAAATCTACATGGATTCGGCCCTCGATGCCAACGCAAAATTGCAAGGGTGACATGGTGGCCCTGGCTCTTCGCCACTGCCACCGATTGGGGGTGGCTGGAATCAGGTAACCCGCCTGTCGCGGCCCGCTGCCTGCGGTGGTACATGAGGCGATGGCTGCCCATCGCCCCGACGAACCCTGCCACAGGCCGGCGGCTCACCGCCATGATTCACATGCTTGCGGGTCCGCTGGTGCTATTCCATCCAGCCGATCTTTATCGCATTGCCCTTCGTAGTATGAAGGGGATGAAGCGGCGAGGCCGAAAGTGAACGAATCCCGCCCCCATGACCTGGTCAAACGGATACAAGCTGAAGCAGAAAAAGCGAAATCCTCTGATCGCAGGTCTGCGATCGTGACGGGAGGGACGCAAGGCATCGGGTACGGCCTGGCACGCCTCCTCGGGGAAATGAATTACACAGTCACGGTGGTCGGCCGCGATCAGGGCCGGTCAGAAAGCGGTGCGTGCGCTCTTCGGAAACTGGGGTGCGTGGTCAGCGCAGCCCAGGCAGATTTTTCATCGGACGATGCTGAGGAGCAGATCGACAATGTCGTCGAACAGCACAGCCAGCGGTTCGGACGGCTCGATCTCCTGGTAAACAGCGCCGGCGTAGCGATGCGCGGTCCGCTGGAACAGATGTCTACGAAAAGAATGGACGTGCAGCTCGACGTGAACCTGCGCTCGCTGATGCTCATCGTGCAGCGATCGCTGCCGATGCTGCGGCATGCTGCGGATGAGCACGGTCGAGCACTCATCGTCAATGTTGCTTCGGTCCTTGGCACTGAGGGACGTCCTCAGATGAGTTCGTACGTTGCGGCCAAACACGGGGTGGTGGGGTTTACTCGTGCACTGAATTGTGAACTCTCCGCGATCGGTGTCCAGTCGGTGGCTATCTGTCCGGGTCTCGTCGATACGTCGCTTGCTGACCTCTATCGCGAAGATTTCACGACAGACCAGATGATTCCTGTGGAGGATGTGGCAGAAACTCTGCGCTATCTCCTACGCGTTTCCCCACGAACGCTTGTCCCGGAAGTGACCCTACTGCCTTCACGCCGTCCGCCAATCTCACTCAGAGCCGACGCGCTGGCTCAGGCCCGAGCGCACGAACGCCGGCAGATTACCTGACCGAAGTCATCACTCGACGAAAGGACGTCAGTCATGGTGGAGGAGCCAATCGCCATCACCGGGTTGGGCGTGTTGCTGCCCGGAACCAGTAGCGTGGATGAGTTCTGGGCGCGTCTGGCGAAACGTGAGTCCCAGATAGGATCGATCACCCGATTTGATGCCGCAGCTGAGGGTCTGCCGGTTTGCGTGGCTGGCGAACTGGAAGATTTCGACTACCGCGAGTATCTGCCGCACCTTCCGGAACGGCATGCCGAGAAATACAGCAGAGAGATCTTGGCGGCCGTCTCATCTTCTTCTATGGCATGGCAGGATTCTGGACTCTCCAGCATCGCGACCGACCCGCGCCGGGTGTCCGTTGTCCAGTCGAGCTCTCGGGGCTCGTCCGAATGGTGGCTGACAGCACAGCCGGACAGTACGAGGTACGGTAACGCCGGAGCCATGTTCCAGGGGCTTCCGAGCAGTGCGGCTTCGCTTAGCGCCATGGCGATTGGCGCCCGCGGCTCGGCGATGACAGTGACCGGAGCCTGTGTCGGAGGCCACCATGCGCTCGGCGTCGCTACCAGCGAGTTGCGCGCCGGACGCACCGATGCCGTGATCGTCGGCGGAAGGGAATTTCCCATCACCCCTGAAGTGATGCGCTGCTTCCTTTCCCTGGGAGACGGAGTACTGACGTCGCGCCGCGATGATCCGGCCTCGGCTATCCGCCCCTACAGCATAGGTCGGGACGGCATGGCTCTCGGTGAAGGAGCCGTCGCTATGTGCCTTGAACGCCTCTCGAGTGCCCGCCGCCGCAATGCTCGCGTCTATGCCCGGGTACTCAGCCAGCGCGCGCACACCGATGGGGAACATGCCACGACAATGGACTTGACTGGTAAACAGACCGCCTTGCTCATCAACGAGGCTCTCGGGGCAGCGGGGATATCCGCTGATACGGTCGGGTATTTCTGCGGCCACGGCACCGCTACGCAAAACAATGACGTGGCCGAATGCCGCGCTTTGCGCGAGCTCTATGCTGGCGACCGATCCATCGAGCAGCTCCCCCCGATCGGTTCGAACAAACCTATCTTCGGCCACACGCTCGGAGTGGCGGGTCTTGTCAACGTTGCAGCAACTGCCCTGATGTTCTACCACCAGCAACTTGCGCCGACCGCAAACGTTGGTTCCCTCGACCCGGAGTGCAATCACGATCATGTCGCCGAGGGGCTGCGGGACGCTGATCTGAACCACGCTGTCTCACTCGCTTTTGCCTTCGGAGCCCAGACAGCAGTTGTCACCATGGGGAGGGCCTGATGGACGGCCCCTTTCTCGCAGCGGGCCTCGAAGAGCTCGTCGAAAAATTCATCCGGCCCGACGACCACGTGCACTTCGCGGCGACCATGTCCCGCCCCAATGCAGTTCTGCACGCCACCGCACGGGCCTTCCAAAATAGGAAGAGCCTAACTGTCAGCGTGGCATCGCTGCATTCAAATGCTCACGCACTGGCCCTTTCAAACTCCGCGAAACGGGTGATCACCTGCTTCTTGGGCGACTCATACCCCTCGCCGCGACCATGTCGGCTGTATCGATCCGTATCCTCGGGGGAACCCTTCGCGGCCGAGAACTGGACCCTCCTGAGCTACGTGCAACGACTCATGGCAGCCGCTCTGGGACAACCCTATGCGGTCACCACATCACTGGCCGGCACGGACTTGGTCACCGGCAAGGAAGGCGTCCTGTTCACCATCCCGGACCCCGAGTGCGACGAGCGGACCGTCACGCTGCTGAAGCCCCTCCGTCCTGATATCGCCGTATACCACGGCGTATGCGCCGATGAGAGAGGCAACATCGTTCTCAGTTCCCCGCATGGCGAAGGCGTGTGGGCTGCATATGCCGCGCGACGAGGCGTGGTCGCCTCGGTTGAGCGGATCGTGCCGACCGACGTCATGGCTGCGCACTCGCCAGGCTGCGTGATACCAAGCCAACGCGTTCTTGCGATCTGCGAGGCACCACGCGGAGCCCACCCCCAGTCATTGGACAGCCGCGGGATCGCGGAAATCGAGGGATACGACGACGACTACCGCTTCATGCAGGAAGCCTCGGACGCGTGTGCGGAGGCGCCGCGGGCGAAGGCATGGTTCGACGCATGGATTGGACTGCCGGGCGGACACCAGCAGTACCTCGCCAAACTGGACGCACACAGTAACGCCGGCATTTTCCGGAATCCGCGGCCCACGGTGCTGCCGGGCCCGGAAAGAAATCACCCCGGTCCACTTCCAACGCAGAAAGAAGCTCTGATAATCCTCGGAGCCCGCACGATCGTTGAAAAGGTCAGCGCTGCGCGCAGCTCCGGGCCCTCTTATGACACCCTGCTCGCTGGCGTGGGAGTATCCCACATTGCGGCATGGCTGGCCGCAGATCAGCTCAGAACGTCTGGCATGCCGATCAAAGTGGTGGCAGAGTGGGGCCTCTACGGGATGCTCCCGGAGCCAGGTGACACCTATCTCTTCAGCAGGAGCAATGCCCAGCGGTGCGAAGCATCCACGGGAATCGCCGAGATCCTGGGCGGAATGGTCGCGGGAAATAGGCGGTGCCTGGGCGTGATTGCGGCAGCTGAAATTGACGAAAGTGGTGCGGTTAATACAAGCAGACTAAGGGACGGGCGTTGGATAACTGGTTCCGGCGGTGGGAATGACGTGGCTTCCAACGCCGACTCGATCGTCATTGCCCTGGCATCACCCGAAAGATATGTCCGAAAGGTCGCCTACGTAACTAGCCCCGGGGCTCGAATTCTGGATGTCGTCAGCCAATTCGGCGCCTTCCGAAGGTCTTCGCCCGAGGAGAAGTTCGAGCTTGGTAGCTGCCTTACCGTCGGCATGGACGGAAATAGCGCGGATCCGAAGCAGCTCGTCGCCAGGTACACCTCGTGGACGGCGGAGACTGAGAATGCACGCGCTGAACCTTATATCACGAGTGAAGAGTTGAGCAGAGTCCGCCGACTGGATCCGGATGGAATCTACCGGTCGTAGAAGTGCACGTCGAATTCCGAAACATTATTCGAGGGGCGAGGTCTGTGAAGGAACGGGGAAATGCCCTGGTGACCGGCGGGAGCCGGGGCCTTGGGCTGGCGCTAGCCAAGAACCTCTCGAAGAACGGGTGGCGGACGACTATAGCCAGTCGGGATCCGGCGGAACTGGCCCGGGCCGGGGCGAACGCTAGCGATGAAGGCATAGATCTCCGCACCGCCCAGGTGGACGTCACATCGGAACAGTCGGTCTGCGACCTCTTCGACCGGTTGGCGGAGGACGGGCCCGTAGAGCTGTGCGTGAATAATGCCGGCAAGAATCTATCACAGCTGCTCGTTCGACCGATTTCCGGCGGTGCGGGCACTGATTCAGAAGCGGAGGAAGCCGTCCGGCATTCCCTGGAAGCATGGGACGAGATTATCCGCCTGTGCTTGACCGGCGTGTTTCTGGTGGGGCGGGAAGCCGCGGCGTCCATGATCCGGTCTGGAGTTCCGGGAGTGATCGTCAATATTACGAGCGCCGTCCGCGGAGGCGCCTACGGCCAGTCGGCATACACCGCGTCCAAGGCCGGAGTCGTCGCCCTCACCCGGACCTGGGCATACGAGTTGAGCCGTTACGGAATCCGCGTGGCGGCGGTATCTCCCGGTGTGATCGATGGCGAAGCCCTTCGGGCCAAGGTTGCCTCGGACCCTGCCCACGCCCGCTATATGGAAAGGCTGCGGGAAACGGTTCCCTTGGGGCGATGGGCGCTGGAAAGCGAGATAGCGGACGCCGTGAGATTCGTGGCAGATAATGGCTACATATCCGGGTCGGTCCTGGATATAGACGGTGGCGGACTCGCCGGCCGGATAACAGGGGTTCCCAGGTCGTGACGGCTTCGTCTGGAATAAAGCGGACCGAGTAGACACTTTTCGAATCGGCTACATCTCGCTCGACGCCGGATGGAATTTCATGAGGATTTCCGTCACTATATTCATGACCGACGAAACAATAACGCCCGTCCATTTGGGCAGAGAGCTCGAGCAGCGGGGCTTCCAAGGCTTGTTCCTGCCTGAACACACACATATCCCAATCAGCCGCAAGAGCCCGGCACCGCTGGGCGGAGCGCTGCATCGAAAGTACATGCGCACACTCAATCCGTTCGTTGCTCTCAGTCAGGTAGCCGCGGTCACGAGTCGGCTAGAGGTCGGCACAGGGGTCACCCTCGTTGCACAACACGACCCCATCGATCTAGCAAAGCAAGTGGCTTCACTCGATTTCCTGTCGAACGGTCGATTCACCCTTGGCGTCGGCTTCGGCTGGAACAGAGAAGAAGCAGAAGATCACGGTATTGAATGGTCCTCGCGACGTGCTCTGGTTCAGGACAGAATGGCCCTGATGAGAGCGCTCTGGGCGGCACAACCCAGGGTCTATGATGGCAAGTTCGGACATGTGAGCGCAAGCTATGCGCACCCCAAGCCGACGAAAGGGGCACCGCGCACTCTGCTCGGAGGCGAGGCAGGCCCACGATTCTTCTCCCGTGTCGCGGAGTACGCAGACGGATGGCTCGCCCTCGACAAGGGAGATCTCGAATCGTGGATACCTCACCTGCGCTCGTCATGGCGAGAGGCAGGGCGAACCGGAGCCCCCGAGATCGTCCCATACTCGATTCTCCCGTCGAAAGAGAGAATGGCCCAGTACCGCGGTATGGGTATCGACGAAGTCGTCCTGCGCCTACCAGCCGAACGAGCACCTGGCGTTCTTCGGACCCTGGAAGACTACGCGGCCTTCCTGTGAGCCGTGCACCGGTTCCGACGAGGTCATCAAGCCGAGTGCAGTGATCATATGAACGAGAGCTGCCGCCTCTTCCGAAACGGCTATAACTGATCGTTCAGAATGAGATTCGTTGCGGGGCTTGGCAGTTGGGTGTGGTGTCGGCAGGATCTGGGGTGTGTCTGTTGATCTCGTGCCTGATGACCTGTGGGAACGTGTGGCCCCGTTGTTGCCGGGGCGTCCGGCCAGGCGGTTTAGGTA
>NZ_JBHXSY010000090.1:0-10099 GCF_042715295.1 Streptomyces sp. NPDC058701 | reverse complement strand
CGATGAAGATCGCCGAGCAGATGGAGAAGGACGGCGTGACCTCCGGCGAGCCCACCGTGGCCATCGGGATCTGACCCCGGCCCGGCCGACTCGGCACTGGCAGCTGCACAGCAGAAGAACGGATGACGTATGAATAGCGCAAGTGCAAAAAAATCAAACGAAATGCCTTGGCATACGGAGGCTTATCCCGCACCTACCAAAAAACTCGACATTCTGCTGGACGATGCAAGGAGTGAAATTTTACCCTATCTGCGCGACAGGGTAGACCGCCTAGCCCCTCCCATGAAAACAGTCGCCGCCTATCATTTCGGGTGGGTGAACAAGGATGGAACTCCACGCCGCGGCCGTTCAGGAAAGTACTTGCGTGCGGCGCTCGCAATTGCCACAACAAGCGCGTGCGGAATTCCCAAAAAAGTCGGGCTTCGGGCAGCCGCCGCTGTCGAACTGGTTCACAATTTTTCTCTCATCCACGATGACATCATGGACGGGGATGCGAGTCGCAGGGGAAGACCGACCGCCTGGTCCGCATTCGGAATTCCCTTGGCCGTTCTCACAGGTGACGGGCTCCTCGCCGCCGCATATAAAGAGTTGATCGACGAGCGTGAGTCAAATCAATCCACGATCCAGACGATTGAAGCCACTCGGCTCCTAGCAGCCACTGTTCAAGACCTCATCGTCGGACAGGCCCTCGACCTGGATTTCGAAACGCGCGGGCCTGTCGTGACTCGTCGAGAATGCCGTCGCATGCACGATGGCAAGACAGGAGCTCTACTTGCGTGCGCCAGCGCTCTCGGTGCTACCGCCGGCGGTGCCGACCCTACTCGAATCGACGCGCTGAGCAGGTTGGGAATGTACCTAGGCCGTTCGTTTCAAGCATGGGATGACATCCTCGGAATATGGGGGGATCCGGAGACCACAGGAAAACCGAAATGGAACGACCTCAGGAACGGCAAGAAGACACTTCCGGTAGTCACCGCATTGAACGCCGGCGGGCCAGCGTCGGAGGAACTCCGCGATCTGATGTCTCGCAATGACTGGCATACGGAGCCGGGGATGATCGCTCGGAGCGTGCACCTGATCGAGGCGGCAGGCGGCAGAGACTCCACGATGGAAGAAGCGGAACAGAATCACCAACAGAGCCTGGCGGCCCTGAAAAGTCTCGCATTTCACCATGCCGCACACACCCAGTTGACCGAAATAATAGACTCTGTCATCAACCGGAAGTTCTGAGGTCGATCAAGTGAGGCTCACCGAAACGCTGGCGACGGTCCCGCGCAAGCAACCATTCCTGACCCGCATCACGGGACCGCGCGATCTAGACCTGCTCAGCCCGGAGCAGCTGGACCAGCTGGCCGTGGAGATCAGGTCCTTCCTCGTCGAGGCGGTCTCCAAGACTGGCGGGCACCTGGGCCCCAACCTGGGCGTGGTCGAACTGACGATCGCCCTCCACCGCGTCTTCGAGTCGCCGAAGAACAGGATCCTCTGGGACACCGGCCACCAGTCGTACGTCCACAAGCTGCTCACCGGCCGCCAGGACTTCTCGAAGCTAAAGATGAAGGGCGGACTGTCGGGCTACCCCCGTCAGGCGGAGTCCGTGCACGACATCATCGAGAACTCGCACGCCTCGACTGTGCTGGGCTGGGCCGATGGCCTGGCGAAGGCGAACGAGGTGCTCGGCCGGGACGACCACGTCGTCGCGGTCATCGGCGACGGCGCGCTGACCGGTGGCATGGCCTGGGAGGCGCTGAACAACATCGCTGACGCCAAGCACCGCCCGCTGGTCATCGTCGTCAACGACAACGCGCGCTCCTACGCGCCTACCATCGGCGGCCTGGCCAACCACCTCGCCTCCCTGCGCACCACCGACGGCTACGAGCGCTTCCTGGCCCGCGGCAAGGACCTCCTTGAGCGCACCCCGGTCGTCGGCAGGCCGCTCTACGAGACGCTGCATGGCGTCAAGAAGGGCCTGAAGGACTTCATCGCCCCCCAGGGCATGTTCGAGGACCTCGGCCTGAAGTACGTCGGCCCCATCGACGGCCACGACATTGAGGCCCTGGAGTCCGCCCTCACCAAGGCCAAGCGGTTCGGCGGCCCGGTCATCGTGCACTGCCTGACGGAGAAGGGCCGCGGCTACCAGCCCGCCCTCAAGGACGAGGCCGACCGCTTCCACGCCGTCGGCAAAATCCACCCGGACACCGGCCTGCCCATCGCCTCCTCCGGGGCCGACTGGACGTCCGTCTTCGGCGAGGAGCTGGTCGCGCTCGGCGAGGAGCGCAAGGACATCGTGGCCATTACGGCCGCCATGCTCCGACCCGTCGGCCTCGACAAGTTCGCCAAGGCGTTTCCGGACCGCGTCTACGACGTCGGCATCGCCGAGCAGCACGGTGCGGCCTGTGCGGCGGGTCTGGCCACCGGCGGCCTGCACCCGGTCTTCGCGGTGTACGCCACCTTCCTCAACCGCGCCTTCGACCAGGTCCTCATGGACGTGGCCCTGCATAAGTGCGGTGTGACCTTCGTGCTGGACCGGGCCGGCGTCACCGGCACCGACGGCGCCTCCCACAACGGCATGTGGGACATGTCGATTCTCCAGGTGGTGCCGGGCCTGCGGCTCGCCGCGCCACGTGACGCGAACCAGGTTCGGGCCCAGTTGCGGGAGGCCGTCGAGGTAGCGGACGCCCCGACGGTGGTCCGCTTCTCCAAGGGCGCGGTGGGCCTCGCGGTGCCCGCGGTGGGCCGGTTCGGCGGCATGGACCTGCTGCGCACCCCCGCCCCGGAGGTCACCCAGCCGGACGTCCTGATCGTCTCGGTCGGCGCGTTCGCCCCGATGTGCCTGGAGATCGCCGACCTCCTCGACGCGCAGGGCATCTCATCCACCGTGGTCGACCCCCGGTGGGTCAAGCCGGTGGACGAGGCGATGGCCCCGCTCGCCGAGCGCCACCGGGCCGTCGTCACGGTCGAGGACAACAGCCGCGTCGGCGGCGTCGGCTCCGCCGTCGCCCAGGCGCTGCGGGACGCCGGCGTGGACATCCCGCTGCGCAATTTCGGCATCCCGCCGTGCTTCCTCGACCACGCCTCCCGCCCAGAGATCCTGGCCGAGATCGGGCTGACCGCCCCGGACATCGCCCGCCAGGTCACCAGCCTGGCCTCCTCAAGGCCGGAACGTGAATCTCTCGCCGTCCTTGAGAAGGTACATCGTTGAACCCGGGGAATATCGGGCTGTCGGATCGAAGAGCATAAGCCGGCCCCCCGGGGGGGCCGGCTTATGAGTACCGGGCAGCCCGCCAACCCCTCCGTCACCGTCCGGGTCCCCGCCAAGGAAAACGTCCGGCTGGCGGTGGGTGCCGCCCGTCCCGAGGGCTTCCACGACATCATGCCGGTGCGGCCCCGGGAGCGTCCACGGGGAAGGCGAGCCGAACCCAGGCGGAACCGCATCTCACCCGCCTCGGCACGGACCTTCCCGGAACGGGTCTCGGCTCGAGGTCGCCGAGCAGCATAATCCCGGCACGTGCTTCGTCGCCGGTGAGGAGTTGGAGGCGGGTGTCGGTGACCGCGTCAAGGAGCACGTTGAGGAAGTCTTCGTCGTCCATGTCCATGCCGGGACGACGCCGTGCGGCGCCCACGGTTACCACCGTGCGACCCGCGCAGAACCCGCGCCGGGCCAACCGACCCGAGGCGCGCATCTGGGCGGTCGCGGAGTCCAGCCCGGCTCAAGCAGTCACCGGCATGTGCCGGTGCCGGTCGATGGGTAGGGCGTTGACGAAGCAACCGCCGGGGACGGCTGTCAGCCGGCTCGGGTCACCATGAGGCCATCAGCCGGGCTGGGGTCGACGAGGAGTCCGGCGCGTTCGAGAATCGCTGTCAGGGCATGGCCGACGACTTGCCGTATGTCGTGCAGGGACACCAGGTGCTCCAGCTGGTCGCCGCGCCCGTCCATGCTGAGGACGGCGTGCACGCTTACCTGCCAAGTGATGAGCACGCCGTGCGCCTCTTCTTGAACGATCGGCCCCCGGTCAGTCCCCTCAAGGTTGGCAAAACCGCCAGCCGCAAGTACGTGGCGGATCTCGTCCACCAGCGGCTGCTGCTCGTTCTGGTTCACAGTGGCAACTGTAAAGAGGGGTACTGACAGGCCGGACTGGCCAGGTCGCGCCGGCGCACAGCCGACGCCGGTGGGCAAGGCGTAAGGGGGCGAACCGCCCGTCCCGGGCAGATGTCGGAGTGACGAGCGGGGAGTATACACGGCAGGCGGCAGGCTCAGCAATCGTGCGTCTGTCCGGGGGCCATGAGCACACGGAACCGGGACGCCGCCGCGGGGGAGGGGAAGGGCTCCCGGGTACGGCCGGATGCTGTACGGCCGGCGAAGAGGAAGGATGCTGTTGTGTCGCAGGTCGAGGAGTCCATCGAGGTCGAGGTCCCCGCACACCGCTTACAACCAGTGGACGCAGTTCGAGTCGTTCCCGCACTTCATGGACGGTGTGGAGCGCATCGAGCAGCGGACCGACACCATGACGCACTGGGTGACGAAGATCGGCGGGGTGACCAAGGAGTTCGAAGCGGAGATCACCGAGCAGATCCCGGACGAGCGGTCGCGTGGACCACGCTGGGCGGCGAGGTCAAGCCGGCCGGCGTGGTCACCTTCGACCGCTTGGACGACAGCAGGACCAAGGTGATGCTGCAGCTCGACTATGAACCGCACGGCCTCGCTGAGAACGTCGGCGACAAGCGCCGTGTCGTCAAGCGACGGATCACCGGCGATCTGAAGCGGTTCAAGGACTACATCGAGGGCCGCGGCCGCGAGACCGGCTCCTGGCGAGGCGAGGTCTGACCCCCGGGTCGGCCTTACCCGGGTGAACCAGCCTCCCCCGGCATCACCATCCCTTCGGGCTTGGAACGGGTGTGAACGTGGCCTGAACCCTGAGGTCAGTTCGCTGGGGCAACCAGTTACTCTCGCCGCTGATCCCGGCAGGATCGACGCTCATCTTCGTCGTGGACCTGCCCGGCTTCTGAGGCAGACACCCCCTGGCCGGCTTCGGCAACCGGACCCGAAGCCAGCCAGCACTTTCCGAACAAGGCAGTCCCGTTGCGGCGCCCTGGAAGCGGATGCTTTTACCCGCGACGTCGGTCCGGGGTCCCCTGCCGTCGAAAACGGGGCTGTGTTTCAGGTGGTGGTACGGTGCCGCCGGCCGGTACCGGCGACAAGGGCGGCTCCCATGGCGAGGGCCAGTCCTGCGCCGCCGAGGGCCCAGGAGGTGGCTGGGTCGGCTCCGGTTGCGGCGAGCTCGCCGCAACTGGGGGCGGATGCCATACCCGTCGTGCCGGTGCCGGTGCTGATCGGGGTCGCGCCGCCGTCGGGCTTGGGCTGGTTGGGGGTGCTGCCGCCGCCGGAGGTGCCATTTCCGGTGCTTCCGCGTTACCGCCGCCACCGATGTTGCCGCCGTCACCACCCCAGCATCGGGGCACGCAGGGGGGCCGACCCGCCTGTGGGACGAGCTGGACCGCGTTCGTACCTGGCTCGTCGATGATGGGGACCTCCCCGTCCGGGGCGCTGCGGTTAGCATCACCGCCGAGGGGGGGGCGGTCACCTTCTCGCGAAAAGGATGGACTGCCACAGTCGGCTGAGAATTTCCCGACTGGTTCGACCATGGCAGCCGCCACGCCGTACCTCGCATCTCTGCGTCAGCATGGGCGCCGGGGATCCCGGTGGGCGGCTGGTGCGCTGCTCGCGCCAAGGCTCGCCGCCCAGTTCGGCATCGGTCCCACGATCATCTTTTGCTTCGCGGTCAGGCCCCCTTGCCCATGTGCCCCTGCTGCGCGCCGGGCCCGGACGACGGTGGAAGGTCGTCCTGGCCGCTGCGCTGGCCAGTGCAGTTGTTCTGGGGCGACGGCGTTTAAAGACCGTGTCCTATGTGGTGAGGCGTCATCGATGTCGGTATGGGGCGGGGTACGTGGAGTTGGATTGTTCCGGACGGGCTGTGGGAGATCGCGAGCCGCTGATCCCGTCGTCGAAGGTGCGGCCGCAGGGCGGTGGTACACCGATACGTCTGATGAGACACTGTTCGCGGCGATCATCTACGTCCTGGTCAGCGGATGCGGCGCCTGGCGGGCGTTGCCGCCGTGCTTTGGGATATCGAGGTCGACGGCCCACCGCAGGTTCCTGATCTGGTCGGGGGCCGGAGTCTGGGGGCGGCTGCACGAGGAGAGCCTGCACCGATTTGACGACGCCGGCCTTCTCGATCTCTCCCGCGCCGTCCTGGACTCCGCCCCCGTGAGGGCCAAAAAAAGGGGGGCGAACTTACAGGTCCGAGCCCCGTGGACCGGGACAGGCCGGGCTCCAACATGCACGTCCTGTCAGATGGGAACGGGCTGCCCCTCCTCGTCGACGTCAGCGCCGCCAACGCCCACCCCACAGCCTCGCGCTGAAGCCCATGATCACAGGTCACGCAACGAGACACGACCCCCACCGCGGCAGCCACTTCAAACCCCGGCTCTTCCACGTGGACAAGGCTTACGACGTTCCCCACCTGCGGAAATGGTTGCGCGGCAAACGAGCCGGGATCTTATCGCACGCAAGGGCGTCGAGTCATCAGAGCGACTCGGTCGCCGGCGGGTGATTGAGCGGACCATGCCCGCAACTACCCGCCATGTCTCGGACTCAACGCAGCCATCTGCCGCTACAAGCAACTCGTCCGCCTCACCATAGGACACGGTCTTTACACCAGCCAGCAGCCCTTGCGCCAGGCCGTTCGCGACGCGGCCTTCCAGGGTGAGGGAATCAAGTTCACGCTCTCGGGTGGTCACTAATGAGGCTCAGACACGTGAGTGCTCATTGGGTTGAACGGTCGTCGCCATCTGCGCCGCCTGGGTCAAAGCTGTCGCGGTGACGATGCGCGCTGTCCGAGACACGGACGGCACCTCACGGGATGCGGTGTTCCGCGCGGCTGCAGGCCTGACATACCGCTCAAGACATCGTCTCAAGTCGATACAGCCCATACCCGGCGACCGTCGAGGATCGTCTATCACACCTAATGTGCCAGCCCGGCATTACGCAAGAAAGCGTCCGCCACTACCCGCTTAATAGTGTGCCGATCGACTATTGGCCATCCTCTTTCAAGTGCAACTTCCGTTAGGCCTTGGCTCGGCTCAAAGGCGTATGGAAATCCTACTAGCTCTAGAATTTGTGCATCGTGAAGGGTATTACCGACCGCCATTGATCCATCAAGATTTATAGGGCTATCGAATAAGTCAAAGAGAAACTCCTTCTTTGTTTTCATGTTGTCGCGATAAAAAATCTCTCCCGTGTATCGAGATGCCTTGACTTGAAATCTGGTTCCCCGATATAAGCTAACATCCAGGCTCTTTGCAACTTGTCGAACTATAATGTCTGGACCTCTTGAAATCAACACCGGTACGCATCTAGCGGCAGCAATAGACTGCATCAGAGAGTGAGAAAAAGGAAATAGGAGCCCTTTTTTTTGCCGCCAAAGATTTTCTGCTGCGTTTTCGAGATCTGTAACCCTTACTTCGGCTAGCGCTTGAGCAAACAACTCATAAGCCTTGGGAAGCAGCGCCAATCCCTCAGTGACCCCCTCAGTAGCGCCAACCCCGCACAAAAAATGGCGTAATTCGACGAATCTGCTGGCAGGGCACGCACCTGTCGAGACGAGCCATTCGGGAAGCGTCCATGATAATACGTCAGGATAAAGGGTGCCATCAATATCGAATACAGCAACACGCATGGATGATCCCGCTTCAAACGCGCTCACCTCCACCCCTGTCCCCGTCGGTCGTTTGATCGAGCACTCGAAATCTTACCGAGGGACCGGATCCTGGGGCATTGCAGTATGCAGATTCTAAGGGGTGAGACCATCTAGGGCTGCCTTTTCTCCGCCGCGTGATCTTCGATTCATGCTTACGGTCGGGTCGCTATGATACTGTAGGCGGATGTTTTGCCCTGCAGCATTGCGATCGATAGATTGATTGCACATGTTCGCAATTCCTTGAGGGCGCCAGTAACTCCTTCTGGAAAATGCGCCTCTATGTTACTCTTCGCTTCGAGTAGAAAATGTGCGACGTCTGCGGCCGATGGCATCTCCTGTACGTTTGCGATTTGGAATCCGGAGCATTCCAGCATTTGCGTGACCATCTCGAGTGTCTTACGGTGCCCGGAAGCTAGCCGATCAACCTCATCTGGTATGGCGGACTGGTAGTTATCTAGGTTCTCATTGTAGAGGTTAGTAGAAATAACAAGAGATCCACTTGAGCTTACGCGGCTAGCCAATGCTTTCATGGCGCTAGCAAACACTTCGGGCGGAAAATGGTCGATAACGCCGCGCATGAATACCAGGTCGTATGGGACTCCGTGATCAGGTAGAAGATCTATATCCAGGGCGTTGCAAAAGTACAGGCTGACTCGATCGGTCAATCCCTGGGCAGAGAGATACCGAGAACAGTGCTCTAGCTGAGAGCGACTAACGTTTATTCCATCCAACCGCACGCAATCTTCGAATTGTCGAGCAAGGTATCCTAGCGTATAACCCCATCCGCAACCTACATCGAGGATTCTTTGCATAGGCGGTGTGGGCGATTTCAATCCTGCTTGCTCAAGCTGTCGGTCGAGAAACCTTACCGACGCCTCGTCCATCGATACGGGTCGAGGGGAATCTGGGTGATCGTAAACTCCCCACTCGAAAAGCAGGTTATCCCCTAGAACTTTGCGCCACGACTCGGGGTCGTCTTCGTAGGTGTATGCTACTTTTTCTTCGTATGGGTCTATGTGAGATCCACGTATCACGGTATATCCGATGTTGTCGCTGGGGGAATTTGTCACATTGGTTCCTTCCAACCTTTGTCGTGTGACGGAGAACCTAACGCAACAACGGCGCCGGTGCGTAGGTAATGGATACTCAAGCAGCGCACGACTGGTGAGGCGGCATGATCCATGATCCTTGTTGGCCGCGTTCCGGGCTTTCGTCGGCTACTGACGCCTGACCGGAGCGCTTCACCGCGCACAAAGCTGGTACGGGCTGCCCGCCCTGTCAAAATGACTTCTGGTGAAGAGCACCCGGTCCTGCACATGAGCCCAGTGGGCCGGCGTCGCTTTACCCTGCTTCGCGGCCGCGTGCAAGGCCGCAAGGAACCGGCTCTGAAGCTGACGGTCTTGGTCGGCGTGGATGGCGATGGCCATCGCAGCCCGGCATCTGCCCTCGACGACACGGGACCGTCCCGGCCAGCCGTGCCGGGTAGCGATATAGGGGTACTGGCAGGCCGGACTGGCCCGGTCGCGCCGGCGCACAGCCGACGCCGGTGGGCAAGGCGTAAGCGGGCGAACCGCCCGTCCCGGGCATATGTCGGAGTGACGAGCGGGGGTATACACGGCAGGCGACAGGCTCAGCCATTGTGCGTCTGTCCGGGGGTCATGCGAAACCTCCGCACCGGCTCCCGACGACTCCGTCATCGGCGGCGAGGACCGCGACCGAGCATCCGCGCGAGGTCGTCCGCACCCTCGTCGGCGCCGTCAGCGACGCACACGAGGGGAAACCGCCCAAGGACGACGCGACCGTGCTGTGCGTCGACTGGCACGGGCCCCAAAGCCACCCCCGGACGGCGCTCTGACGGGCGGACCGCGAACCGTGCCTGGCCGGTCCAAGCCTGCCCCGAGGCTACCGAACGTGGACCCGGATTCGCCAGCCTCGTCAGGTCATCGTTCAGGCTTCGGAGTAGGGCTTTTGTTGGGCCTAGGTGTGTTGTCCGGACAGGTTGGTGGCGCGGCTGGCGGGTGTTTGGCCTGCGATGCCGGTGTGGGATCGGTGGTAGTTGTACCAGTCGATCCAGTCGGCGAACGCGGTCTGTCGTTCGGCGTCTGAGGTGTAGGGCTGCTGGTAGGCCCATTCCTCGAGGAGGGTGCGGTGGAAGCGTTCGACCTTGCCGTTGGTCTGCGGCCGCCAGGGCCTGGTCCATCGCGGGCTGACGCCCAGATCGCGGCAGGTGTCGCGCCAGGTGTTCTTGCTGTAGGCCCGGGCGTTGTCGGTCAGGACGCGTTCGACGGTGACTCCTTCCGCTATGCCGCCCGCCAGGACTGGGACAAGATCGCCAAGGTGCTCAA
>NZ_JBHXSY010000089.1:0-10670 GCF_042715295.1 Streptomyces sp. NPDC058701 | reverse complement strand
CACTGTTCGAGGGCACCGGCGCCCGCACCATCGACCTGCCCACCTACCCCTTCCAACGCCAGCACTACTGGGCACGGTCCTCGCCCGCCGGCACCGGCAGCTCCGCTGCGGCCCGCTTCGGTATGACCTGGGAGGAGCATCCGATCCTCAGCGGCGCGCTGCCGCTCGCGGAGTCCGGTGAGCTGCTGCTCGTCGGGCGGATCTCCCCGACCTCCCACTCCTGGATCGCCGACCACACCATGGCCGGGACCGCCCTGCTGCCCGGGACGGCCTTCGTCGACATGGCACTGCATGCCGCCGCGGTCGTGGGCTGCGCGGGCGTGGAGGAGCTGAGCATCGAGGCCCCGCTGCCGGTGCACGGCGGCATCCGGCTCCAGGTAGTGATCGACGAGCCCGACTCCTCCGACCGGCGCCGCGTGAGCGTGTTCGCGCGGCCGGAGGCGGAAGAGGGGGACACCGGTCGGTGGACCCGACACGCCACCGGCGTACTGACCCCTGCCGCCGCCCCCGACCCGGGCCGGCCGCAGTGGAGCCGCGAGGCCTGGCCGCCGAGCGGTTCCGTCCGCGCGGAGGCGGCGGAGCTCTACGACCGGTTCTCCGCGCTGGGATACGAGTACGGCGAGGTGTTCGCCGGGGTCGAGGCCGTCTGGCTGCGCGAGGGCGAGGTGTTCGCCGAGGTCCGCCTGCCCGCGGGCGCGGCGCCGGACGCCGAGCGGTTCGGGGTGCACCCCGGCCTCCTCGACGCGGCTCTGCAACCCTGGCTGCTGGGCGACTTCCTGTCGCGGCCCGACGACGGATCCGTGCTGCTGCCGTTCGCGTGGCGCGGCATCACGCTGCACGTGCCCGGTGCCGACGCGCTGCGGGTCCGCCTGGGCCCGGCCGGAGAAGGGGCCATGTCGCTCGAAGCCGTCGACCTCGCCGGTGCCCCGGTGCTGTCGATGGACGCGCTGGTGCTGCGTCCGCTCGCGCAGGACCGGCTGGTGGAACTGGTCGGCGGCACGACGTCCGCGCCGCTGTACCGCGTGGACTGGCAGCGGCACCCGATCGCGAGCACGGCGCCGTCGGCCACGGGGCTCTTCGGCTCCTTCCCGTCCGGTGCCACGCGCCGGTGGGCGGTCGTCGGGCAGGGCGGTGCCGCCGCACGGTACGCGACGGCGGACCCCGGCACGGGGTGCGTCGGGGTCTTCCCCGACCTGGACGCACTGCGTACGGCGCTGGACTCCGGAGCGGACCGCCCCGACATCGTCCTCGCCGACTTCGGGGCCCGGCCCGGCACCGCCGCGCCGCACGGGACGGATCTGGCCGACAGCGCACGGGACACGGTCCGGCGGGGGCTCGCCCTCGTACAGGGCTGGCTGTCCGACGAGCGCTTCGCCGCCGCACGTCTCGCCGTGCTCACCGAGCACGCCGTCGCCACCGAGGCGGGCACGCGCCGGACGGACCTCGCGGGGTCGGCACTGTGGGGGCTGATGCGTTCGGCGCAGACAGAGCACCCCGACCGCTTCGTCCTCGTCGAACACGACGGGCAGGACGCCTCGTACCGGACGCTGCCCACCGCGCTCGACAGCGGAATCCCCCAACTGGCCGTTCGCGCAGGGGAGATGCTGGCCCCGCGGTTGGCAGTCCTGCCGACTCCGGGAGACGGGGGCATCGCGACGGGCGCGGGGTTCGATCCCGAGGGCACCGTGCTCGTCACCGGAGCCACCGGTACCCTCGGCAGCCTGCTGGCCCGGCACCTGGTCACCGCACACGGCGTACGGCATCTGCTGCTGCTCAGCCGCAGCGGGCGCGACACCGAAGGGGCCGCCGAACTGGAGCGTGAACTTTCCGGACTTGGAGCCGAGTTCCAGCTCCTCTCCTGTGACGCGACGGACCGGGCAGCACTGAAGGAGGCCCTCGCCACCGTCCCCGCCGCACACCCGCTGACCGCGGTGATCCACACGGCCGGCGTCCTGGACGACGGCGTCGTCGAGGCGCTGACCCCCGAGCGGCTGGACCGCGTGCTGCGCCCCAAGGCGGACGCCGCGCTGAACCTGCACGAACTGACCGAGGAAATGCCGCTGAAGGCGTTCGTCCTGTACTCCGGGGCGGTCGGCCTGCTGGGCGGGGCCGGACAGGCCAACTACGCGGCAGCCAACGCGTTCCTGGACGGCCTGGCCCAGCACCGGCACGCGCAGGGGCTGCCCGCGGTGTCCCTGGCATGGGGACTGTGGAGCGCCGCCAGCACGTTCACCGGCCATCTCGGCGAGGTGGACCTGCGGCGCATGGAGCGGTCCGGCATCGCGCCGCTCACGAACGAGCAGGGCCTCGAACTGTTCGACCGGGCACTCGGTGCCGCCGCGGACGCGCCGCAGATCTGCGTGATGCGGCTGGACACGGCGGCGCTGCGTCGGCAGGCCGCCGAGCATGGGACCGCCTCGGTGCCCCTACTGCTGCGTACGCTGGCGGCGCCCGCCGTACGGCGCGGCGCGGCGCGAACGGGCCGTGGCGGACCGGCGGCCTCCGCGGTCACGGACGCACCGAGCCGGGCGCAAGCCCTGCGCGAGCGACTGACCGGCCTGGACGCGGCGGGAAGGCGGGACGAACTCCTGGCTGTGGCCCAGGCGCAGTTGGCCGATGTGCTGGGCTTCGCCGACAAGACCGCGGTCGACCCCGTCCGCTCCTTCCGCGAGATCGGTCTGGACTCGCTGACCGCCGTCGAGCTGCGCAACAGGCTTGGTGTCGTCACCGGACTGCGGCTGCCGCCGGCGCTGGTCTTCGACCACCCCAACCTCGACGCGCTCGCGGCCCACCTGGCGGAGCTCCTCGCGGCGGAGGGCCGGGACGACGCGGGCGCCGCGGCGCTGTCGGGCATCGACGTCCTGGACCGGGCGGTCCGGGAGATGGCGGCCGACGACACGCGGCGTGACGCCGTCCGCCGACGCCTCGCAGAACTGCTGGCGGTGATCGGCGACGCCCGACGGGACGGCGACCGCGCCACACGAACGGCCTCCGACGCGGGAAGCCGCGGCGCGCAAGCGGACCCCGACCTGCTGGGACGACTGGACTCCGCCTCCGACGACGATCTGTTCGCGTTCATCGAAGACCAGTTGTGAGCGGGACGCCTTGCACGTCCCACACCCGCACCGAAGCGCCGCAGCAGGCGCACTCGCACCGACACGAGCACGTAAGCCAGGAGGGTCCGGTCGATGACGGCCAACGATGACAAGATCCGCGACTACCTGAAGCGGGTCGTCGCCGAGCTGCACAGCACGCGCCGGCGGCTGAACGCCCTGGAGGACGACGCCCGCGAGCCCATCGCCATCGTGGGGATGAGCTGCCGGCTGCCCGGCGGGGTGACCACCCCCGAAAGCCTGTGGAGACTGGTCGACTCCGGCACCGACGCCGCCTCGCCGTTCCCCGACGACCGGGGCTGGGACCTGGACGCGCTCCACCACCCGGAGTCGGGAGCCGTCCACTCCCGCGAGGGCGGATTCCTCCACGACAGCGCTGACTTCGACGCGGAGTTCTTCGGCATCAGCCCGCGAGAGGCCCTGGCCATGGACCCGCAGCAGCGGCTCCTGCTGGAGACCGCCTGGGAGGCGTTCGAGCGGGCCGGCATCGACCCGGTCTCCGCCCGCGGCTCGCGCACGGGGGTGTACGCGGGCGTCATGTACCACGACTACGGCGCCCGGCTGAACGAGATCCCGCCGGGCCTCGAGGGCTACCTGGTCAACGGCAGCGCGGGCAGCATCGCCTCGGGCCGGGTGGCCTACACCCTCGGCCTGGAGGGTCCCGCCGTCACCGTCGACACGGCCTGCTCCTCGTCACTGGTCGCCGTGCACCTGGCGGCGCAGGCACTGCGGCAGCAGGAGTGCGACATGGCGCTCGCGGGCGGCGCGACCGTCCTGTCCACCCCCGACCTGTTCATCGACTTCGCGCGACTGGGCGGCCTGGCCTCCGACGGGCGCTGCAAGGCGTTCTCCGACGCAGCCGACGGCACCAGCTTCGCCGAGGGCGCCGGCATGCTGCTCCTGATGCGCCTGTCGGACGCGGTGGACAAGGGCCACACCGTCCTGGCGGTCATCCGCGGCTCCGCCGTCAACCAGGACGGTGCCAGCAACGGCCTGACGGCCCCCAACGGCCTCGCCCAGCAACGCGTGATCCGCGAGGCGCTCGCCAACGCGGATCTGGACCCCGACCAGATCGACGCGGTGGAGGCGCACGGCACCGGAACCCGGCTCGGCGACCCCATCGAGGCACAGGCCCTGCTGCACACGTACGGCACGAGCCGCAGCCCCGAACGGCCCCTGTGGCTCGGCTCGCTGAAGTCCAACATCGGCCACACCCAGGCCGCCGCCGGGGTGGCCGGAATGATCAAGACGGTGCTGGCGATGCGCCACGGACGGCTGCCCCGCACCCTGCACGTCACCCACCCCTCCAGCCGGGTGGACTGGTCGGCGGGCGCGGTGGAACTGCTTACGCGGGCACAGGACTGGCCCGGCCAGGGGAACGCCCCGCGCCGCGCCGGCGTGTCCTCCTTCGGCGCCAGCGGCACCAACGCACACCTGATCCTGGAGGGCGTCCCGGACGGCGACGACACGGCGGCGGAGCCCGAACCGGCCACCGGCAGTGGCGCCTGGTCGCTCTCGGGCCGGACCGAAGCGGCGCTGCGAGCCCAAGCACGGAGGCTCCACGACCACCTCGCCGCCCGCCCCCACGTGTCACCCGCCGCGGTCGGGCGGACGCTGGTCCGCTCCCGTACGGCGTTCGAACACCGGGCCGTCGTCCTCGGACAGGACACCGCCGCACTCCTGAGCGGCCTCGCGGAGCTGGCGTCCGGCGCGGCGCACGGACCCGGGGTGATCACCGGCCGGGCCGCGCGCGGACGCCGTACCGCACTGCTCTTCACAGGACAGGGCAGCCAGCGGCCGGGCGCCGGACGCCAGCTCTACGAGCGGTACGAGGTGTTCGCCCGCGCCCTGGACGAGACGGCCGCGGAACTCGACCGGCACCTGGACCGCCCGCTGCGCGAGGTGATGTTCGCGGAACCGGGCGGCGCGACGGCCGGCCTCCTTGACCGCACCGAGTACACCCAGCCCGCGCTGTTCGCCCTGGAAGTCGCCCTCTTCAAACTGGTGACCGCGTGGGGCCTGCGCCCCGACGCACTCCTGGGGCACTCGGTCGGCGAACTGGCCGCCGCCCACGTCGCCGGAGTGTTCACCCTGCCCGACGCCGCCCGCCTGGTGACGGCGCGGGGCCGGCTGATGGGCGAGCTGACGGCCGGTGGCGCGATGGCGGCGATCCAGGCGGGCGGCCCGGAGGTCGAGGAGACGATCACGGCACTCACGGCTCACAGGTCGGCACGCGTCGCCGTCGCCGCACTCAACGGGCCCGACGCCACCGTGATCTCGGGCGATGAGGACGTGGTCGCCGAGCTCGCCGCGCTGTGGCGGGAGCGGGGCCGCCGCACCAGGGCGCTGCCCGTCAGCCACGCCTTCCACTCGCCGCGCATGGACGCCGTACTGGAACCGTTCGCCCGGATCGCGCGCGACGTCTCCTACGCCGAGCCGCGCATCCCGGTGGTCTCCAACCTGACCGGCGACGTCGCGTCGACCGCGATGCTGTGCGCCCCGGAGTACTGGGTGCGCCACGCGCGCGAGGCCGTGCGCTTCAGCGACGGCTTCCGCACCCTGCGCGACCAGGGGATCGACACCTTCGTCGAACTGGGACCGGACGGCGTGTTGTCCGCCCTGGGCCGCGACTGCCTGCGCGAAGAGGAACGAGACGCCCCGCGCCAGGACGGCCCGGCGGACCGCGACACGGCCGGCTCCCCCGCCGACGGGCGGGAGCGTCCCGTGCTGACGGTGCCGCTGCTGCGCCGGGACCGCGACGAGACGACCACCTGCCTCGGGGCCCTGGCCACCGTCCACACCCACGGCGTCCCCGTCGATCTCGCGGCCGTGCACGGTGACGCCGACGGGCCCGCCGTCGACCTCCCCACCTACGCCTTCCAGCGCACGCGCTACTGGCTGGACGTCCCGGCCCCCGCCGCCGGCCTCACCGCCACCGGTCTGGAGGCGGCGGACCAGCCCCTGCTCCCGGCCGTCATCGACCTGCCCGACGGGGAAGGCACCGTACGGACCGGGCTGCTCTCCGTCCGCACCCACCCGTGGATCGCCGACCACCGCGTCCGGAACCGCGCCGTGGTACCCGGAGCGGCCCTCCTGGACATCGCCACCTGGGCGGGCACCGAAGCGGGCTGCCCCCGGGTCGCCGAGCTGACCTTCGCCACGCCCCTCATCCTGCCCGAGAGCGGAGAAGGAGTCCGACTGCGCGTGACGGTGAGCGGCCCCGACGCGGAAGGCATCCGTACGATACGCATGGACTCCCGGCCCGCCGACACGGCCCGTACCGCCGACGCCCCCTCCGACTGGACCCGCCACGCGTCCGGCACCCTCGCCCCCGGAACCGAGGAGGCCGGTGACGGCGCCGACGCGCCGACCGAACTGCTCGGCGCCTGGCCCCCGGCCGACGCGACCTCGGTGGCCCTCGACGCGGACGCCGTCGCGGCCGAGTACCGGCGCCTCGCGGACGCGGGCGTGACGTACGGCCCCGTGTTCCAGGCACTGCGCGCCGTCTGGCGGCGCGGCGAAGAGGTCTTCGCCGAGGTCCGGCTCTCCGGCCAGGCGGCCGCCGACGCCTCGCGGTACGGCATGCACCCGGCCCTGCTGGACGCCCTGGCGCACGCCACCGGGTTCGGCGAGCGGTTCACCGAGGCCCGCGGCCTGCTGCCGTTCTCATGGAGCGACGTCCGGATCCACGTCCGCGGCGCCGACTCCCTGCGCGTACGGATCGCCCCGGCGGGACCCGACGCCGTGACCGTCGCGGCGGCCGACCCGACGGGTCGCCCGGTCCTCACCGCCCGCTCGCTCACGCTGCGCCCTCTGGCGGCGAGCCGGTTCCAGGACCCGGAGGCGGACAGCACACCGCTGTACCGACTGGAGTGGACACCGGCCCCCGGTTCCGTGACCGGGCACGCCGGTCCAAGGCCGACGGCAGGGGAGTGGGGCGTCCTCGGCGACCTGGGCCAGGCCCTCCTTGAGGCCGTACGGGACGGGGCGGAGGCACCCGTACGGACCTATGACGACCTGCTCGCGCTCGCGGCCTCCGACACGGCCCCGCCCGACCACGTCCTGGCGCGACTGGGCCACGAGGGGGACGCTCTCGCCACGGGCGCCCACGACCTGGCCGAACGCGCCCTGGCCCTGGTACAGGGCTGGCTGGCCCACGCCCGCTTCGCCGACGCGCGACTGGTCGTGCTGACGCACGGGGCGGTGACAGCCGGCACGAGCGCCGTCCACCCGGCCGCGGCCGCCGCCTGGGGGCTACTGCGCAGCGCACAGTCCGAGCACCCGGGCCGCTTCGTCCTGGTCGACGCGGACCCCGCCGACCCGGCCGTCTCGTACCGCTCCCTGTCGCGGGCCGTCGCCTCGGGGGCGTCCCAACTCGCCCTGCGCAGCGCTGAGATCCTCGTACCCCGACTCACCCGGGGAACGGACGGACAGGACACCGTCCCCGGACATCCCGGCGATGCCACCGAGCCGGAGACGGCCGCAGCCCTGGAGCCCGCCCCGTCGGGCACCCCCTCCGGCCCCTGGCGCGCGGACGGCACCGTGCTCGTCACGGGCGGAACCGGGACGCTCGGCAAGGCCGTGGCCCGGCACCTCGTGACCAAGCACGGCGTCCGGCACCTGATACTGGCCGGTCGGCGCGGCGCGGACACCCCCGGCGCGGCCGACCTGGCCACCGAACTGACCGGCCTGGGCGCCGTCGTGAACATCGTCCGCTGCGACGCCGCCGACCGCTCGGCGCTCGAAGGCGTCCTGGCCGCCGTCCCCGCCGCGCACCCGCTCACCGCCGTCGTGCACACCGCCGGCGTACTGGACGACGGCATCGTCACGGCACAGACCCCCCGACGCGTCTCGGCGGTCCTGCGGGCCAAAGCGGACGCGGTCACCCACCTGCACGAACTGACCCGTGACCTGGACCTGTCCGCCTTCGTCCTCTTCTCGTCGGCCGCGGGAACCCTCGGCAGCCCCGGCCAGTCCGGCTACGCGGCCGCCAACAGCTTCCTCGACTCGTTCGCCGCCTGGCGGCGCGCGCAGGGCCTGCCCGCCGTATCCCTGGCCTGGGGCCTGTGGGGTGACGGCGGTGGCGCGGGGGCCGACGGCATGGGAGCGAGCCTGGCCGCCGCCGACCTGGCACGGCTGCGCCGTTCCGGAATCCTGCCCCTCGACCCCGCCGAGGCACTGGATCTGTTCGACGAGGCCTGCGACCCCGCCAGGACCGAGGCCGTACTGCTGCCGATCCGCCTCGACCTGGCCGGCCTGCGCGCGCGTTCCGCCCGCGGCACCGTACACGCGGGCGTGGTGCCCGAAGTGCTGCACACCCTGGTGCCCCCGCCCGCCGGTGCCGGACCCTCGGCCGGTGCCGACGCGCCGGATCCTGCGGCGGGCCAGGAGCCCCCGACCACGGCCGCGGCGTCCGGCACCCTGGCCGAACGGCTCGCCGGGAAGCCGCGCGGCGAACGGCTCGCCGCCCTCACCGAACTGGTACGCACCGAGATCGCCTCGGTGCTCGGGCACCCGGACGCCGAACGCATCCAACTCCATTTCTCCTTCAAGGAATCCGGCTTCGACTCGCTCACCGCCGTCGAACTCCGCAACCGGCTCACCACGGCCACCGGAACGAAGCTCCCCGCCACCCTGGTCTTCGACCATCCGACACCCGCGGCACTCGTCGACCACCTGGAACAGGAACTGCCGAAGGGAGCTCAGGAGATCCCGGCGGACCTCCCGGCCGTTCTGAACGCACTCGACCGGATCCGGGAGGGACTCGCCACCGCCGTAACCGACGACAGCAGCCGCGACCACATCGCGGAGCGTCTTCAGGGACTGCTCGGCACGCTCACCTCACCAGTGGCCGACATCCGCCCGACCAGCGGCCCGGGCGAGCACGACCGGCAGGGCCCCGATGAGCTGTCGCTCGGCGAACGCCTCGCCGTCAGCAGCGACGACGAACTCTTCGACCTCTTCGACAGCGACTTCCGACCGACGTAGCCCAGGGCCGCCACTTCCCTCCCGCCCCCGCCGCCCGCCCCACACCCCTGGAGAACAGCACCATGTCTTCCGCATCGCCCGCCACCAACGAAGAGAAGCTCCGCGACTACCTCCGCCGCGCCATGACCGACCTGCACGAGGCGCGCGAGCAGATTCGCCGGACCGAGTCGGCCAGGCACGAGCCGATCGCGATCGTGGGAATGGGGTGTCGGTTGCCGGGTGGGGTGTCGTCGCCGGAGGGGTTGTGGGATCTGGTGGCGTCGGGGGTGGACGCGGTTTCTCCGTTCCCCACTGATCGGGGTTGGGATGTGGCGGGTCTGTTCGATCCGGAGCCGGGTGTGCCTGGGCGTACGTATGTGCGTGAGGGTGGTTTTCTGCATGAGGCGGGGGAGTTCGACGCGGGGTTCTTCGGTATTTCGCCGCGTGAGGCGTTGGCGATGGATCCGCAGCAGCGGTTGTTGCTGGAGACGTCGTGGGAGGCGTTGGAGCGGGCGGGTATCGATCCGCATTCGCTGCGCGGCTCACGGACCGGCGTCTACGCCGGAGTGATGTACCACGACTACGGCAGCATCGCGACCATCTCCGCCGCCCCCGACGACGAGACGGCCGGTTTCCTCGGCACGGGGACGTCCGGGAGTGTCGCTTCGGGGCGTATCTCGTATGTGCTGGGTCTGGAGGGGCCGGCGGTGACGGTGGATACGGCGTGTTCGTCGTCGTTGGTTGCGCTGCATCTGGCGGTGCGGGCGTTGCGCAGTGGTGAGTGTGACCTGGCTCTTGCGGGTGGGGTGACGGTGATGGCGGAGCCGGGTGTGTTCGTGGAGTTCTCGCGGCAGCGGGGGTTGGCTGCCGATGGGCGGTGCAAGGCGTTCGCGGCTGCTGCCGATGGCACGGGCTGGGCTGAGGGCGTGGGTGTGCTGGCGGTGGAGCGGTTGTCGGATGCGGTGCGTCATGGGCGTCGGGTGTTGGCGGTGGTGCGTGGTTCGGCGGTCAATCAGGACGGTGCGAGTAACGGGTTGACGGCGCCGAATGGTCCGTCGCAGCAGCGGGTGATTCGTCAGGCGTTGGCGGATGCGCGGTTGGGTGTGGGTGATGTGGATGTGGTGGAGGGGCATGGGACGGGGACGCGTCTGGGTGATCCGATTGAGGCGCAGGCGTTGTTGGCGACGTATGGGCAGCGGGATGTGGGTCGGCCTTTGTGGCTTGGTTCGTTGAAGTCGAATGTGGGTCATACGCAGGCTGCTGCTGGTGTGGCTGGTGTGATCAAAATGGTTATGGCGATGCGGCATGGGGTGTTGCCGAGGACGTTGCATGTGGATGAGGCCTCTCCGCATGTCGACTGGTCGGCGGGTGCGGTGTCCCTGCTGACGGAGCAGGAGCCGTGGCCTGAGGTGGGACGTCCGCGCAGGGCCGCGGTGTCATCCTTCGGTGTGAGCGGGACGAATGCGCATGTGGTGGTGGAGGAAGCACCGGATGTGCGGGAGTCGGTGGAGCCGGGTGGTGAGGGGCTTCTTCCGGTGGTGCCGGTGGTGGTGTCGGGTCGTTCGGCGGGTGTGGTGGGTGAGCTGGCGT
>NZ_JBHXSY010000088.1:0-11339 GCF_042715295.1 Streptomyces sp. NPDC058701 | reverse complement strand
CGGCGACAGCCCCCGGTCCACCCCCCACCGGTCCGCGAGCGCGTCCACCAGCAGCAGCCCCCGCCCTCCCTCCGCGCCCTCGTCCGCGTCGCGGAGACCCGGGACCCGGTTTCAAGAGCAGCTTCAGCGACAGCGGCGACATCAACGACTGCGTCGAGATGGCCGCCGATGGCCCCGGGGCCGTCCACGTCCGGGACTCCAAGGACGGCCGGCTCCCCCACCTCACCGTCGCCCCCTCCGCCTGGGCCCGGTTCGTGGCGCACGCCTCCGGCCGCTGACCCCCGCCGGGACGGCGCCGGTACGCCGACAGCCCCCGCCCGGACGGGGACGGGGGCTGCGGCGGGTACGGGGCGGGACGGTCAGACGGTGGCCGGGACCTTTTCCGCCGGGGCGTCCGCCGCGCCGGCGGCCGGGGTCTGGGCCGGGGCCGACTCCGGCTCCGGCTCGTCCAGGGCGGATGCCGAGGCCGAGGCGTACGCCTCCTTGTCCAGGATCCCCTCGCGGGCCGAGACGATGACCGGGACCAGGGCCTGGCCGGCCACGTTGGTGGCGGTGCGGATCATGTCGAGGATCGGGTCGATCGCCAGCAGCAGGCCGACGCCGGCCAGCGGCAGGCCGAGGGTGGAGAGCGTCAGGGTCAGCATGACCGTGGCGCCGGTCAGACCGGCCGTCGCGGCCGAGCCGATCACCGAGACGAAGGCGATGAGCAGGTATTCCTTGATGCCCAGCTGCACGTCGAAGATCTGCGCGATGAAGATCGCGGCGAGCGCCGGGTAGATGGCGGCGCAGCCGTCCATCTTGGTGGTGGCGCCGAACGGGACGGCGAAGGAGGCGTACTCCTTCGGGACGCCGAGGCGCTCGGTGACCTTCTGGGTGACCGGCATCGTGCCGACCGAGGAGCGGGAGACGAACGCCAGCTGGATGGCGGGCCAGGCGCCCTTGAAGAACTGGAGCGGGCTGACCTTGGCGACGGTGGCGAGCAGCAGCGGGTAGACGCCGAACATCACGAGGGCGCAGCCGATGTAGACGTCGGCGGTGAAGGTCGCGTACTTGCCGATGAGGTCCCAGCCGTACGTGGCGATCGCGGTGCCGATGAGGCCGATGGTGCCGATCGGGGCGAGGCGGATGACCCACCACAGGGCCTTCTGGAGCAGTTCCAGGACGGACTCGGCGAGGTCGAGGACCGGCTTGGCCTTGCTGCCCAGCTGGAGGGCGGCGATGCCGGCGACGACGGCCAGGAAGACGATCTGGAGGACCTTGAGCTCGGTGAACGGCGTGACGATGTCCGTCGGCACGATGCCGGTCAGGAAGTCGATCCAGGAGCCCGCCCGCTTCGGCTCCTTGCCGTCGGCGGCGGTGAGGCCGGTGCCGGAGCCCGGGTCGGTCAGCAGGCCGATGCCGATGCCGATCGCGACCGAGATCAGCGAGGTGATCATGAACCAGAGGAGCGTGCGGGAGGCCAGCCGGGCGGCGTTGTTCACCTTCCGGAGGTTGGTGATCGACACCAGGATCGCGAAGAAGACGAGCGGGGCGACCGCCAGCTTCAGCAGCTGGACGAACAGGTCGCCGGTCTTCTCCAGGGTGGTGCCGAGCCAGCTGATGTCCTGGCTGCGGGCGAGCCAGCCGAACAGGACACCGAGCGCGAGGCCGGCGATTATCTGGGCCCAGAAGGGAAACTTGAACGAGGCCTTGGCGGGAGCCTGGGCCTGGGGGGTCGCGGACACGGACACTCTCCGGGGGACGCACAACGAACTGACGGGATGGGTTCTGCGGTGGCGGCAGCCGGAAAAGGGCCGGCCGGGACCGCTGCTGTATCGATTCGGCTCAACGCGGAGCGGTCGTCAGCGACAACAGCAACAGGCCGCGGAAACGCGGCGGCAGAGGTCGACGTGCAGGCGCGCCACGAGCGGAACGCTCATGGTCATCGGGTGCGCAGCTGGGGTCGACATGGTGAACACGCTAACACTTGCGCTTTGAGAATCTCAAAGGCGTTCTTTGGGTCGACGGCGCACGGGAATCCCGCACACCGGCCCTGGACACGCGAAAGCCCCAGCGTTACGGGCGGTATACCCGTCGCTGGGGCGGTTCGGTGTGTGAGGAAGCCAACGGCGGGAGCTACGAGTTCACGCGTGCCGCGTCGTCCGCCAGGTCCTCCTGGCTGCGGTTCGAGGCGAGCTTCTCCTTCGCACCGGCGACGCGCCCGGAGATCTGCTCGGACATCTCGTCGCGCTGCTTGCGCAGGAGGACGAAGGAGAGCGGGGCGGAGATGACGAGGGCGAGCAGCACGATCCAGGCGAAGTTGGCGTCGCCGATCGAGGAGGGCACCCAGCCGAGGCGGACGAGGCCCGCGACGGCGACGAGACATCCGACGAAGATGCCCAGGCGCATCGCGGTGTAGCGGATCGTTGCGCTCGGCTTGAGGGACACGGTGACCCCTTCTCTCTCGTCGTCCTGCGTCGGGATGTGCCCGTCCAGTGAAGCACGCCCGGCTTGCGCTCAGGGCCGCCGGGGGTCCGGTCCCGCCGCGCGTCAGCGCAGCGGCAGGAGCATCGTGATGTCGTCGCGGTCGTCGCCCGGCGCCACCCGGATGGCTTCGGGGACGCGGCCGACCTCCTTGTAGCCGCAGGCCGCGTAGAAGTGCTCCAGGCCGTGGCCGCCGCGGCAGCCGAGGCGGATGGCGTCGACGCCCTCGATGGAGCGGCCCGCGGCCTCCACCGCGGCCATCAGGTCGCGGCCGTACCCGCGGCCCTGGAGGCGCGGGTGGACCATCACCGTGTACGCCCACACCCAGTGGAGCTGGAGCCGGTGCGTGTTGTGGGTGAGGAACGCGGTCGCCGCGAGCCCGCCGTCGGCGTCGTGGCCGACCAGCAGCCGGCTGCCCCCGTCGGCCACCGAGGCGAGCTGCGTGATCAGCGCGGGGCGGATGTCGTCCACCGTGACCGGGGGGACGAATCCGACGGCGCCGTCCGCGTTGGTGACGTCGGCCCACAGTTCCAGGATGCCGTCACGCAGAGTCGTGTCGATCACCGGATCCAGGGTGAAAGTAAGGGTCATAGCTGGATTCTATTCATTACATTCTGCCTCGTCCACGCACCGCTCGACCACGCACCCCACGACCACGCAAGCCCCGGCCGTCCCGGCCGGGGCTTGATCGTGGAGCGGAGTGCGAGCGCGTCAGACGCGCATGGCCTGCGGGGTCTCGCGCAGACCCTCGACCGGGCCGGGGTACTCGCGGATGATCTCGTAGCGGGTGTTGCGCTCGACCGGTCGGAAGCCGGCCTCCCGGATCAGCTCCAGCAGGTCCTCGCGGCCCAGCTTGTTCGGGGTGCCGTAGTTGTCCGCGTCGTGCGTGATCTTGTATTCGACGACCGAGCCGTCCATGTCGTCCGCGCCATGCTGCAGCGCCAGCTGGGCGGTCTGCACGCCGTGCATCACCCAGAAGACCTTCACGTGCGGCACGTTGTCGAAGAGCAGGCGCGAGACCGCGAAGGTCTTCAGCGCCTCCGCGCCGGTCGCCATCGTCGTCCGCGCCTGGAGCTTGTTGCGGACCTTGCCGTCCTGCATGTCCACGAAGTCATGCTGGTAGCGCAGCGGGATGAAGACCTGGAAGCCGCCGGTCTCGTCCTGGAGCTCGCGCAGCCGCAGCACGTGGTCCACGCGGTGGCGCGGCTCCTCGATGTGCCCGTACAGCATCGTCGAGGGCGTCTTGAGCCCCTTGGAGTGCGCGAGGCGGTGGATGCGCGACCAGTCCTCCCAGTGGGTGCGGTGGTCGACGATGTGCTGGCGGACCTCCCAGTCGAAGATCTCCGCGCCGCCGCCGGTGAGCGACTCCAGGCCCGCCTCGATCAGCTCGTCCAGGATGTCGGAGGCCGACATGCCGGAGATCGTCTCGAAGTGGTGGATCTCGGTGGCGGTGAACGCCTTCAGCGAGACGTTCGGCAGCGCCTTCTTCAGCTCCGACAGCGAGCGCGGGTAGTAGCGCCACGGCAGGTTCGGGTGCAGGCCGTTGACGATGTGCAGCTCGGTGAGGTTGTCGTTCTCCATGGCCTTCGCCAGGCGCACGGCCTCCTCGATGCGCATCGTGTACGCGTCCTTCTCGCCCGGCTTGCGCTGGAACGAGCAGTACGCGCACGACGCCGTGCACACGTTCGTCATGTTGAGGTGGCGGTTGACGTTGAAGTGGACGACGTCGCCGTTCTTCCGCGTCCGCACCTCGTGGGCGAGGCCGCCGAGCCAGGCCAGGTCGTCCGACTCGTAGAGGGCGATACCGTCCTCACGCGTCAGCCGCTCGCCGGAGCGGACCTTCTCCTCCAGCTCGCGCTTGAGCCCAGCGTCCATGCCGGTCGCCCGCCTTCCTCTGTGTCCCGCAGCCCTGTCCCGCTGCTGCCGCCTGCTGCCTGCAACCGCGACCAACCGTACTCTCAGGCTTCCTCGGGAAGTTCCCCGACCCGGTTCTCCCACTTGGTGGAGAGCACGATGGTCGTCCGGGTGCGGGAGACGCCCTTCGTCCCGGAGAGCCTGCGGATGATCTTCTCCAGACCGTCCACGTCGTTGGCGCGCACCTTCAGCATGAAGGAGTCGTCGCCCGCGATGAACCAGCAGTCCTCGATCTCGGCGAGGTCCTTGAGCCGGCGCGCCACGTCCTCGTGGTCGGCGGCGTCGGAGAGCGAGATGCCGATCAGCGCCGTGACGCCGAGGCCGAGCTCGGCGGCGGCCACGGTCGCGCGGTAGCCGGTGATGACGCCGGCCGTCTCCAGCCGGTTGATGCGGTCGGTGACGCTGGGGCCGGAGAGGCCCACGAGACGGCCCAGCTCCGCGTACGAGGCACGACCGTTCTCGCGAAGTGCCTGGATGAGCTGCCTATCCACCGTGTCCATTTACGTGGAGCCTTCCATTATTCGGCGATCCTGCAAGTCTAGGTATAGAATCTAAGGCGCGCAGGGTCAACACCCTGCGAATCTTTCAACAGATCACTGACGATCTTCAGGAGTGGTTCACCGTGTACACGATCGAGATGGCCTACGCGCACATGCGACAGCTCCAGGAGCTGGCCAACCGATCCCGTGCCCACCAGCCCGCCGCCGCGCACCGCGCGGACAAGACCCGGGGCCCGCGGGCCGCCAAGAAGGCCTAGCCCCCACCGCTCGCCTCCCGGGATCGGGAGCCCCCACCGAGCTCCCCCTCCCACCGGCGGTACAGCCCGTGCGGCACCCCTGCCGCGTCGAGCACCCGCCCCGCGACGAAGTCCACCAGGTCCTGGATGTGCGTCGCACCCGCGTAGAACGCCGGAGAGGCGGGCAGCACGACCGCGCCCGCCTCGTCCAGCGCCACCAGGTGCTTGAGCGTCTGCCCGTTCAGCGGGGTCTCCCGCACCGCGACCACCAGCCGGCGCCGCTCCTTGAGCGTCACGCTCGCGACCCGCTGGAGCAGGTCCTTCGACAGCCCGAGCGCCACCCCCGCCACGCACGCCGTGGACGCGGGCACGATCAGCATCCCCTTGACCGGGTACGAGCCCGAGCTCGGCCCGGCCGCGAGGTCCCCGGCGCCCCAGTACCGCACGTCGTCGAGCGGCACGTCGAGGAAGGTCCCCGGCTTGCCGTCGGCCCCCCGGGCCAGCCACTGCGCGAGGTCGTCCCGCCAGTGCGCGTCCCGGAACGCGATCCCGGTCTCGTCCAGCAGCGTCAGGCGCGAGGCCCGGCTCACCACCAGGTCGACGCCCTCCCCCGCCGCGAGCAGCCCGCGGAGGACCGCCGCCGCGTACGGCGTCCCGGACGCCCCGGAAACCCCGACCACCCACGGGGTGCGCTTGCGCTCAGTCATACCTCCGAGACTATCCGGCCAATGCGAGCGGGCACTCGTTAAGGTGTCCCAGACGTTCCAGGGGGTGGGACGGTACGAGGCGGGACCGTACGAGGGGGAGCACGTGAGCACCACGCTGGAACCGACATGGACGCGCGGCGACCGGGCCAAGGCCGCCGCGAAGCTGATGCTGGGTCTGGTCGCCCTGCTCTGGCTGATCGAGGGGATCGACCTGGTCACCGGCCACGCCCTGGACCCCTACGGCGTCAGGCCCCGCGACCCCGACCACCTCGTCGGCATCGTCGCCCACCCGTTCCTGCACTTCGGTTTCGGCCACGTGGCGGCCAACAGCTTCCCGCTGCTGGTCCTCGGCTTCGTCACCGCGCTCAGCGGGATCCGGCGCTTCCTCGCGGTGAGCGCGCTGGTCTGCCTCGCCGTCGGCGTCGGCTCCTGGCTGGTCGCCCCGCCCCACACCCTCGGGGCCGGCGCCTCGGGCCTGGTCTTCGGCCTCTTCGGGTACGTGGTCGTGCGCGGCTTCGTCGAGCGCAGCCCGCTGGGCATCGCCGTGGGCCTGGCGGCGGCCGCCTACTGGGGCGGCTCGTTCCTCCTCGGCGTGGTGCCGACCGACTCCGGCGTCGGCTGGTACGCCCACCTCATCGGCCTGGTCGCGGGCGTGCTGACGGCGCTGTACTTCCGCCGGCCCGCCCGCCCTATACGGACAGGCCCCTGACCACCAGGTCGAGCAGGGCGCACACGAACAGCGCGATCCCGATGAAACCGTTGACCGTGAAGAACGCCCGGTTCAGCCGGGACAGGTCGTGCGGTTTCACGATGGTGTGCTCGTAGAGGAACGCCGCGACGACGACCACCAGACCGGCCCAGAAGAACGCGCCCGCACCCGTCGCCAGGGCGTACCAGACCAGCAGGCCCGTGGTCACGACGTGCGCGCCGCGGGCACCCCACAGGGCCGCCGGGACACCGAAGCGGGCCGGGACGGACTTGACGCCCTCCGCACGGTCCGCCGCCACGTCCTGGCAGGCGAAGATCAGGTCGAAGCCGCCGATCCACACGCCCACCGCGAGCCCGAGGATCACCGCGTCGCCGGACCACTCGCCGGTGACGGCCAGCCAGGCCCCGACCGGGCCCATCGCCTGGGCCAGGCCCAGGATGGCGTGCGGGAAGTTCGTGAACCGCTTGCCGTACGGGTACACCACCATCGGGATCACCGCGACGGGCGCCAGCGCCAGGCAGAGCGGGTTCAGCAGCGCGGCCGAGCCGAGGAAGACGGCGAGCGCGATCCCGGCCCCGGTCCAGGCGGAGCGCACCGACACCGCACCGGTGACCAGCTCGCGGCCGGCGGTGCGCGGATTGCGGGCGTCGATCTCGCGGTCGATGATCCGGTTGGCGGCCATCGCGAAGGTCCGCAGGCCCACCATGCACACGGTGACGAGCAGCAGCGTGCCCCAGTGGACCGTGCGGTCCAGCTGGAACATGGCGGTCAGGGCGGCGATGTAGGCGAAGGGCAGCGCGAAGACCGAGTGCTCGATCATCACGAGCCGCAGGAAGGCCTTCACCTTGCCCGTGGCCTCCGGCGCGGGGCTCCCCTGCCCGACGATCCCGTCGGCGGTGGCCATCACAGGCTCCGGCGGAACTGTTCGAGCTCGGCGCGCAGGTCCGCGAGGGCCGTCGGGCCGATCTCCACGTCCAGCGGCGCCGCCGCGTCGGAGCCGGGCGGGGTGACCCGCGCCAGGAAGGCGAAGCCCTCGCCGGCCGGGCGGCCGTCGAGGCGGAGCAGGCCGTGCCCGGCCACCGCGAGTTCCACCGTGAACTCGGCCTCCGGGTCGGCGGTCGCCTCCAGCAGGCGCTGCGCGAAGGCGGCCGCGTCGGCGTCGGCGAGTTCGGGCAGGTCGACCTCCCGGCCCTCGCCGTCGGTCCGGTCGGCGATCAGCTGCCACAGGTCCGAGGGACCGGCGAACTCCTCGGGCGTCACGCCCGCCCGCTCGGCCGCCTCCCGTACGCCCTGCTGCGCCGGGTCGATCTCGGGGCGCACCAGCGCCACGCAGGGCGTGTCGCTGCCGATGAACAGGGCGGGTCCGCCCACGGCGATGCTCACAGTCCGTATTCCTTCCAGCGGCTGTCCACCAGAGCCGCGGTGGCCGGGTCGGACTCGACCATGTCGGGCCAGCCGCCGTCGCGGGTGTAGCCCTCCTCGGGGAGCTTCTTCGTGGCGTCGATGCCCGCCTTGCCGCCCCAGAACTGCTGGTACGAGGCGTGGTCGAGGTGGTCCACCGGGCCCTCGACGACGGTGAGGTCACGGGCGTAGTCGGTGTTCCCGAGCGCCCGCCAGGACACCTCGTGCAGGTCGTGGACGTCGCAGTCCTTGTCCACCACGACGATCAGCTTCGTCAGCGACATCATGTGTGCGCCCCAGATGGCGTGCATGACCTTCTGCGCGTGCTTCGGGTACTTCTTGTCGATCGAGACGATGGCGCAGTTGTGGAAGCCGCCCGACTCCGGCAGGTGGTAGTCCACGATGTCCGGAATGATGATCTTCAGCAGCGGCAGGAAGAACCGCTCCGTCGCCCGGCCCAGCGGGCCGTCCTCGGTCGGCGGCCGGCCCACGACGATCGACTGGATCAGCGGGCGCTTGCGCATCGTCACGCAGTCGATCTTCAGTGCCGGGAAGGGCTCCTGCGGCGTGTAGAAACCGGTGTGGTCGCCGAAGGGGCCCTCGGGAAGGGTCTGCCCCGGTTCCAGCCAGCCCTCGATGACGACCTCGGCGTTGGCCGGGACCTGGAGCGGGACCGTCTTGCAGTCCACCATCTCGATCCGCTTGCCCGCGACGAACCCGGCGAAGAGGTACTCGTCGATGTCCCCCGGCAGCGGCGCCGTGGAGGCGTACGTCACGGCGGGCGGGCAGCCGAAGGCGATCGCGACCGGCAGCCGCTCGCCGCGCGCGGCGGCGACCGCGTAGTGGTTGCGGCTGTCCTTGTGGATCTGCCAGTGCATGCCGATGGTGCGCTTGTCGTGGCGCTGGAGGCGGTAGAGCCCGAGGTTGCGCACGCCCGTCTCGGGGTGCTTGGTGTGCGTGAGGCCGAGGTTGAAGAAGGAGCCGCCGTCCTTGGGCCAGGTGAAGAGGGCCGGCAGCTGCTCCAGATCCACGTCGTCCCCGGTGAGGACGACCTCCTGGACGGGCGCGGAGTCGCCCTTCACCTTCTTCGGCGGCACGTGGATCATCGACCCCAGCTTGCCGAAGGCCTCGCGGACCCCGATGAAGCCCTGCGGCAGCTCCGGCTTCAGCAGGCCGCCGATCTTCTCGCTGATCTCGGCGTACGACTTCAGGCCGAGGGCCTTGAGCAGCCGGCGGTCGGTCCCGAAGACGTTCATGGCCAGCGGCATCGCCGAGCCCTTGACGTTCTCGAAGAGCAGGGCGGGCCCGCCCGCCTTGTTCACCCGGTCGACGATCTCGCCGATTTCCAGGTACGGATCGACTTCGGCCTTGATGCGCTTGAGGTCGCCCTCCCGCTCCAGAGCCCGGAGCAGCGAGCGGAGATCGTCGTAAGCCATAGGGGCAAGTATCCGTCACCAACTACCCTGGAGGAGTCACCGGGGCCCGACGCGGGCCCGCCGCCACTGCCTGGGAGTCGGTCCCACACCGTGCTGCGCTATCTGCCGTTCCTGCTGATCATCGGGCTGACCATCTACACCTTCATCGACTGCCTGAACACGCCGGAGGAGGAGGTCAAGCACCTTCCCAAGGTGGTCTGGGTGATCATCATCCTGCTGTTCTCCATCGTCGGGCCGGTGGTGTGGCTGTTCGCGGGCAAGAAGCGGTCCGCGGTCGGCGGCGGCGGTGGTTTCGGCGGCGGCCGGGCGCGCCGGGCCGCGTGGGTGGCGCCGGACGACAATCCGGAGTTCCTGAAGTCCCTGCGGGACGAGCAGGACGAGAAGGACGAGAAGCGGGACCGGGACGAGAAGCGGGACCAGGAGTAGCCCTGCCCTCCGGGTGGGTGCGGGGGGCGGGGTTCACCACCAGTACGCGGGGTAGCGCGGCGCCGACGGGCGGATGCGGGAGGCCGTGTACTCGGTGAGGACGAGCAGGGCCCCCGCACCGAGCAGGAGCGGTACGAACGCGGCCGGGCCGGGCGCTTGCAGGACGATCACCACCGGTGTCGCGCAGGCCGGGGAGTGCGGTGCGCGGGCGGCCAGGGTGAGCGCCAGGGTCAGGGCCGCGGCCACCGCGGCGGCCCAGGCGCTGCCGCCGGCGGTGTACAGGACCGCGTACCCGGTCGCGGCGCCGAGCAGGTGCCCCAGCAGGACGCTCCGCGGCTGGGCGAACGGCAGCGCAGGGGCGCCGTGCACGAGGGCGGCACTGGCGGCCAGCGGCGGTATCAGTACCGGCTCGCGCAGGACGGCGCCGAGCGCGGCCAGCGCCAGTAGCGCGGTCGCGGCGGCGCTGACGGTGTGGAACGCGGCCCCGGCGGAGGGCGGCGCCGGGGCACGGCGGACGCCCGCGGGCCCGCCCGCCCCCGCGGCGGACACCGCCGGAGCGACGGCGGCCGGGGCAGCGGCGGCCGGGGTGGCGGACACGGCCGGAGCCGCCGGGGCGGCGGCGGCCGGGGTGGCGGCGGCCGGGGTGGCGGCCGGGGTGGCGGCGGACACGGCCGGAGCCGCCGGGGCGGCGGCGGCCGGGGTGGCGGAGCTGCGTACGGCGGAGCTGCGTACGGCGGAACCGGACACGGGACCCGGCATGGCGGCCTCTCCTGGCGGACGGCTCCCGCCCGGCTGATGCGCGTCGCCCGGCGGAGGCACCGCCCGGCGGGCGGGTCCGCCGACGCTAGCCGCCCCCGGTTACGCGCCGGTCGGCCGCGCGCCGGCCGGACCGACGGCGGCCGGACCGAGCGCGGCCGGGCCGTCCTCGACCAGCCCCACCACGTGCGCGGTGATCATCTCGGTGATGGTGTCGACGACCGGCGCGCCCGCCGGTCCCCCGTCGTCGCCGAGGACGAGGAGGCTCAGGGTGAACCCGTCGGTCATGGCCGCCAGGTAGCGGGCCAGCACCGGCACCGGGACGCTGAGGTCGAACGCCGCGGTGCGGCGCAGCTGCTCGATGAGCTCGGCGTACGTCTCCCCGTACAGCTCGTACTGGCGGCGGGCCAGGTGGCCGAAGCCGGGCTGGCGCAGGGCGTACTGGGTGAGCTCGTAGGTCAGCATGTGCTCGCCCGGGTGGGCGCGCACGTGGTCCCAGTACGCCTCGAAGCCCGCCCGGATGGTCTCGCGCAGCGTGGGCCGGGGCCGGATCGCCTCCTTGACCACCGTCACGTAGTGGTCGGTGATGGCCGTGATGACGGACTCGAAGAGGGCCTGCTTGGAGTCGAAGCAGTAGTGGAAGACGCTCAGCGAGACGCCCGCCTCGGCGGAGATGGAGCGGGTCGTCGCCCGGGCGACCCCGTCGCGGGTCATCACGCGGATCGCCGCCTCCGTCAGCTGGCGGCGTCGCTCGGGCAACGGCGTGCGTGCCATGCGGTTCCTCCGGTGGG
>NZ_JBHXSY010000087.1:0-11844 GCF_042715295.1 Streptomyces sp. NPDC058701 | reverse complement strand
GGGGCCGCGCCCGCCCCCGCGCAGCCCGCCCCCGCGCAGGACCCAGGTATCGCCGACCCGTACGCGCAGATCCCGGCGCAGCCGGCGTACGGGTCGGAGTCGTACGCCTACCAGGGCTACGGCGACGACCAGGGCGGCTACGCGTACGACCCCCGGCAGCCGCAGCAGCCCTACACCCCGGCGCCGGGCTACGAGCAGTACCCCGACCCACCGGCGTCCTACCCCCAGAGCGGGTACGGCGGCGCGGAGGGCTACGAGACCGCCCCCTACCCGCAGCACCCGCAGCACCCGCCGGCCCGGGACCCAGGCCGACCGGACCACCCCTACCCGTACGAGCCGTACGACACCTACGGACAGCACGACCCGCGTCCGGACGGGAGCCCCCAGCAGTGAAGCAGCGCGCACCCCTGACGCTGGCGGCCGCGGCCGCGGCGCTGGCCGCCCTCACCGGGCTCGCCGCCCTCACCGCGCCCGCGGCCGGGAGCGCCGGCACGGCCGCGGACGCGTCCCGGATGCCGGTGGAGCGGTCCCTGCTGGTCTGCCCGGCGCCCAGCTCCTCGGACATCGCCGACACCGCGTACACGGCGTTCACCCCGGCCACGGCCGGCGGGACCCCCGCCCAGGGCTCGGCCCGGCTGCTCGGCGCGACCAAGGACGCCAAGCCGGTACTGGAGCCCAAAGAACCGGGCAAGCCCTTCGGGGCCACCGCCGCCGGGGCCGACGCCCCCGCCCTGACGGGCACCGCCGACGGCTCCCTGGCCCCCGGCTGGACCGCGCAGCAGACCACCAAGGTCTCGGTCGGCCGCGCCCGCGGCGTGCTCGGCGTCGGCTGCACCGCGCCCGGCACCGACTTCTGGTTCCCCGCCGTGAGCACCGCCAAGGGGCGCGAGGACTACGTCCACCTCACCAACCCGGACGACGCCGCGGCCGTCGTCGACATCAAGCTCTTCGGCCCCGACGGCCCCCTCAAGTCCGAGGCGGGCTCCGGCGAGAACATCCGGATCGACCCCCGGTCCGGAAAGGCCGTCCTGCTGTCCTCCCTGGCGCCCTCGGCCCAGCTCGCCGACGCCACCGCGCACGTGACCACCCGGGCCGGCCGGGTCGGTGCCTCCGTGCAGGTCGCCGAGGAGGGGGTGGGCGCCGACTGGCTGCCCGCCGCCACCGACCCGGCCGGATCCCTCGTCCTGCCCGGCATCCCGGCGGACGCCACCTCCGTACGGCTGGTCGCCTTCGTCCCCGGCGACCAGGACGCGGACCTCACGCTCCGGCTGGCCGGCCCGGGAGGCTCCATCAGCCCGGCGGGCAACGAGCGACTGCACGTCAAGGCCGGCATGACGGCGGCCGTGGACCTCGCGGACCTGACCCGGGGCGAGGCGGGCTCCCTGCTGCTGACCCCGGCGGACCCGAAGAAGACCTCGCCGGTGGTCGCGGCGGTACGGGTCGTCCGCGGCAGCGGCGCCAAGCAGGAGCTCGGCTTCGTCCCGGCGGTCGGGCCGGTGGGCGCGCGGGCGACCGTCGCCGACAACCGGCCCGAGGAGAACACGACCGTGCTCGCGCTGACCGCCCCCGGCCGGCAGGACGCCAAGGTCAGGGTGACGGCGTCGCCGGGCACCGGGGGCGGGGAGGCCGCCTCCCAGGAGGTCGTGGTCAAGGCGGGCACCACCCAGAACGTGACGGTCGCCCCGGCGGGCGGCAAGGGCGCGTACGCCCTGACGGTGGAGACCCTTTCGGGCGGTCCGGTCCACGCGGCCCGCACCCTGTCGCTCCCGCACGAGGGCATCGCGATGTTCACGGTGCAGACCCTGTCGGACGACCGCTCCACGGTCTCGGTCCCCAGAGCGGCCCAGGACCTGTCGGTCCTCGTCCGCTGACCCCGTCCGGTACGGCCCCGGACGGCCGGTCTCGGCCGCGGCCGAGACCGCTCGGACCTCAGTCCTGGCCGTACCGCGGGTCCACGGTCTCCGGCGAGAGGCCCAGCAGTTCCGCCACCTGCTCCACGACGATCTCGTGCACCAGCAGCGCCTTCTCGTCGCGCGTCTTCGTACGGATCTCCACCGGCCGCCGGAACACCACGATCCGGGCCGGCCGGCCCTCGCGGGGCTCCTGTACCGCGCCCAGCGGCACCGCCTCGTCGTTCCAGCCGGTGTCCGCGCCGCCCGGCGGACCGGGCACGTCCCCGACGAGGAACTCCACCTCGGCGAGCTGCGGGAAACGCCGCTCCAGCCGCTCGACGGAGTCCCGCACGAGGTCCCCGAACACCTCCGACCGGCTGGCCGACAGCGGCACCTGAGGCGGCGCCAGCGGCCCGCGCATCCCGCGTCCGTGGCGGTCGCGCCGACGCTGGCGCGGCTCGGCGGGAAGATCGACCGGGTGGGGGGGAAGCGGGCTGTCCGTCACCCCCGCAGGGTAGCCGCCGACCACGACACGGGGGGTGAGCGGCGGGAGAGTCGTCGCGGCCCGGTCAAGAGTGCGGTACGGTCCAACGTCGTGAGCCTTGTACGTCGCTGTTCGCGCACCGCGTGCGGCCGCCCTGCCGTCGCGACACTGACGTACGTCTACGCCGATTCGACCGCAGTTCTCGGCCCGCTCGCCACCTACGCCGAACCCCACTGTTACGACCTGTGCGCCGAGCACTCCGAGCGCCTGACCGCCCCGCGGGGCTGGGACGTCGTCCGGCTGTCCGACGCCTCCGCGCCGTCCCGCCCCAGCGGCGACGACCTCGAAGCCCTGGCCAACGCCGTACGCGAAGCCGCCCGCCCGCCGGAGCGCCCGGCCGAGGCCCGCGGCTCCGGGCAGAGCGGTGCCACGACGGGGGAGACCCGGCGCGGACACCTGCGCGTCCTGCGGTCCCCGGACTCCTGACGGCCGGCTCGTCCGGAAGCCGTCCGTCCTGCGCAGGGTAGGCTCCTGCGCACGCACAGGACCTTCAGGAGGGCAGGCAGTGGCCGCAGATCTTTCGAACATCGTCAAGGCGTACGACGTGCGTGGTGTCGTACCGGACGAGTGGGACGAATCGTTGGCGGAGCTGTTCGGTGCCGCGTTCGTGGACGTCACCGACGCTTCCGCGATCGTGGTCGGCCACGACATGCGTCCGTCGTCGCCGGGCCTTTCGGCGGCGTTCGCGCGGGGGGCCGCCGCCCGTGGCGTGGACGTCACCATGATCGGGCTGTGCTCGACGGACCAGCTGTACTACGCGTCGGGGTCGATGGACCTGCCCGGCGCGATGTTCACGGCCTCGCACAACCCGGCCCAGTACAACGGCATCAAGATGTGCCGCGCCGGAGCGGCCCCGGTGGGCCAGGACACGGGCCTCTCGCGGATACGCGAGCTCGCGGAGAAGTGGTCCGACGAGGGCGCCCCGGAGATCCCCGCCGGGACCGTCCCGGGCACGATCACCGAGCAGGACAGCCTCGCCGGCTACGCCGCACACCTGAAGGGCCTGGTCGACCTCACGGCGATCCGCCCCCTGAAGGTCGTCGTGGACGCGGGCAACGGCATGGGCGGCCACACCGTGCCGACCGTCTTCGACGGCCTTCCCCTCGACGTGGTCCCGATGTACTTCGAGCTGGACGGGACCTTCCCGAACCACGAGGCCAACCCGCTGGACCCGAAGAACGTCGTGGACCTCCAGGCCCGCGTGCTGGCGGAGGGGGCCGACCTCGGCATCGCGTTCGACGGCGACGCCGACCGCTGCTTCATCATCGACGAGAAGGGCGTGGGCGTCTCCCCGTCCGCGATCACCGCCCTGGTCGCGGCCCGCGAGCTGGCCCGCAACGGCGGCACGGGCACGGTGATCCACAACCTGATCACGTCCTGGTCCGTCCCGGAGGTCGTCAGGGAGAACGGCGGCACCCCGGTGCGCACCCGGGTGGGCCACTCGTTCATCAAGGAGGAGATGGCCACGTCCGGCGCCATCTTCGGCGGCGAGCACTCGGCGCACTACTACTTCAAGGACTTCTGGAACGCGGACACCGGCATGCTCGCCGCGCTCCACGTACTGGCCGCACTGGGCGGTCAGGAGGGGCCGCTCACGCAGCTCGTCGCCTCCTACGACCGGTACGCCGGCTCCGGCGAGATCAACTCGACGGTCGCGGACCAGGCGGACCGCATCGCCGCCGTCAAGGCGACCTACGGTGACCGCGAAGGCATCACCCTCGACGAGCTGGACGGGCTGACCGTGACGGCCGCCGACTGGTGGTTCAATGTCCGGGCGTCCAACACGGAGCCCCTGCTCCGCCTGAACGTCGAGGCCCGTGACGAGGCGACCCTCGCCAAGATCCGCGACGAGGCCCTCGCCCTCATCCGCGCCTGACCCGCGGACCCGGGCGGGGCGGACCCCGGAGCGCGGCCGGACCCTGCCGCGCCGGGTCCGCCCCGCCTCCGGACCCGCCCACAGCCCGGCGGCCGCGGGCCCGGAGCCGGCCCCGGGGCGCCCTCCCCGCCCCGGTGGGCGCCCGCCCCTCCCACGGCCTCGCCGGGGACCGCACGGCAGGTGACCCGGCGGTACGCTGACCTCGCCCCAACCGCATGTTCGAAGGGAAGCGTCCCATGCCGCTCGAAGCCGGTCTCCTGCAGATCCTCGCCTGCCCCGCCTGCCACTCGCCCCTCGAGGACAAGTCGGCCGACGAGAGCGCACCCGAGCTGATCTGCACCGGCCGGGACTGCGGTCTCGCCTACCCGGTACGCGACGGCATCCCCGTACTGCTCGTCGACGAGGCCCGCCGCCCCGCCTGACCCGACAGACTGGTTCCGTCACCCAACCGCCGGAGGCCACCATGCTCGACGAGTCACTCCTCGACGACCCGGACGCCCTGGTCCGGGCCGACCGCCGGGGCCTGCTCCGCGGCGCCGCCGACGCGGGCGCCCGAGTCCGCACCGCGGTCCGGCACGCGACGGAGGCCGGCCTCGCCGAGCTCCACCCCGACGGGCGCCCCCGCGCCGTCCTCATCGCGGGCCCCGGTACCGCCGCCACCGGCGTCGCCGACCTGCTCGGAGCCCTCGCCGGAGCCTCGGCGCCCGTCATCCGGCTGGACCCCACCGGCGTCGCGCACGCCTCCGGCGCCCTGCGCTGGACCCTGCCCGGTTGGGCCGGACCGGTGGACCTGCTGCTCCTCACCACCACCGACGGCACGGAGCCCGGGCTCGGCCTCCTCGCCGAACAGGCCTACCGGCGCGGCTGCACCGTCGTCGCCGTCGCCCCCGAGCGCTCGCCGCTGAGCGAGTCCGTCGACGGCGCCCACGGCCTCCTCGTACCGATGGCCAAGGCCCCCTACCAGGAGTACGACGAATCCGCCGCGGCCGGACCCGGCGCGCTGTGGGCCCTGCTGACACCCCTGCTGGTCCTCCTCGACCGGGTCGGCCTCATCGCGACCGCCCCGGAAACCCTCCAGCTCGTCGCCGACCGCCTCGACCGCACCGCGGAACGCTGCGGCCCGGCCGTGGTCACGTACTCCAACCCGGCCAAGACCCTCGCCTCCGAACTGGCCGACTCGCTCCCGCTCATCTGGAGCGAGGGCGCCGGCGCCGGGCCCGCGGGGCGCCGGTTCGCCGCCACCCTCGCCGAGCTCGCCGGCCGCCCCGCACTGGCCGCCGCGCTTCCCGAGGCGCTGCCCGCCCACGGTGTCCTGCTCTCCGGCGCCTTCGCGGCCGGCGCCGATCCCGAAGACTTCTTCCGTGACCGGGTCGAAGAGCCCCGGGCCCTGCGCGCCCGCGTCGTCCTGCTGCGCGACCGCCCCGTCGGCGGCCTGACCGCCGCCCCGGCCGCGCGCGAGCTCGCCCTCAGCCACGACACGCCCGTCAGCGAGCTCGAACCGGAGGAGGGCGTCGAGTTGGAGCAGCTCGCCGAACTCCTCGCCCTCACGGACTTCGCCACCGCCTACCTGGCGCTGGCCTCCCGGGGACACAGCTGAGGCACTCCACCTTGACCACCCCTCATCCAGATCCAGGAAGACGACGATGGACCGCCTGACGAACACGATCCGCCCCTACGCCTGGGGATCCACCACGGCGATCCCCGAACTGCTCGGGGTCCAGCCCACCGGTGAGCCCCAGGCCGAGATGTGGATGGGCGCCCACCCCGGCGCCCCTTCCCGTCTCGACCGCGGAGCCGGCGAAGTCAGCCTCTCGGACGTCATCGCCGCCGACCCCGAGAGCGAGCTCGGCGCCGCCACCGTGGCCGCGTTCGGCCCCCGACTGCCCTTCCTCCTCAAGATCCTCGCCGCCGGCGCCCCCCTCTCCCTCCAGGTCCACCCCGACCTGGCCCAGGCCCGCGAGGGGTACGAGGACGAGGAACGCCGCGGCGTCCCCGTCGACGCGGCCCACCGCAACTACAAGGACCCCAACCACAAGCCCGAGATGATCTGCGCGCTCACCCCGTTCGAGGGGTTCTGCGGCTTCCGCCGCCCCGAACAGGCCGCCGACCTTCTCGACGGCCTCGGCGTCGACTCCCTCAAGCCGTACGCCGACCTGCTGCGCGCCCACCCCGAGGACGCCGCGCTGCGCGAGGTGCTGACCGCCGTACTGACCGCGGACCGCGAGCAGATGGCCCGCACCGTCACCGAGACCGCGGCCGCCGCCGAGCGCCTCGGCGGCCCGTACGCGCCGTACGCCGCCCTGGTCCACGACTTCCCCGGCGACCCCGGCGTCATCGCCGCCCTGCTCCTGAACCACTTCCGGCTCCAGCCCGGCGAGGCCGTGTTCCTCGGCGCCGGCGTCCCGCACGCCTACATCGACGGCCTGGGCGTCGAGCTCCTCGCCAACTCCGACAACGTGCTGCGCGCCGGACTCACCCCCAAACACGTGGACGTGCCCGAGCTCCTGAAGGTCGTGCGGTTCGAGTCGGGCGACCCGGCCGTGCTGCGCCCCGAGGGCGACGCCGAGGAGGTCTACGAGACCCCCATCGAGGAGTTCCGGCTCTCCCGCTTCCTCCTCGCCCCCGGTGGAGCCTCCCGGACGCTTCCGGCGGACACCGCGCAGATCCTGCTCTGCACCGCCGGCGCCCCCCGGGTCGGCGAACTCGACCTGGCGCCCGGTGAGTCGGTTTTCGTACCGGCGGGCGAAAAGGTCGAACTGTCGGGAACCGGCACCGTTTTCCGTGCGACGGTGATCGTCTGACACGCTGTCGCCGGGGTAGCTGCAACAATGTGCGGCCGGTAGACAGTGGCTAGGAAGGACACCCTGAATCCATGAGCGCGTCGGGCGGTACCAAGGCGATCGTGGCGGCTCTCGTCGCCAACCTCGCCATCGCTGTAGCCAAATTCGTGGCGTACCTCTTCAGCGGATCCTCGTCGATGCTCGCGGAAAGCGTCCACTCGCTCGCGGACTCCGGCAACCAGGGACTGCTGCTCCTGGGCGGGAAGAAGGCCAAGCGCGAGGCGACGCCCGAGCACCCCTTCGGGTACGGGCGCGAGCGCTACATCTACGCTTTCCTCGTCTCCATCGTGCTCTTCACCGTCGGTGGCATGTTCGCCATCTACGAGGGCTACGAGAAGATCCACGACCCGCACGAGATCACCAACTGGTACTGGCCCGTCGGCGTCCTCGTCTTCGCGATCATCGCGGAGTCCTTCTCCTTCCGCACCGCGATCAAGGAGTCGAACACGGTCCGCGGGAACCTGTCCTGGCGCCAGTTCGTCAAGCGCGCCAAGGCCCCGGAGCTCCCCGTCGTGCTCCTGGAGGACCTGGGCGCGCTCGTCGGCCTGATCCTGGCCCTCGGGGGCGTCGGCCTCGCCCTGCTGACCGGCAACGGCGTCTGGGACGGCATCGGCACCCTGTGCATCGGCGTCCTGCTGATCGTGATCGCGATCATCCTGGCGGCGGAGACCAAGTCGCTGCTGCTCGGTGAGGCCGCGGGCGTCGAGGACGTCGAGAAGATCAAGGTCGCCGTCGTCGACGGGCACACCGTGACCCGCGTGATCCACATGCGCACGCTGCACCTCGGCCCCGAGGAGCTGCTGGTCGCGGCGAAGATCGCGGTCAAGAGCGACGACACCGCGGCCGAAGTGGCCGAGGCGATCAACGCCGCCGAGACCCGCATCCGCGAGGCGGTCCCGATCGCCCGGGTGATCTACCTGGAGCCGGACATCTACCAGGCCGCCGCCGCGGCGCCCGACCCGGCGAAGACCCTCGGCGGCGACGGCCACTGAGGTCCGGGCCGCCACCCGGGAACACGTGGGGGCGCCCGCGGCCATCCGGCCGCGGGCGCCCCCACGTGTCGTGCGCGGTCCTACCGGATCTCGCGCAGCACCTCCAGGACCGCCGGGCCGTCCGGAGCGCTCTGCAGCCGCTCCCGGAACCCGGTGTCCATCAGCTTGCGCGACAGCAGCGCCAGGATGCGCAGGTGCTCGTCGCCCGCCGCGGCCTCCGGCACCGAGATCATGAAGACCAGCCGAGCCTTCGTGCCGTCCAGCGAGCCCCACTCGATGCCCTCGCCGGACCGGGCGAAGCCCACCGTCGGGCGGGTCACCGCGTCCGTCTTGGCGTGCGGGATCGCGATGGACTCGCCGAGGCCGGTCGTGCCCTGCGCCTCCCGGGCGAGCGCGACCCGTACGAGCTCGTCCACGTCCCGGACGTTCCCGGTGGTGGCCAGCATCTCCGCCATCTCGCGGATCGCCGCCTCCTTGGAGTCCGAGGCCAGCTCCGTCCTCACGGTCCGCCCGGTCAGGTACCCGGACAGCACCTCGGGCTCACCCGAGGGCGCCGCGGGCGCGGCTGCCTCCCGTACGGCGCCACCGGCACCCGGACCGGCGGCGGCTCCCGCACCCGCACCGGCCGCGACGCCGGTCCCCGCACCCGTTCCCGCGCCGACCAGGACCGGCTCGGGCGCGGGCGACTTCGGGCCGGCCGGGGCCGCGCCGGCCCTGCGCTGCTTGAGCCCGATGAGGGCGTTGGTGGTGAGTGCGGTGACGACGGTGCCCGCCGCGATCGCGACGAAGAACATGCCGACCCCGCCGACGGCCCCGAACACCGAGACGATCGGGCCGCCGTGCGGCACCGAGTTCGTGACCCCGGCGACGCCCGCGACGGCACCGGCCACCGCACCGCCCAGCATGTTCGCCGGGATGACCTGCGCCGGCCGCGCGGCGGCGAAGGGGATCGCGCCCTCCGAGATCCCGAAGCAGCCCATGAAGAGCGCGGCGACACCGGTCTCGCGCTCCTGGTCGCTGTACAGCTTGCGCCGCAGCTGCGTGGCCAGGCCCTGGCCCAGCGGCATCACGGGGATGGCGGCGGCGGCCATGCCCATGACGGTGTTGTTGGTGCCGATCAGGCCGACCGCGACGAGGAAGGCCGTCTTGTTGACCGGCCCGCCCATGTCGAAGGCGATCATCAGACCGATGATGGCGCCCAGCAGGATCGCGCTGGAGCCGGTCATGCCGTTCAGCCAGCTGGTCAGGTGGGTGAACACCCAGGAGATCGGCTGTCCGATCACGTAGATGTAGAACAGCCCCAGCGCCAGCGTCGACACGATCGGGATCACGATGATCGGCATGATCGGCTGGACGAACCCGGGGACCTTGACCTTCTTGATCCAGACGACCAGATAGCCCGCCAGGAAGCCGGTGGCGATCGCCCCCAGGAAGCCGGCGTTCGCGTCGGCCTTGTAGATGGTGGTGGCGTCGGAGGCGAGGAAACCGCCGATCATGCCGGGCACCAGCGCCGGCCGGTCACCGAGGGCGTAGGCGATGTAGCCGGAGAAGATCGGCAGCATCAGCGTGAAGCCCAGGGTGCCGAGCGCGTTGACGTAGAACCAGAAGGACCCCTCGTCGAAGGTGATGCCCTTCGAGGAGGAGTGCCCGCCGAGCGCGATCGAGACGGCGAGCAGCAGCCCGCCCACGACCACGAACGGGATCATGTGGGAGACGCCGTTCATCAGGGCCTTGTACGCGGCGCTGCGCTCCCGGCCGCCCCCGCCGCCGTCCCCGCCGGCCGGGGCCGTCCCGGCCTGCACCGGCGCGGTCCGGACCCGCTCGATGAGCTCCTTCGGCCTGTGGATGCCGTCCGCGACCCCGGTGGACAGCACCCGCTTGCCGGCGAAGCGCTCCCGGTCGACTTCCTTGTCGGCGGCGATGATGATGCCGTCGGCCTCCTTGACATCGTTGTCAGAGAGGACGTTCTCGGCCCCGATGGAGCCCTGGGTCTCCACCTTCAGGTCGACGCCGAGCTCGTCGGCTGCCTGCCGGAGCTTCTCCGCCGCCATGTAGGTGTGCGCGATGCCCGTGGGGCACGCGGTGACGGCGAGCAGCTTGAGGCGCTTCTGCCCGCTTGCGCCCCCATCTGCGGGAGGGCCGGCCGGACTGGTCACAGAAATCTCCTTCACGCCCTGGGTTCTGCGGGGATCGGGCGGAAGCCCCGATCCACCGGCATCCTCCCGCACACAAGGGGTGGATTAAAAGTCCGAAAGGCCCCGGAAGCTCCTGTCGCAGGGCCTGACCTCCGATGACGCTCTTATCCCGCTTATTCTCCCGCGCGACTGGGGCACGCGCCGCCGATCGGTGTAGATTCGTCATCAGTGTCAGGCGTCGCTGCTGATGGCGGTCGGGCGGTCTTCGCGACCGGCCGAGGGGAGAGAGGGCCCCCGACGGACTGTGCTCGGTGTTCCATCCCCCAGACTCGTCCGGGGTACCCCAGCCGTCCGGCGCACGGCTCAGAGCCGTACCCACCCTCTCGAACCATGAGGAGCAGCACCCATGGACTTCAAGGTCGCAGACCTCTCCCTCGCCGCCTTCGGCCGCAAGGAGATCACCCTGGCCGAGCACGAGATGCCGGGTCTGATGTCGATCCGCGCCGAATACGCGGACGCCCAGCCCCTGGCCGGTGCCCGCATCACCGGCTCCCTGCACATGACCGTGCAGACGGCCGTGCTCATCGAGACCCTCGTCGCCCTCGGCGCCGACGTCCGCTGGGCCTCCTGCAACATCTTCTCCACCCAGGACCACGCGGCCGCCGCCATCGCGGTCGGCCCTCACGGCACCCCGGAGAACCCGCAGGGCGTCCCCGTCTTCGCCTGGAAGGGCGAGACGCTGGAAGAGTACTGGTGGTGTACGGAGCAGGCGCTGACCTGGCCGAACACCCCCACCGGCGGCCCGAACATGATCCTCGACGACGGTGGCGACGCCACCCTCCTCGTCCACAAGGGCGTCGAGTTCGAGAAGGCCGGCGCGGCCCCGGACCCGTCCACGGCGGACTCCGAGGAGTACGCGTACATCCTCACGCTGCTGAACCGCACCCTCGGTGAGAACCCGCAGAAGTGGACGCAGCTCGCGTCCGAGATCCGCGGCGTGACCGAGGAGACCACCACCGGTGTTCACCGCCTGTACGAAATGATGGCCGAGGGCACCCTGCTCTTCCCGGCGATCAACGTGAACGACGCCGTGACGAAGTCGAAGTTCGACAACAAGTACGGCTGCCGCCACTCCCTGATCGACGGCATCAACCGCGCCACCGACGTCCTCATCGGCGGCAAGACCGCCGTCGTCTTCGGCTACGGCGACGTCGGCAAGGGCTGTGCGGAGTCGCTGCGCGGCCAGGGCGCCCGTGTCATCGTCACCGAGATCGACCCCATCTGCGCCCTTCAGGCGGCCATGGACGGCTACCAGGTCGCGACGCTCGACGACGTCGTGGCGACGGCCGACATCTTCATCACGACCACGGGCAACAAGGACATCATCATGGCCTCCGACATGGCCAAGATGAAGCACCAGGCGATCGTGGGCAACATCGGCCACTTCGACAACGAGATCGACATGGCCGGCCTCGCGAAGATCGACGGCATCGTCAAGGACGAGGTCAAGCCCCAGGTCCACACCTGGAAGTTCCCCGACGGCAAGGTCCTCATCGTGCTCTCCG
>NZ_JBHXSY010000086.1:0-11856 GCF_042715295.1 Streptomyces sp. NPDC058701 | reverse complement strand
GTGCCGGCGGCACAGACGAACGCCCTCGAGTCCGATGGTCCGCATGATCCTCGCGCGGTTCACCAGCGCGTCTCCGTCGCGAAATACCGGGCCGCCTTGCGAAGGATGTCGCGCTCTTCTTCCAGCTCACGGATCCTCTTCCGGGCAGCGGCCAGCTCCGCCTCGACGACGTCACCACCGGCCGGAGCGACGGCCGGCGGCGAGGAGTGGGCACCGGAACGACGTCCGTCGGCAGCCCGGATCCAGTTCCGCAGCGTCTCGGTGCTCACTCCGAGATCGCCGGCCACCGACTTGATCGTCGCTCCCGGCCTGGACCGGTACAACGCGACCGCGTCCGCCTTGAACTCGGCCGGGTAATGCTTCATCCCCACGGGGACTCCGTTCTCCTGGACCATCAAGATCCAAGTCTCTCCGGTGTCCAAAACCCAGGGTCAAGGCTCACCTCACCGGGCAACTGATTGAACGTGTCCTCCCCCTCACCTGCCCCCTGCCCGCACCGGCCCCCCGAGCCCGGCACCCGGTAGCCGCGAGGCCCCGCCTTTCCCTTTCCGGAGTACAGCGTGGTGTCGGCCCGGCTAGGTTCATGATCAGTCCGCGCCAGTATGGGTGCGTGGGACAGGACCGGTTCCCCGCGCTCTGGATACAGCCGGACCGCTTACCGGCCTCGGCATCCCAACGGATGCCGAGGCCCACACTCCCCCGCCCACCACTGGCATCTGCCGGATGGGTGTCAATGAAAGGAGGATGCGGCGTTGCATTCGCGGCAGGTGACGGCGCGCGGCTGCTTGAGGGCTTCGAGGGTCTGGTCGAGGTCGAGGGGTGTTCCGCCGGGCTGGCATCCGATGACGTGGATCAGGGTCGCCCCAGGATGGCCGGGCCGGTGGGGCAGTTGCTGCACCGTCCACGCCTGCCGGCCACCGATGAAAGCTGCGGGCGTGCTGCCCGACCGGGTCGGCACCCTGCTGTAGTCACCGCCCTCAAGGGGACGCACATAACCGGCGCCTAGCCACACTCGGTGCTCGACCGGCTCCGGACGGCCTTCGGCCCCTGTCCCCCAGACGGTGACCCCGACCCGGTACTCCCAGCCCGCCGAAGTCCGACGCCGCTCATACAGGGAGACCCGCAGTTCCTGTCCGTCGGGCATGACCGCAATCACCCGCGCACCGGCTCCCACCATCCGCCCCCCTTCCTCTCATCACCGGATTCTCCAGGCGGACCCACAGCGTCGCGCTCTCAGCCCCGCGAGCCCCGCGCGGGACGGGATCGCGGCGCTGCCGGACGAGCCGATCAGGGCACCAATTTCGGCTGACGCACCATGTCGGGGCCCCGGGGCCGCACCAGCGGAACTCGTTGCAGAGCAGCGGTTCTCGCCCGGCGACTCCGGTGTGCAGCGATGCCGTGATCCGCGGGCTGGCTCACGGACAGGACTGCGGCAAGCCGTTGGACCTTGCGGTCCAGGTCGAGGGTGATGCGGCGGCGCTCACGGCTGCGGATCGCGGCGAGCGTGTGCGTGCTGGTGTCCAGCTCGGTGGCCAGGAAGCTGGTCGGCCATCCGCGTTCGGCGAGGTCCTGCAGGCTGGTGGCGGCCCTGTCCGCGTCAGTCAGCCCCGGCAGGAGGCGATCGCGGCGGAAGACGCTGGTCGGCGGGATGCCGAGGATGGCGTCGGCCGTGGCCCGGTGGATGCGGGCCGGCCGCTTGCCTGCCGGGCGCAGCAGGCGCCGTATCAGGGTGACGGCGATGCCCGAGATCTCCGCGATGTCCGCGGCCGACAGGCCCGTCCCCTGCAGTCGGCAGGCATGGTCAGCCGCATCGGCGGAAGAAACCCGGGCCGGCCGGCCTGCCTTCAGCTCCCGCGTACGCCGGGCACGGTCCCGGCGGGCGGCGGCTATGCACTCGGGGCGTGTGCAGCCGTAGTCGGCGCACGAGGGGCTGCCGTGTCTGACGTGCGATCGGACCGGCTGTTTCGGGGCCTTACCCACGGCGAGCGAAGGGGCCGCCGCGGGCGCTGGGGCAGATGTCGAATTCATACCCGCCTGATTCTGCCCGCTCGCTGTCACCATGTCGTCGGTCAGCGTTGGACCAGCCCGCGGACCAGGCAGCCCCCTTCCAGCCAACCGCCGGCGAGGAGCCGTATCTGCTCAGCTACAGGTGGCTGCGCCTGGACGTCGGGGTGGAGGATGCTCCGGCACCCTCGGCCAGGACTCGGCTGCCGCGGTTGGGGCCACCACCAGACGCGCCTGTGGGAGAACGGCTCGGTGGGCCCGGCGCCGGCATATGGGGGGCATCGCGTCTGCGGGGTCGGGGATGCAGCAGAGCCAAGCTGCTCTGGCCCACTCCGGGCTGACCCCGCTTCCGTCACTGCCGGCGGAGTTGGGCGCAGTCCGCTGTGAGCTGGAGCACCAGGTCGTTGTCTTCGTCAGGGACGTGCCGCTGGAGCAGATGTGAGACCTCGCGGTGAAGGCGTAGCGCTTCACCCGTACCGGCAGCGGCGAGGATGGCCTACCACAGGGGGCTGCCGGGGAGGGTGCTTTTCTCCATCGTCTCCAAGAGACTCAGCTTGTCCTGGCAGGTGAGCCGGGCCAGCTGGCGTTGGCCGGTCTTCTGTGCGATCTCCTCCCACGTGGTGGTTCGGCCCTCTCGAGCTGCCTTCTTCAGCGCGCCGGAGACGAACAGGGCCAGGTAGGCCAGCTTCTCGGCGTGTGCCTGGCGCTCCGCGGTGTCGGCCTGGCTGCGGCGCTCCGCTTGCCGTTGGTGCCGCTCAGCCTCTCGCCGACGCTGTTCGTCTGCGAGCTCGCGGGCCTTGTGGCCACTCGTTCCGCGGCCAACGCACGCTGATGTGCTGCCTGCCGCTCACGCGCCGCGTGGGTGCTTTCACGTTGCCGGTGGCGGGGTGGGATGATCTTCGGATTGTCGGTGTCCGGGGAGGGGATCGCTCGTGTCGTCCGAGGTGCCGTCATACCGGAATCACCGCTACCCGGTGGAGGTGATCTCGCACTGTGTGTGGCTGTACTTCCGCTTCCCGCTCAGCTACCGCGAGGTCGAGGTGCTGATGCTCGAACGCGGAGTGGTCGTCTCCTGCGAGACCGTCCGGTGCTGGTGCCTGAAGTTCGGCCAGAGCTGCGCCAACGGCCTGCGCAGGCGGCGTTCCCGGCCGGGTGACAAGTGGCACCTGGACGAGGTGTTCATCAGGATCAACGGCGAGCAGAAGTGTCTGTGGCGGGCGGTCGACGCCGACGGCATGGTCCTGGACATCCTCGTGTGGAACCGCCGGGACAAGGCCGCGGCCAGGCGTTTCTTCCGCCGGCTCCTCAAGAAGACAGACATGGTGCCGCGGGTGGTCGTCACCGACAAGCTCCGCTCCTACGGAGCCGCCCACCGCGAGGTCATGCCGTCGGTGGAGCACCGTTCCCACAAGGGGCTGAACAACCGGGCGGAGAACTCGCACCAGCCGACGAGGCGACGCGAACGCGCGATGAAAGGCTTCCGCTCGGTCGGCGGGCCCAACGGTTCCTGGCTGCGTTCAGCGGCATCTCACTACCCCGACCACCTCATCCGCCGGCTACGGCACGGCCTCCGCCAGATCCAATACCGCAGCGACGTCATCGACGAACGCCTCACCGCGACCGGTCTCACACTGACGACACCACGTCTACAACCTCTGTAGCGGGCCGGGCGGGGGCACGTTTGCTGGCGATACTCGCGGCGGGCGTCTCGCGTCCCACGGCTGTGCGTACCCTGTTGCGCATCCCGCTGCCCGCAGGGCAGATGCCCGGCGTGATCGGCGTCGACGACTTCGCTCTGCGCCGGCGGCACCGCTACGCCCCGTGATCATCGATGCCGAGACGCATGAGCGGATCGACGTGCTGCCCGACCGCACGGCCGATACCCTGGAGGCGTGGCTACCGAACATCCGGGCATCGAGGTCGTGTGCCGCGACGGCTCCGCGACCTACGCCGAGGCCGTTGGCCGAGCCCTGCCTCGTGCGACGCAGGTCGGTGATCGGCGGCATCTGTGGCACAACCTGTGCGAAGCCGTCTTGAGCGAGGTCAAGGCGCACAGCACTGCTGGGCTACCGTACTGGACGCGCCCATCTACGACGGCCCCCGCGCCCAAACCACCCTGGAACGCTGGCACCAGGTCCACGGTCTGCTCGACCAAGGCGTGGGCCTGCTCGAATGTGTCCGCCGCCTGTAACTGGCCCTGAACACGGTCAAACGCTATGCCCGCGCCGACCGGCCCGAGCGCATGCTCCGCGTCCCCAAGTACCGCGCCAGCCTCGTCAACCCCTACCGCGAGCACCTGCGCAAACGCCGGGCCAAGGACCCTGGCGTCCCCGTCAAGCACCTCTTCGAAGAGATCAAAGCCCTGGGCTTCACGGGCCGCCTAAACCTCCTGCACAAGTACATCAACCAAGGCCGTGCGGACGCCGACCGCAGCCATATCTCCCGGAGGCGGCTCGCCCGGATGCTGCTGACCAGGCCCGACAACCTCAAGGCCGAGCAACACGAGCTCCTGTCCAAGCTCACCGCCGCCCGCCCCGAGATGACCCAACTGGCGGCAAACATTGGTGACTTCGCCCCGCTCCTTGCCCCTCACACCGACAATGCCGACGCACTCTCGCACCGAATCGTCCAGGTTCGCGGCGCCGACCTGCCCCTACCTGCATGCCTTCGCCCGAGGTCTGGAACGGGACCGCGACGCCGGGAACGCCGCCCTCACGCTTCCGTACAGCAACGGTCCCACCGAGGGCGTCAACACCAAGACCAAACGGATGGCGCGCCACATGCACGGACGGGCAGGCTTCCCTCTGCTTCGGCACCGCATCCTCCTCGGATAGCACCACTCTCCGTCACCACCGAAAGTGAGACAGGGCCGTTCGATTGATACTTCCTTTACCCGTGTTCACCCCATAATGTTGAGCCCATTGCCTTTCTTGGGTGGTTCTGTGCGGGTCGGATCGAAATCCAATTCTGTGAATAATTCGCCACCCACTCTAGGAGTGGATTCCGGCCCGTAATGGCGCCTATCCAATGGCCAGTCATACCCTTCGAGCTCATCACTGCCTTTGCCGAGAATCCTTCCCGTCTGAGTGTAGCGTTCGAGCACCTGAGTTAACCCGAAACGCTGAACCGGGCACACTTTCGTACAGACAGCACACCCGTCAGCCTTGACGACTATCGGAAGACAACGCTTCGTGTTTATTTTCGACTTAAGGACTCCTCGATGAAGTTGGCGAGATTGAGGGATCGCACCCACCGGACACCGTCGTACACAAACCTGACACTGGTCACAGAGTCCGCTGATTCCAAAATCTACCGGCCGGTCATGCACCAACAGGGCGTCTGTCGATATCAGCATGATGCGGACGCGAGATCCGGCAGCAGGTGTCAGCAATTGCCCGTTGAGGCCAAGCTGGCCCAGACCTGCCTGGACCGCATAATGTATAGCGATTCCTTGACCCACAATGCTATGAGGAATTGCGGCATAGCCTAGATTCTGTAAAAAGGAGCTCAGTTTTGCAGTCCGTTCACCAGTGTCTGCACAGCAACGGTAGGCGGCTTGTTCAGCCGTAACGCTGGGGGCTTTTTGTGTGTCGTCATAGTCTTGCTCAAGGATGCAAACAATTATCGTCTCTCCCTGAGTTCCCGTATGCTCAGAGAACGTGTACTTTGGGTCTCTGGGTGCGAAACCGATGGCACTAAGGCCCAGTCGCGCCGCCTCCGCCCTGGTTCGCTGTGTAACCTCTGCAGAACTTAGCGTCGATGACTCGCCACGACTCTTTTCGCGGGTCCGATCCGCAGCACCCTGGACCCTGCGCACTGAGCGAAGCAGGCGAGGCGTCATCATGTAGCCGAGTTCGTACTTTGTTACGAATTCAGCTACCTCCGGATGCAGGGTGAAAAAGTCGTGCAACGGTTGGCGCTGGAAAGCCTGTTCTTCTGTTTCAGCGTTTCGTTGGATACCAGGAGTGGTAAGCAAATTGCCGGGTACTTTTAGCTCTTTACTCGACCACTGTCGCGGTGGGAAACGACGACGCAGTATGTCGGGCAGTACTGGCACGTAGCTGAGCCATTTTAAATACCGGATACTCCGAGGGCCGAGCGTCTTGAAGACCGCGTTCCAGATCACCATTATCATTTGAGTACTCCAAGTGCTACAGCCGGACGCCGGCAACTTCCGCAACGCAGGTCAAAGCAGATTGAATGGCTCCCTCGATCCATCCGCCGAGAGAAGAGCAATGCTCACCAGCAAATGTAAGCAATTGCCCAGAAACAGGATCCTGCGAGGAGTCAAATGGGATATGATTGTCCACCCAGGCTGAAGCGTATGCACCACGACTGAAGCGATGCTCACTCCAGTCCATGGTTTTCCAACTGAGAATCATATTCGGTAGTGCTATTTGCGGATGAAAGCGAGCCAACTCTTCTTTGATCAAAGATTGCCGTTCTTGTTCTTCTAAGTTCGCCAGGCGTAATGCATCGTCGCCGATGGCGTAACTAGCGAGGAGGACTCCGCAATAGCAGCTCGATCGACTTGATTCCGAATCTGGATAGAAAACCTGGCGGATCCATCGATCATTGACCGACCCTCCGCCTCTGATCCCTCCTTGCTCCCAAAATCTTGTGCGGCAATGCAGCAAGGTCTTACTCGCTGGCGAGTAGGGAAGCGTTCGCACTCTGCGGATCTGTCGTTCCGGTAGACCGCTGATAGGGATGCGGCGAAGGACGGAGAACGGAATAGTGCAAATAATTCGGTCCGCCTTTAGTACGCTGGCACCACCACTACTGTCTTGCAACGATATTTCTGCGACGTCACCGGTGCAATCTATTTCAGTTACGCTGACGTTCCTCTTGATCCGGCTTCCCAGCCTATGAGCCAATGACTCAGTCAAGAGGCTCAAGCCGCCTCTGAGTGTGTAGATTTCTTCGCCGAGTTCAAGAAGGATGTCATCTACCACTGCTCTAAATCTGTCGTCCACTTGGCGCAGGAAGGGAGCTAGCCGACGAAAGGCGTGAAGCCTACTACTTGGCGTGTCTATGTCATCATTGTGAAATGTGTCCAATAGTTGCACCACGAGCGGCTCGACAATGGTGTCGTAATGATGGCGAAGGCGGAGAGGACAAACGGCATGAACCACAACTCGTATGTCTGTTAAATACGCTAGACGGCGATCATCAATTGAATCTGGTCTGGGAGTCGCTCCTCGCACCTCGCGGACACGTGTCACTCTCCCCGAGAAATCTATGATGCCATTCGGTTCGGTGAAGACTCCGCGAAACGGGATCAACCGACTCTGAAGATTTGCTTCCTCTATATACCTTAAAGTACACTTGTGACTGCCCGGAATTCTCATCGCCCCGAGTTCACCATAGGCATTGCCACAGGCGCACCGAAAATGGTGCGTACAGATTCGACCGCCTACTCTGCTGTCCGCTTCGATGAGCCGAACGTCGTAGCCGAGGCTAGTAAGTTCGCAGCCAGCCACCAGGCCAGCTACACCTGCGCCCAGTACAGCTACTGTCATCCCTTCACTAAGCCGCTGCGGATCACTTTTTATGTGGAACTGAGGTCGGTGCAACAAGTCATCCTTATCAGATGCTTTCCTCTGTGGAGGAGGCTTGAATCGATAGCAGCCTCGTGGCGAGCTTTTTCATGAGCCATTCTCGTCACTCAGACGATTCGAAAACAACGTCCAGGCGTCCGCATGGAGCGGAATATTATTGTTACCGCAGTGCTTCTCCATTCGAATTTCGAGTTTCTAGAGTCCGAGTGAAAATTGCTTCGGTTGCGACTTGCGAAATTCGCGCGTAGCGGATCATCAGTCATCCGAGGCGAGATTATTTCGCTCCGCGCGGTCCGGTCGCTCATATCACCGGAAGCCTGCCGTCATCAGGGCCGAGGGGATACGCATGCTCAAGAGACGCGATCTCTTCCTTCGAGAGGTGTATCTCTGTAGCACGCCCGTTCTCCTGTACATGGGCCACACTGCTGGTGCGCGGGAGAAGGAAGAACCCAGGATTGCGGACAAGGAATGCTAGGGCAATCTGCCGTTCGCTAGCACCGTGCTCTTTGGCTATTCTATGCAGCGTCTTCCCTGCCGCAGGTGTGCGGGGAGGGAAAAGTCCAGACCCCAGTGGACTGTAACCGACTATACCGATGTTTTGCTCACGACATCCCGGAACAACTCGATGCTCAATTGCGCGCTCGCCCAGATTGTAAAGAACTTGGTTGCAGGCAATCTCCTCGTCCGCTGTCAACTCCGAAAGCTGCTCAAGGTGACATCTATTGAAATTACTGACACCAAAGGAAGATATTTTTCCCTCTGCGTGCAGCCTGCGAAAGGCCGAAAGTGTCTCTTCCAATGGATGCGGGCCGGGCCAATGCAGCAGGTAGAGGTCGAGATGATCGGTACGAAGTCTACGCAGACTGCGCTCGCAGGCTGCAATGAGTCCATCATAACTCGCATTTTGTGGCTTCACTTTAGAAGCCAGAAAAATCTCCTGCCGGCGATGTATCAGTACTTTTCCGAGAAATTTCTCTACGGCACCATTACCATACATCTCGGCTGTGTCAATATGGGTCATGCCGGCGTCCAGCCCAGCATGAAGTGCTCGGGACACAGTGTGAGGGTCGGCGCGGTTCAGCTTCCAGGTGCCTTGGCCGATTACTGGGACTGGGGTACTGCCGGGGCCCATGAGCCGCGTCTTCATCGTGGAGGTGCTCCAAGTGCTACATTCAGGTACGATACCTAGCTTGCGCTATTCGTCAGAGCGGTCGGCACATCGCAAGTCACGCTTCAGCTGGTGCCCCGGGCAGGGCTTCGATCAGTTCCGAGGTGGTGTGGATAGCCTCATGCAGCTGGGTCAGCACGAGAACGGAGTGAGCACCTGCAGTGAAAGCAGGTATCAGGTCCTGCGGGCTGCGGCTGCCGCCTCCACAGATGACTGGAATTTCGACTGCCTGCACTACAGCCTTCAACAAAGGGAGGTTGAAGCCACCACCATGCTTTTCACGGTCCATGTCATTGATGACTATCGAGCCCACGCCGAGAGCCGCTACTTCGGCCGACCAGGTGACAGGGTCCTTGCCCGTGGAGCGAACGCCTCCGTCGACCCGAACGTCCCACGTGCCATCGTCTGCTGTCGTCACGTTCACGACACACACCAGACGTTCGCCTCCTAGCTCGCTAGCTGCCGTGCGGACAAGGTCGGGCCGGTCAACGGCGGTCGTGTTGACCGTGACGGCGAAGGCGCCGGCTTCCAGCACTTGGCGGATTTCGGGCACCGACCTGATAAGGCCATTGTCAATGCTTACGACCAAAGACAGGCCGGTCTCGGCAAGGTCCTGTAGAGACTGACAGATGGCCGCGATATCATCCCAGGAATTCCACACGTCAACAAACATGACTTGCGCTCCTGCGTTGCGGTAGTGCTGCGCCATCTGCACCGGATCGGTGCTTCCCTCAAGTCCGGGAACAGCCGTTGCTGTCGTCATTGCCCCATGCTCATCCAGAACGGTACAGACCATAAGCGAGCCGCTTGGAATTCCACCATTGAGAGCAGAATGATTGGTCAACTTCATTAGATCCCTTACTTAGAAGTGATGCGAACCATGCATGTCTCGGCGGTCAAGAGGGCATGCGGTCAGATCCGACGGGACGCACAATTCGAAAGCCAAACAAATCTGTTTCCAGAGCCCTGTACAAATCGATCCACATTCGCAGTAGCATCTCCGATGCGCGCGCAGTATGAATTGGCCCAAGATCCACAACGTCCCTCCACCCTAGGGAGCGAAGCAATCCAGTGACAGTGTCCTTGGCGTCTACATCGTCACCGCTCAGAAAGACCGAGTGGTCGGCATCTCCGACAATTCCTGGTTCAGTCATCACAACAGCGGCCATCGTGTTCAAGGTCTTCACGACTCGCGCGCTTGGCAGCGCGCGTTGAACCTGCTCGCCAAGACTGTCGATGTTCACGGGGTCCAGGACTGCGCCCTCAACCCGCCCGTTGAAAGGGCTGGAAACATCCATGATGACGCGCGAACCCAGTGCTCCAGCAAGGTGGGAGAGAATTTCCACGCACACGGGTCCGTATAGCGCGTTGACGACGATATCAGCGCCGCGGAGGGCTTCAGAAAAGGAAGCGAGCCGAATTCCTGGGTTCCGCTCGAGAAGCTCATGGAAGGCTTTATTGTCTTTATGAGTGGCTTCCGGATCTCGAGTGCCCACAGACACCTCATGATGCAGGGCGAGAAAAGCGGGGGCCAGAGCCCGCCCGACCTCCCCTGTGCCCAGTACGGCGATCTTCATGCGGATCTCATCTCAGGTTATGGAGAGCAAAACATCCATCCGATCAACCTCGGCTCGCATGCTTCTTGTATGCAATGAGATCGGCGATGCTGATGAGCTGCAGATCGTGTAGAGCAGAAAACTCCTGAAGCTCACTATACCGCGCCATATCGCCTACGTCGCGACTGGAGACGATTTCAGCGATTACGCCAGAAGGATGCAACCCAGCCATCCGGGAAAGGTCGACTGCAGCCTCGGTGTGCCCTGGCCGAGCCAGGATACCGCCGTCGTGAGCACGCAAAGGGGCGATGTGCCCAGGCCGCGAAAAATCCGCCGACGTGGCAGCTGGATCAGCAAGTAGTCGGACTGTATTGGCCCGATCGCGAGCTGATATGCCGGTGGTTACCCCCTGCCTTGCGTCTACCGTGACAGTATAGGCAGTGCCTTTCGGGTCCTGGTTGATATGGCACATCGGAGGAAGGTCCAAGCGGTCGCAATCGGCACCAGTGAGTGCCATGCAGATGTAACCGGAGGTGTAGCGCACCATGAACGCCATCAACTCAGGAGTGGCTTTTTGGGCGGCGAAGATCAAGTCGCCCTCGTTTTCCCTGTCTTCTGCGTCAACCACGATGACGGGCCGTCCGGCTGCTATATCCGCAATGGCATTTCCAACCTTCTCGGCAACTCCCAAGTCGGCATAATGCGCGGCCATTGAAATACGCTCGGGACTTTTCATGCGACCATCCTCGATCGGAGAATCCTGAAGCCTAGAGTTGCGTATTATTGACCCAAAACTTGTAGGGTTCCTGCCTGCCGAGCTGCGACTAGGAGCGATGCCTGACTGGACGGGTTGCCCAAGGGTCTTAAATCGATAGGCGCGGCGTTCTTGTTGCTCCAAACCTCGTCCGGGAGGAGCGCGGCAACATGAGTAATCTCTACTCAGCCTCCGATTTGTCTCGTGTGCATGGTGGGCAGGTGGTGACGCTGAGGTGGTGGTTGATGCATCGGGTTTCGTCTGAGCTTGTGTGTTGCGGGTTCGGTGAGAGGCCGGGTAGGCGGGTCCGGGGGGTGTGCCCTGGGCCTAAGATCTCGTAACACGATCATGATTCGGGCTTGTTGAGGCGTCGCCAGCAGATGAGGCTGCAGGCGAGGGAGGCGAACGCGTCGTGGAGCTCGGTGCGGCGTTCCCACCGGACGGCGAGTCGTTTGAACTGGTGGAGCAAGGCGAAGGTCTGCTCCACGACGTAGCGGAGCTTGCCCATGCCATTGATGTTCGGAGATCCCTTGCGGGAGATGACGGGCAGGATCCGGCGTTTGCGCAGTTCATCGCGGTTCGGGTTGGAGTCGTAGCCCTTGTCGCCGAGCAGGGCCTCGGGCCGCCTGCGGGGCCGGCCGGGACGACCTGCCACCGGTGGGATGCCGTCGACCAGGGCAAGAGTCTGGGTGACGTCGTTGACGTTCGCCGCGGTCGTGATGACCTTGAGCGGGGTACCGCGTCCATCGCAGATCAAGTGGTGCTTGCTGCCCGTCTTCCGCCGGTCGACCGGCGACGGACCGGTGTCGGCTC
>NZ_JBHXSY010000085.1:0-11881 GCF_042715295.1 Streptomyces sp. NPDC058701 | reverse complement strand
CACCCGTTTCCAAGAACCCAGCACGCGTGTCACCAACGTCCCGGGACAACACATCGAGGCCCTCAGCTCCAGCAGCGAGGTCAGTGCTGTGGCGCGCCGCCCGTGGAGCACGGACCGCCCGGTTCCCGGGTCCTTGGCCTGAGCGGCCAGCAGGACTCCGTGGCACACCGCCGCCACGGGCATGTCCCGGTCCCGGCGAAACACCTCGGAGAAGAACCACTGGGCGGTTCCGTCCTCGAGCATCGAGCGCGTGCCGAATCGTGCGTCCAGGGTCAAGCGCGCGTGGGCGCCGCGCTCCCCGACGGGTCATTAAGGGGGAGAGCACGGAAAAACCGGTCGGTGAGTCGGCGGTCGGCGAGGGCGACGTGGCCGTCCGGGGTGGCGAACCGGACGTAGTACCTGGCTGATCGGAGGGGCTCCCAGGGCACTGCCGTCTCCGTCATCGTAGTCGCACGCAGGGAGCAGAAACACGATCACGGGTTCTCCCGTGGGTCCCGGCCGGGAAGCGTCGGATGGGGGACGCTCCGGCCGGTGGTGCGCTTCCCGCCCGCACACTAGGCGAGGAGGGCGTCGCCGTCATTCGCGCCAGGGGCCAGGTGCTGTGCCCCCGGTACCGGCCTGGTGTAGCCGGCTACGGGTCCCGGGCCTCCCTCGGAACGGCCGGGTACACCCGCGTGGGGTGTTGAGCCGTTTCGCGTCGATCCGCCACTGATGGGGCGCACGGCAGCCACCGCTTCCCCGAACGTGTAAGCCCTAGGCTTCTCGCCCCGCGTCGCGGCGAACACCACGGGCGGACCATGCTAGTGGGCCGCCCAGGCGGTACGGGCAGGACGACTGCGTATTCTCCCCGTACCGCGTCGTGCGCGTACGAACCGCTGGTGTGGGAGGCGTCCGGGGCGCCGGAGGCCCTTGCACAGGGCCCCGGCCGGGCGGGCCGGGGCGGCGTCCCGACGGGGGCGGGTGCGCTGGGACGCGCCGTCAGGGGCGAGGTGACGCCAGTGGGGGTCCACCGGTCGGGCCCGGCAGCCACATGTCGGGTCCGAACACCTCGTAGTGGATCCGATCGTCCGCGAGGCCCGCCTTCTGCAACTGGGTCCGCGCGTCGTGGAGGAAGGGGACGGGGCCGCACACGTACGCGTCGGTGCCGGGCGTGATCTCCACTGTGGTTAGGTCGGCCCGCCCGGGCAGTTCCTCGGGGTGCTCCGGCCGCGGCTCCTCGTACCAGAACCGGGCGCTGCCGCCCGGCAAGCCCTCGGCGAGCTTCCTGTGTGTGTCCGCCCGCATGTGGCTGGCGTGCGAGCGGTCCGCGTGGACGGCCGTGACGCCCCGCTGGTGCCCCGTCGTGTTCAGGTGCTCCAGCAGCGAGAGCATGGGAGCCGCCCCGATGCCGGCGGACACCAGGAGCAGAGGGCCCGGATTCTCGGGCAGGACGAGATCGCCGAAGGGTGCCGAGAGGCTGACGAGATGGCCGCACTCGACCCGGTCGTGAAGGTGGCGGGAGACCTCGCCGGCCGAGCCGTCCCCGTCCTCACCGGCGACCCGTTTGACGCTAAACCGCCAGGTCGGGCGCCCGGGAACACCGCACGAGAGGGAGTACTGGCGTATCTGCCGCGCCCCGTCGGGCAGGTCCACCTGCACGGACACGTACTGGCCGGGCACGAACCTCGGCACGGCAGCGTCGTCCGCGGGCACCAGGTGGAAGGTCGTGATGTCCGCGGTTTCCTCGGTGCGCCCCACGAGCCGCCAGTCCCTCCAGCCGCGCCAGGCGTGCCCGTCCAGGACCCGCTGCTCGTACAAGGCGTGCTCCCGGTCGGCGAGCTGGTCAGCCATCAGCCAGTACACCTCGTTCCACGCCGAGGCGACCGCGGGCGTGACGGCTTCGCCCAGCACCTCGCCGATCGCGCCGAAGAGGTGCTCGTGGACCACGGTGTACTGCTCGCGGCTGACGCCGATCGCCGCGTGCCGGTGAGCGAGACGCGACAGGAGCAGCTCCGGCGGGTCCTGCGGTCTGCTGATCACGTGGGCGGCGAAGGTGGTCACGGCGCCAGCCAGCGCGGTGGCCTGCGCTCCGGATGCCTGGTTGGCGCGGTTGAACACGTCCCGCAGCAGTTCGGGATGTGCGGAGAAGAGGCGGGCGTAGAAGTTCTGCGAAATGGCCGGGAGAGCTGCAGAGACCGCCGGGAGGGTCTGGGCGACGGTGCTGGCCGATTCTGAGGAGAGCATGCGTTCCCTTGGATGGTCGTCGCGACAGGGAGCTCCCGGTCCTCGCGGGCGGTGCCGGTGCGAACCCCGGCCCGCGCGGCGGAGCCGGGGGCAAGGAGTAGTCTCGAAACGCTGACGATCCTCAGGTAGAGCAATCGCTGCTCACAGCAGCGGACGTCAGCAGGTCAGGCGCGGTCCGCAGAGCGGCGCGCCCTGGCCAGGGTGAACGCGGCCCGAGTGCCCCTGTCCCTGACGGTGTGCGCCCCGCGAGCCGTCCGCCGGTCAGCACGCTAACGCGCCGGCCCCAGCGGCGCAGGGCGCCGCGGTCGATGTCGATGTCGAAGCCGAGCCCGGGAGCGGTGGGCAGAGTGATCCCCGGTCGTGGGCGAAGCGCCCGGCCAGCAGCGCGTCTCGCAGGGCCGGCGTCCAGGGCGGCGGAGAAAGCGGGTATTCCAGGTGCCCTCCGGGATCGCCCCCGCCGGTCATCAGGTGGATGTTCACCGCGAAGCCGATGCCGTTGGTCCAGGTGTGCGGCGTGTAGGCGACGCCCTGGTTGCGGCATTCGTCGATGGTGCGCAAGGTCTGTGCGACGCCCTCCGTGAAGACGGCATCGGGTTGAAAGGCGTCGTAGCATCGCCGACGGATCATCATCCGCAGTTCGGGCCAACCGGAGGTGTGGAGTTCTCAGCCGGCGATGGGCAGCCGCGCCGCCGCCGTCAGTGCGCTCAACGCTTCGTACTCGTCCATGGCGAGGGGCTCCTCGAGCCATGCCACACCCAGGTCGGCACAGGCGTCGGCGAAGTGGCGGGCCCGGATCGGATCCCACAGGGGCGCGGCTGCGAGGGCGCTTACCCGCCAGCCCTGGTTGGCGGCCACGCCGATGCGGACCCTGTCCTCGAAGGCCTCTCGTACGGCCCTGACCTGGGCGATGTCCTCTTCGAGGGACATGGCGTGCACCCGCAGCTTGACGGTGTCGAAGCCCTCCTCGATGCGGTCGGCCACCTCCTGCACGCGGTCGGCCGGCTCGCGCAGTTTCCCCGTCGACGCGTAGAGCCGGACGGACGGTGGACGCCACCCAGCAGCTGGTAGAGCGGCACGTCCGCCAGCTTCGCCTTCACGTCTTAGAAGGCCGGTTCGATCCAGGCGTGGCGTTGGCCGAGGTAGGCCATCTCCCGCCGGCGCTGCTGGACGACGGCCGTCTCCTCGGGGTCGACCCCGAGGAGGTAAGGACCGATGAGATCGCCGAGCCCGCCCGTTTCCGCCCCATGGCCGGCCCGGCGGACCACCCTTCCACACCGTCGTCGGTGACCAGACGGATCAGGTCGAACCGGTTGTGGGTTGGGGGTACCCGGAGATCCAGGCGGGCCGGAACGGCGTGGGCAGCGGGACGACGACGTGGTAGTGCACGAGGGACAAGGTGGGTTCCTCCCCTAGCGTGAGCAGGAGCCTAGGGACGGAGGAGGTGGTCCGCATTGACCATCGGGGCCGCTGCGTTGACCGTGCGTCGCACGCGCACCGCCGGTCGAGCGGTGGACGCAGACTGCGAGTGCGAGTGGTCGTCCACGCGACCTCGAAGCCCACGGGGTCGCAGACGTCGCGGAATCACGAATCCGCGGCGACAACGCCGCGACCGGTTCTCATACGTGTGCGGAGTTGGCCCGTGGCGGCCAGGTGTCGGGAGAGAGGATCCCTAGTGCGTAGGCACGTGCCACGAGTGCGGTGCGGGTGGACGCGCCAAGTGCTGTGCGCAGGCGGCCCAAGTGGTAGTCCACCGTCTGCCGGGAGACACCCAGGGCTTGGGCGATCCCCGCGTTACTCGTGCCGGACGCGAGCATGACGAGGATCCGCTCCTGGGTGGGCGTCAGGTGAACGTCCGGATTCCGGGGGCCGCCCAATCGGTTCGCCACCACCCAGACGGCCTGCGGCCCCGTGCCCACGGCGGTGATGCGAAGCCGCGTCCGCTGCACTCGGCCGTCCGCGGTCACGAGCAGGGCGTCCGCTCCGGCGCTCCGGCGGCGTCCGCCGACCACGTCCGCCCACGCCCTCTCCAGCCTGGTGTGCACGGTATCGGTCGCCAGGACCGACACGGCGGGCCGACCGACGAGTTCGGAGACGCGGACCCCGATCAGTTCCGCCGCCGCCGGGCTGGCCTCCCGCACCACCGCGTCGCAGCTGAGCCGCAGGCAGGCCAGGCCACTGTGGTCTCGCAGGGCGCGCAAGTCGGCTTCGATCCGTCCGCGGTGGTCGAGCACGTCGACGTACACGGTGATGTCGATGTAGACGCCGGCGACGCAGACCTCGCCCTCCCAACGGGTCGGGAACCGGAAGCCGACCGCCTGCCCCGCGCTGCCGTCGGCGCGCTGGAAGGTCAGGGTGTGCCGGATGGCTTTTCCGCCGGCCAGCACCTGCGCGTCGAGAGCGACGAAGCGACTGGCATCGAGCGCCCCGTCGACGTCGCGGACATGGTGGCCTATGACGGCTTCGCGCGTGGTGCCGTACAGATGGGCGTAGGCGTGGTTGACCCAGACGTACCGGCCCTCGCGGTTGCGGACGAACGCCGCGGCGGGCGTCAAGTCACCCAGGTGGGTCGCCTGCCGGTCGGTCTCTTCGGGCAGGGGCGTGCTCCGTGGCAGGCTCAGGACGGGACGGTGGGGGACCGGCCTTGATAACTCGGGTTCGCGCACATCTGCTCCTGAACGTGGTCGGCTGGATCGGCGACGCGGTGCCGCTACGGATGGTGAAGGTTTCCGCAAGGGTGCCCCATGGTGTCCGATCCCGTTCTCAGGGACGGCCCGTGCACCGCTGCCGTGCCATTGCTTGAGCTTGTTGATGCAGCGCTCGACGGTGTTCCGCTGCTTGTAGGCCTCGCGGTCGAAGGCGGGGGGACGGCCGCCGAGTCGGCTGAGACGTTTGCGGTTGGCGGCCTGGCCGGCGGGCTGTGGGATGACTGCCCGGATTCCGCGGTGCCGCAGGTGGGAGCGGATCGCGCGGGACGAGCAGGCCTTGTCGGCCAGGACCACGTCCGGTCGCTCTCTCGGCCTGCCGACCGGCCGCGGAACCCGTGAACGGGTCATGACCGGGAACGCGGGTGCGTCACCGGCCTGGCCGGGTGTGATGAGGAAGGCCGGAGGCCGGCAGCGGTTGTCGGCGGCCAGATGAACTTTGTGGTCAGTCCGCCGCGGGACCGTCCGAGGGCATGGTCGGCGGGCTCGCCGTCCGGGGCCCCTTTTGACGGGCCCCGGCGGCGTGCTCATGGGCACGGACGATGGCGGAGTCGACCGCCACGACCCAGTCCAGGTCGCCTTCGGCGTCGGCCTGCGCGAGCAGGGCGGTGAAGACCCTCTCCCAGGTCCCGTCCGCGGCCCACTTCGCAGCCGGTTGTGGGCTCCCTTCCACGACCCGAAGTGCTCGGGCAGGTCTATCCACGGTGTCCCGGACCGGTACTTGAACGCGATCGCGTCGATCACCTGCCGGTGACCACGCCACCGCCCACCCCGCTTCGGCGTCCACTCCGGCAACAACGGCTCGATCCGCCCCCACTGCGCGTCAGTCAACGACACACATCAACCAACGATCAGATGATCCGAAGGAAACGGCCTAGCCCATGGAGCAGCTCGCGCGCGTCACCGCGGCGGTGTCCGGCTCTGGCATTTGCCTGATGGGGTGGCGCGAGGATGGGCCGTCGAACCCCCCGCGCGCTGGTTCGCTAGAGGGGTCGGGCCGACTGTTGGCCCGCCAGACCGTGATCCGTCTTATATGTGATGACACGTCAGAGAAATGTCGACCGAGGAGCTGTCTGCCGTGACCTGTGTGCTGTACGTTCACGCCAAAGGAGGCCCGCCGCCGAGCCACGCCCTGGCCAGGGTCGCGGCGAAGGCGACGGTGCACCTGCTGGCCTTGGCCGAGCCGCCCGCGAGCATCGCCGCGGAACTGGCCCAGTGGTGCGCCTCGGTGACGCGAACCGTCCGGGGTGAGGAACGCGACCTGGTGGATGTCATCGTCGAACGGGCACGGGAAGTCGGGGCCGAAGCCGTCATCACGTTCTCCGAGTACGCAGTAGTGGCGGTGTCCCAGGCGTGCCTGCGGCTCGGGCTTCGCGGCGCTGGCAGCTCGGCGGGCCTCGCCCGAGATAAACGACTCATGCGGATCGCATGGGACGTCCACCGCGTCCCACAGCCGCGGTTCCGTGCCGTGACGACCCTGGCCGACCTTCAGGCGGCCGCGGCCGAGCTTTCCCCACCGCTCCTGCTCAAGTCGGCGTGGAGCGCTGGCTCCACCGCTCACCAGGTCATAAAGACTCCCGCCGACGCCGCTGGGGCATGGGAGCGGTCGCGCCAGGTCATGGAGGAGTCGGCGGACCTCGGTTACGCGGAGCTCTACGTCCCGGGAGCGCGGGAGGACTTCGTGGTCGAGGAGATCGTAGAAGGGGACGCCCGCGGGTGGTTCGCGGGCGAGGGTTGGGGCGACTACGTCAGCGTCGAAGGCGTCGTGGCCGACGGGATCTTCCATCCGGTCTGCCTGACCGGACGCATGCCCACCGTGACGCCGTTCACTGAGCGGGCCGGTATCACCCCCGCGGCCATGACCGCCGGGATCCAGGACCGGATCGTCGACCTCGCCCGTCGCGCCGTCGACGCCCTGGGGTTGGAGGACTGCGGGACCCACACCGAGATCAAGCTCGGTGCGGACGGCCGTATGTGGGTGATCGAGACGGCCGCCCGGTTCGGCGGTGCCATGACCGTCCCCCAGGTCGAGCAGGCCTTCGGCATCGACCTGGTGGGCGGATTGACCGACCAGCTCCTCGGCCGCGATCCGGGCTGGCCGGCGCGCGTCCAGGACGCGCGCGACGCCCGCGGGGCATCCGGGTCTCTGGTGGTGCTGGCCGTCCACGCCGACGGCACGCCGTGGTCGGAGCGACGCACCTGGCGGACCGAGGACATCGTGCGGTCCGCGCCCGTGACCCCAGGCAACGCCTTCGGCGTAGTCGTCGAAAGCTCGCTGCCCGACGGGGAGCTCGTGCCCGAGTACGACCCGGCGGCCGGCGCCAACACGATGGCCGGTCTCTGCACGCTCTCCGCCGACGACCCCCAGTCCGTCCTGGACGACCTGGCCGCGGTGATCGACGCCATGCCGTCGATCCTGCGCGCGCCCCGCACGAGGGGTTCCGTCGTATGAGCGCCTCCCCGGCCCCCCGCGCTCCGGAGTCGGCGCCGGACCGCACCGCGGTGGGCGTCAACCTCACCCTGCCGCTCTTCCGCCAGCTGTCGGGCGTCCTGGCGGGGCAACCGTACCTCAAGGTCGTCATGGACCGGGCGGAGGGCACCTGGCACCTGCTGGACACGTCCGTCCACCCCTTCCACGTCGACTACATCGCGGTCCGCATCCTGGGGATGACGCAGCAAGAGCTCGACGCGGACCTGGACGCCTTCAACGACTCCGTCTACACCGATCCCCGACGGCGTTTCGCGTTGGGGGTCCTGTCCCTGCACTCCGCTACCGGTGTGGCCGGGCAGGACGAGGCCTTCATGGTCCTGGAGACCACGGAGGCTGACACTATGGGCGCCGCACTCATCGAGGAGTTCTACACCTTCGTCCGCGACCAGCTCGACGGCCGGCTGCCGCTGCTGATGAAGCCGGCCAACCACGGTCAGGAGCAGGCCCTCGTCGCCATCGGCGACACCCGCGTCCCGCGCATCCTCGGCCACGAGCTGTTCGGCAGTCGCACCCGCACCTGCCTCAACCCCGGTGAGACGGTCGGCCGGCTGCGCCTGTTCCGGACCGAACGGGAGTACCAGGAAGCCGTTGCGGGACTCGTGTGGTCCGACATCGTCGCGATGCCGCGCCTCCCGGACGACGTCCCCCGGGTTTCCGGCTTCATCAGTACGCAGCCCACCACGCCGCTGTCCCATACCAACGTCCTTGCCGCGAGCTGGGGGATCCCCAACGCCATCATCCGCGACCTCGACGAGCAGGCGCAGCGGGAGAGCCTCGACGGCTCCTGGGTCCGCTACGAGGCCGGGAAGCACGGAGTGACCCTGACCGCGTTGGCCGAGCAGCCCCTGCTGCGCCGGCCAGCATGGGAGCGACTTCGCGTGCGCATCGACGCCCCGGTCCTCGGCGACGCGCCCGTCGTGCCCTTGCACGCCTTGCGCCGGGCCGACCGCGACCGGTATGGCACCAAGGCGTCTAACCTCGGCGAACTGCACCATGTGCTATCGATGCCGGGGCCGGACCTGCTCGGCTTCTACGCCCGCCCGCGCCCGCCCCGCCCGGACCTGCTGAACCACCTGGAGAGCAGGCTCGCGGACCGGGGCGCCAGCCCGGACCGCCTGCGCGGCGCTGTCGCGGAGCACCTCGCCGCGACGGTGGGCGCCCCCCGGGGCTTCGCCCTGCCCTTCCGGCTCCAGCACCTCTTCCTGACGTCCTCTCCCGCCCTCCAACAGACCATCGGCAAACTCAAGATGGCACTGGAGCTGGAGGCCTCCGACTCCGTCGACGCGCTGTGCCTGCACCTCCAGGCGCTCATCCGGGCGACGCCCGTGCCGTCGGGGGTCGCCGAGGCCATCAGCCGGCCCTTGGCAGGTCTCCTCTCCTCAGGGCGGAGGCTTGCCGTCCGGTCATCCGCCAACGCCGAGGACCTCGCCGGCTTCTCCGCGGCGGGCCTCTACGAATCGGTGACCACTGTGCGTGGGGTCGAACAACTGCTCGGTGCCGTCCGCCAGGTCTGGGCCTCGTTGCTCTCGCCGCGCAGCGTCCGCCTCAGGCACCAGGCCGGCATCTCCCTGGAAGACACGTACATGGGCGCGGTGGTGCAGGAATACGTTCCGGCCGAGATCGGCGGCGTGATGGTGACCTGCGATCCGACCCGCCCCGACGATTTCCGCAACGTCTACCTCAACTGCGCGGCGGGTTCCCCGGAGAGCGTGGTCGACGGCACGGTGATGCCGCAGCAGTACCTCTTCAACACGGTGGAGGGCGGCGGCCGCACCCTCGACCTGGGCTCGGCGCCGCAGGACCTGCCGGTCACCACCCGCGCGGCACTGGGCGAGCTGGCCCTCGCCGGCCGCCTCCTGCAAGGGCATTTCGGCGCCGACGACCCGGACCAGCCGCTCGACATCGAGTGGCTCATGACGGCCGAAGGAGCTTTCCAGGTCGTCCAGATACGGCCGTACACCCGATGAGGCGCTGGTTCCGCCCCCGAACGGCCCTGCGCCGCGGGTCTGCCCCGCCTCCGGCGGCGCAGCGGACCATCCACCTCAACAACGGCTTCCAGCTGTTGTTCAACCTGCTCTGGTGGATGCCGGTGTTCTACACCTACCAGCGTGCCGCCGGACTCTCCGACGCCGAGGTGTTCGGCATCCAGAGCATCTATTACGTCACGTTCTGCCTCTTCGAGGTACCGACGGGCATGATCGCGGACCGTCTCGGAGCCCGGGCGTCCCTGGCAGCCGGGGCCGTGGTGATGACCGCGGCCAATCTGACCCCCGTCATCGCCCCCTCCTACACGGGCTTTCTGGTCCACTTCCTCGCCGTGGCCGCAGGGCGGTCGCTCACCTCGGGCGCCTCGAGCGCCTACCTCTACGACACCCTCCAGGAACAGGGGGCGGGTGTGCACTACGTGAAGGCGGAAGGCACCGCACGTTCCCTCGGGCTTGCCGCGAAGGTGGCCTGCTGGCCCCTGGTGGGACCGCTGATGGGTTACGTACACGAGGCGCCCTACGTCCTGAGTGCGGCCAGTGCAGCCGCTTCCCTCGGCTGCGTTCTGGCTCTGCCCCGCCGTGCTGCGGACGGGCCACCCGTACGGGTACGGGGAGGGGGCCGGACGGTCCGGCGGGGCGGGACGCTCGAAGCCCTGCGCATCCTACGGGGATCGCCCGTCTTGCTCCTGTTGATGGTGCAGGGCGTGGCCGTCTTCACCCTGGCTCGGCTGTGCCAAGTGAACCTGTTCCAGCCGGTGCTGCTGCACCATGGGGTGGGCGACGGGGCACACGGCGCAGCGCTCGCAGCCATGACCGTGGTCGAGGCAGCCACCTCGGCGCGCCCCCAGCTCCTGGGACGCCGGCTGTTCCCGGCTGCCTGGGTGTCCCTGCTGACCGTAGCCCTGGCCCTGACCCTCGCCGCCACCACGCTGCGCGGCCCGGTGACGGCGGTCGTGCTCCTGTGCGTGTTCGCCGGCACCACCGGTCTCGTCTACCCGGTGCAGCGCAAGTTGCTGAACGACGCCATCCCCAAGGGCGCGCCGCGGGCCACCCTCTTGTCGGTGGAGAGCATCCTCGACCGGGGTGTCTGCGCCTTGGCGGCGATCGCAGCCGGAGAGTACCTGGCAGCCGACCGCCTTGACGCGCTGCTGTGGCACAGCGCCGTTGCGACCTGCGTCCTGATGGCAGTACTGCACCCGTTCCTGCGCCGCAGGGGCGCACCGGTCGCCCCAGTGCCCCCTCCGGTGCACGCCGCGTCCGGTCCCCCCGCGCGGAGCATGTAACCGGCTCACCGCAATGGGCTGCGGCTGCAGTGGTCGGGGGTGGACCAGTGTTTGCTGGTCCTGGTCAGCCACCGCTCGGCGTTCGGGGCCCTACACACGTGCTTGCCCGGATCCACGGCACGGACCGAGGCGGAGGGGGAACCGGGAGGAGACCAGGCTCCTGCGGCCGGGGAACCGAGGCCCTGGCTCAGCGCGTGGGACAGGGGCGGCGGCCCGCCGAGCACGGTCGCAAGAGGCGGCCGCACACGAAGGACCACTGCGCCGGGTACGGGCGCAGCGGTCCTGGAGCGGGAGGGATCAGCCGAGCGTGGAGAAGAAGGACGGGCTGACAGCGTCCTGGAGGCGCCAGGCGCCAGGCCGCCGCAGGGCCGACCTCGTCCGCGGTGCGTGCGACGGCACGTGCTGCCCGTACCGCCTCCTCGGGGTGGCGGGTGACGCGCGACGCGAGTTCCAGAGCCGCCGACAGGGCTCCGCCGTCCTCCGTGATCCTGTTGACCAGCCCGTGGCGGGCGGCGGAGGCCGCGGTGACGGGATCGCCCGTCAGCAGCATCTCCATCGCCAGGTGGTACGGGTACCTCGCCGGCAGCCGTACCGCCCCGCTCTCGGCCGCGATCAGCCCACGGGTGACCTCGGGCAGTGCGAAGAGCGCGGACGCGCCGGCGACGATCAGGTCGCAGGACAGGGCCAGTTCCATGCCGCCGCCCACCGCTGCCCCCTCCACCGCGGCGATCAGCGGCTTGGTCAGCTGCGCCCGCGTCAGTCCGCCCAGCCCGCGCCCGTCGACGGCGGGAACGCCGTGGACGGGAAACTTCTTCAGGTCCATGCCCGAGCAGAAGTGGCCGCCGGCTCCGGTCAGTACGCCGGCTCGCAGCGCGGGGTCCCGGCACAGTTCGGTGAGGGCGCCGTCGAGGGCCCGTGCGGTTGGCACGTCCAGGGCGTTGCGGACCCGCGGGCGGTTGAGGGTGATGATCAGGACGTCGTCCCGCCGTTCGAGGAGCAGCGAGTCCGACTCGATCGGGGAAGCCATGGTGTACCTCCAGGGCGTGCAGAAGCGTACGAGTGGGAGACCCCCATTTCGCCCATATCGGCGCCACGTTCGGGGCTTCGACGAAACCTTCGCTCCCACTCCTGTGGGAAATCAGTTAGAACTGCTATCGGAATGACTTCAGGCGTCGCCAGCAGATGAGCGAGCAGGCG